>JAADIJ010000054.1 GCA_013151335.1 Alphaproteobacteria bacterium | reverse complement strand
GGCGTCGGGGCGCTTTTCCCGAAGAATTTCAACCACATCAAGGCCGTTGCCATCCTCAAGCCGTAAATCAACCACCGCATAGGCCGGAGGGCGCGCCGTGGCCACCGCCTTGCCCGCCGCGACCGTTTCCACCGCCTCGACCGCAAAGCCGCGTTTTTCCATGGCGCGGGCGAGGCGGCGCAGAAATGGCTCGTCGTCATCAAGCAGCAACAGCGTGTTGTCCTCGCCGATTTCCCGCAATGTCCGTTCTGTCATGATACCGCCTCAGTTTGCCCTCGACCTTGGGTTTTTCTACCGCGTGCCGACGGGATGGTCAAACCAGAACGTGCGCGCCCTCAACCTATCGGTTGATCCGGGGGTATCGGCCCCTTATCACTGAGCCTACCCTTATAGGTGTCAGGACGGCGAAAACCGAGAGGAGGGGCCTGGATGGTAACGGTTCCCCGAAATCTGCTCAACGGACATGCGCGCAGCGAGTGGGTTCGTCTGCGCACCCTGATTTATCTGCGCTGGGTGGCCATAGTTGGGCAAAGCGGTGCGCTAATGTTTGCGAGCTTTCAGCTTGGGCTTATTTTGAACCCACGACTTAGCATCACAGCCATCACCGCCTCGATTGCGCTGAACGT
Organism: Alphaproteobacteria bacterium; assembly: GCA_013151335.1. Lineage (GTDB taxonomy): Bacteria > Pseudomonadota > Alphaproteobacteria > Rhodobacterales > Rhodobacteraceae > UBA5972. Next base: position 48,298 of record JAADIJ010000054.1, on the reverse strand, counting down.
TATTTTGACCATCGTTTACCCTAAAAACAAGCTCATGTCCGAGCGCGAGGCCACCCTGACGCTGGGGTTTGATCTGGTCCAGTTGGTGTTTCTGCTGTATCTGACCGGCGGCTTGAACAACCCGTTCTCGCTGCTAATTTTGGTGCCTGTCACCATCTCGGCCACGGCATTGCGCCTGAAATCGACCTTGGTGATCAGTTTGCTGGCCATCGCTCTGATTTCCATTTTGCTGAATTTTCACGAGCCGCTGCGATTGCAAAACGGTGATATTCTGCAAATGCCGAAAATTTTCATCACCGGGTTTTGGGCCGCGTTGGTGATCGGGGTAATCTTTTTAGGCGGCTATGCCCAGCGGATCACGCTAGAGACCCAATCCATGTCGGAGGCTTTGATTGCCACCCAAATGGCGCTTAGTCGCGAGCAAAAGCTGACCGATCTTGGCGGAGTGGTGGCCGCCGCCGCGCATGAGCTTGGCACGCCGCTGGCAACGATAAAGCTGGTCAGCTCTGAGCTGGTAGACGAGCTTGAGGGTCATAAAGACCTGCTAGAAGACGTGCTGTTGATCCGCCAGCAGGCTGACCGTTGCCGCGATATTTTGCGCGATATGGGTCGCACCGGCAAAGACGACATCTTGCTGCGCCATGCTCCGATCTCCGCCATTGTTCGCGAAGCCGCAGAGCCGCATGGCAGTCGCGGCAAGCACCTCCATTTCACCGCCGCCCCCAAGGATGGCGCGTTGCGAAAGCAGCCAAATGTGGGCCGCCAGCCCGAGATCATTCACGGATTGCGCAATCTGGTTCAGAACGCGGTCGATTTCGCCGCTGGCAATGTCTGGATTGATCTGTGGTGGAACCAAGAGGTGATCACCGTGACCGTTTCAGACGATGGTCGCGGCTATCCCGCCGATATGATTGGCCGCATTGGCGAACCTTTCGTGCGCAAGCGGCACCATGGCGGCGAGGACACCCATCGCCCGGAATACGAGGGCATGGGGCTGGGGCTGTTTATCGCCAAGACCTTGCTGGAGCGTTCGGGGGCAGAGCTGACCTTTGTCAACGGCTCTGACCCGTTTTTGCGGTCTGACGAGATGCCCACCCGTAGTGGTGCCATTGTCGAGGTGATTTGGCCCCGGACATTGATCGAACAGGACCCGGATCAAGAGCATGGCCCGCTTGGCAAGAACGAACCTCTGAAAATTTAACCTTTCGTTAACTATTCTGGGATTTACCCTATGCCACCGGGGGCGCGGAAGATTGGCGCTCGGCTGCGGTTGATAAAGTGGTAAACGCGAGGTGGCCCAGTGCCTGAAATCACGTTGGATTTGACATTTGTTGTGCTGATGGTGGCGACCAGTCTGGCGAGCGCTTTTCTGGCGATCTACGGGCTTGGCTGGGTGTTGCAGCGCCAGAACCGCGAAGAGAAACAGGTCACGCTCGGCTCTCTGCGTGATCCGGGCATGGCGGCTTTGCTGCCTCCCCCGGCCCAAGAGATTGCGGTCGAGGATCTGCGCGTGGCCGATATGGAGCGTAACTTTTCCGAACTGGCACGGCTGCGCGAGGTGGTCGATCACTCACCCATGCTGGTTTGGCGCCAACAGGAGAGCGGCCAGATTATGTGGTCCAATCGCGCCTATACCAATATCGCCGAGAGGGTTTTTCCCGGCCAAACCGATGCCCATGTGGCAGCGCTGTTTCGGCCTCGCGACGATGGCAGAACCGCCGGGCGCTGCTCGTTACACATCGCCGATCAGCCTAAACCCCTGTGGTTTGAGCAATATTCCTATCCGCTGAACAACGAGGAAACCCTGCATTTCGCGCTCCATGCCGATCCGGTGGTTCGCGCCGAGGAGGCGCTGCGCAACTTTATCCAGACCCTGACCAAAACCTTCGCCCACCTGCCCATCGGCTTGGCGATTTTTGACCGTAACCGTCAGCTTGCGCTGTTCAATCCGGCTTTGTCGGACCTGACCGATCTTGGCCCGGAATGGTTAACGGCGCGGCCGTCGTTGCGAGATTTTCTGGATCGCTTGCGCGAAAATCGTCATTTGCCGGAACCCAAGGATTATAACAGCTGGCGCGACCGCATTGCCGCACTTGAACGCGCGGCGGTGGATGGCACTTATGAAGAGCATTGGCCGTTGCCCACCGGCCAGACCTATAAGGTGACCGGACGGCCCCATCCCGAGGGCGCAGTGGCGTTTTTGTTTGAAGACATCACCGCGTCGATCTCGCTCCAACGGCAGTTTCGCTCGGAGATGGAGATTTGCCAATCGGTGATTGACAGTCTGCGCGAAGCAATTGCGGTGTTTTCCGCCGATGGTGATCTGGTCCTCTCAAACGACGCTTTCGCCACGCTGTGGGGGATTGATCCGCGTGAAATGCTGGCGCGAATGTCGCTGGATGAGGCGATTGAATTTTGGAAAAACGCTTGTCGTCCCAGCCCGGTCTGGCAAGAGCTGCGGGCGTTTTCAGATTATCGACAGAGCCGGACCAGCAAATCCGGCGCGGTGCGTCTGAGCTCGGGCAGTGGCTTGATGGTCGAATTTGAAACCCTGTCGCGCGGTGCGATCCTGTGTCGGTTCTCGGGGCCTGCTTGTGCGCCTCAAGACGCGGACAAAAAACTCGACCAAATGGCCTAAGGTCGGCTTGCGTATAGGCGCAACTGCGGTCAAATATGGCCCATGGATTCATCTTATTGGTCAGTGACATTAGAGTTGCCGGACGCCGAGGCGACGGCGCGGCTGGCGCTGGCGTTAAAACCCCATTTATCGGCGGGCGACACCTTGTTGTTGAGCGGGCCAATAGGTGCCGGCAAAAGCCATTTCGCGCGCGCGTTGATTGGTGGTTTTTTGGCCGATCACGACGCGCTGGAGGACATCCCCTCGCCGACTTTTACCCTCGTGCAAACCTATTTCGCGGGGGATTTGGAAATCTGGCACGCCGACCTTTATCGCCTGAGCGGGGTTGACGAGGTGTTCGAGCTCGGCTTGATCGACGCTTTTGACGCGGCGATTTGCGTGGTGGAATGGCCGGAAAAACTCGGCACGGAAGCGCCAGACAATGCGCTGTCGCTGGAGTTTCAGTTGACCAAAGCCGAGGAGACCCGTCGTTTGATCCTGTCTGCGCGCGCTGAAAAATGGTGCTGGGTCGGGCCTGTGCTGGCCGAGTTTTTGCGGTCGCCAGAGGTGGCGAATGGCTGATCGTGACCAGATAATTGCCGAGTTTTTGCAAGCGTCCGGTTGGGACGCCGCCAAGCGCTCGTCGTTAGCGGGGGACGCCTCGGCGCGGCGCTATGATCGCCTGTCGGGGGCGGTGTTGATGGACGCGCCACCGCTTGACGACGAAGATATCGGGCCGTTTTTGAAGGTTGCGCGCTATCTGTCTGAATGCGGTCTGAGCGCGCCGGAAATTTACGCCGCCGACCCCCAAAATGGTCTGATCGTGATGGAGGATCTTGGCGACGATCTTTACGCGCGGGTCTGCGAAAACCACCCGGATCAGGAGACCGAACTTTATGAGGCGGCGATTGATATTTTGGGGTATCTTCACCGGCAATCCTTTTCGCCGGACTTGCCGCCATACAGCGCCGAGATTTACCAGCGAGAGGCCGATTTACTGGTTGACTGGTATATGCCTGCCATCACTGGTCAAGAGGTAACTACGGAAATAAAGGCGCAATATCAGAAGCTTATCAACAATGCTTGCGGCAATCTTTCAGGTCCGCCAGTTTGCGTGCTGCGAGACTACCACGCCGAAAATCTACTGTGGCTACCATCGCGAGAAGGTGTCGCGCGGGTCGGTTTGCTTGATTTTCAGGACGCTTTGATCGGCCATCCCGCTTATGATCTGGTGTCGCTTTTGCAGGATGCGCGCCGCGATACGGGTCGTGATTTACAGGCGGCGATGATCGCGCGATATTTGCGTATTTACCCGCAGAATGAGGACAAATTCCTCGTCGATTATGCCACTTTGGGCGCGCAGCGAAACCTCAAAATCATCGGCGTTTTCGCGCGGCTGTGCATTCGCGACAAAAAGCCCGCCTATGTCGATCTGATCCCTCGCGTTTGGGCGTATCTGATGGGTGATCTCGCGCGGCCGGAACTGGCGGGATTGTGTGAATTTATGCGCGATAATGTACCTCCGCCAACGCCACAAAACCTGCAAAAAATCAGGGAGGTCGCATGAGTCCCGAGGCGATCATGATCTTTGCGGCCGGGTTTGGCACTCGAATGGGCGCGTTGACGCGAACGCTGCCCAAGCCGCTTATCAAGGTGGGCGAGGCCTCGCTGCTTGATCGAGCCTTGGGGCTGGCGGCGGATGCCAAGATCGGGCGGGTGGTGGTGAACACGCATTATTTGGCCGAAAAGATCGTGCAACATCTGGCGGATCGGCCCGATATTTTGCTGTCACATGAACAAGGCGAGGCGCTGGAAACCGGAGGTGGGCTGAAGCGCGCGCTGGGCCTGTTGCAAAGCGATCCGGTGTTCACCTTGAACCCCGATGTCGTTTGGTCGGGGCCAAACCCGTTGTTGGAACTGGCGGCGAGTTGGCAGCCGGAAAACATGGATGCGCTGTTGATGCTGGTGCCACAGACGCCCGGTCAAAACCACGCGGGTCAGGGCGATTTTAGCATGGATCACGTGGGGCGGCTGACGCGATTTCGGGGCCAAAAAGAGGCGTCTTATATCTTTACCGGCGCGCAGATTATCGGCACGGGGTTGCTGGCGCAGGTCGCTGACGAGCGGTTCTCGCTTAATCTGGTTTGGGACCAGATGATTGCGTGCGGGCGGCTATTTGGGGTGGTTCACGCAGGCGGCTGGGTCGATGTGGGCACGCCTGCGGGAATCGCGGCGGCCGAGGCGATGTTGGGAGCGCGCGATGTTTGAGCCAAGCGACAAGCCCAGATGTTTCGCCCTGCCGCCGGGCTGTGATTTTGCCAAATGCCTGCTTGATGGCATTGCCGCGCGGCTCGATGGGCAAGGGCCGGAGGCGCTGGCGAAGGTCGAGATTTTCGTCAACACCCGCCGCACCGCTCGTCGATTGCAGGAGCTTTATCAAGCTGGCCCGCCGGGATTTTTGCCGCAGATCAGGGTCATTACCGATCTGGCCCATGAGCCGGTTTTAGGCAGCGATATTGCGGCGGCGGTTCCGGCGCTCAGGCGGCTTTTGGAGCTGTCTCAAGCGGTGGCGGCGCTGTTGGACAAGGCACCGGAGCTTGCCCCGCGCTCGTCGGTTTTTGATCTGGCCGAGCAGCTTGCCGGCCTTATGGATGAGATGCAGGGCGAAGGGGTTGAGCCGTCGGTTTTTGCGCGGCTGGATGTGGCTAATCATGCGGCGCATTGGGGCCAAAGCCTGAAGGTTCTCAACATCCTTGGCGACTATTTCGGCGGCACAAGCGAGCCGGATGCCGAGGCGCGCCAACGCTTGGTGGTGGCGCATCTGGCGGCGCGTTGGGCCGCAAAGCCGCCCTCGCATCCGGTGATTGTTGCAGGCTCAACCGGCTCTCGCGGGGCGACAGCTTTGTTCATGGAGGCGGTGGCGCGGTTGCCTCAGGGGGCGGTGGTGTTGCCGGGGTTTGATTTTGATTTGCCGGACGCCGTGATTGCCGCCTTGGACCAACCGGAAACTGGTGCCGAACATCCCCAAGCCGGATTGGTTAAGCGGGTTCATGCGATGGGCCTTGAGTTTGACGAGATCGAGAATTGGAGCGGGGCAACTCCGCCTAACCCACTGCGAAACCGTCTTGTTTCATTGGCGTTGCGCCCGGCTCCGGTGACCGATCAATGGCTGGTCGAAGGCCCGAAACTGGGCGATCCTCTGCACGCAACTGGCGGTATGACCCTGCTGGAGGCTCCGACCCCGCGCGCCGAGGCGTTGGCGATTGCGCTTTGTTTGCGCAAGGCTGCCGAGGATGGGCGCAAGGCCACGCTGATCTCGCCTGATCGGCAATTGACGCGGCAGGTGACGGCGGCGCTGGCTCGGTGGAATATCCTGCCTGATGATAGCGCCGGGCAGCCGCTGCCGCTTAGTCCGACGGGGATTTTCCTGCGACTGACATCGGAGGTTTTCGGGGCGCGCCTGACCGGTGAGGGGCTGTTGATCCTGCTGAAACATCCGGTGTGCCATTCCGCAGGCGAGGGGCGAAACCGGCATTTGCTGCGCACGCGCGAGTTGGAGCTTGAGTTGCTTCGCGGTGGTGCGCCTTTTGTCGATTTCGCCGAGATCAGCGCTTGGGCAGATGCGCGAACCGGCGATGGTGACGCGAGCGATTGGGCCGCTTGGCTGCGCAAATGTTTTAATCAGACCGACAGCGATGGCCCGCTGTATCTGGCGGATCACATGCGAAAACATCGCGAAATTGCGCAAAATCTGGCGCAGGGGGTTGCGCCTACGGAGAGCGAAAGCCGCCTTTGGCAAATGCCGGACGGGCTTGAGGCGGCGCGGGTTTTTGCCGATCTTGAGGCGTGCGCCGATGCGGGTGGCGAGATGCTGCCAAGCGATTATGTGGTGCTGCTACGCTCGGTTTTGGGCCGTGGCGAGGTGCGAAATCCGGTGACAACCCATCCTGATATCACCATCTGGGGTACGCTTGAAGCGCGGGTGCAAAGTGCTGATTTGGTTATTCTGGGTGGGCTGAATGACGGGATTTGGCCGAAACTGCCAGAGCCTGACCCGTGGCTCAGTCGGGCCATGCGCGCCGAGGCGGGCCTGTTGGCACCGGAGCGGCGTATCGGTCTGTCGGCCCATGATTTTCAACAGGCTATTGCTGCTAAAGAGGTGGTTCTCAGTCGTAGTTTGCGCGATGCAGATGCGCCAACCGTGGCCTCTAGATGGTTGATAAGGTTGATAAATCTGCTGTCAGGGCTGGGTGATACCGGTGAGAATGCCGTGGCCGAGATGAGCGCGCGGGGGCAGTATTGGCTCGATCTAGCAACGGCACTTGAGCGGCCTCGACTGGCGCTCGAGCCGCAAAAGCGCCCTTCCCCGCGTCCGCCGGTGAAGCTACGCCCGACGAAATTGTCGGTGACCGAAATCAAAACGCTGATCCGCGATCCTTACACGATTTATGCGCGCCATATTCTGAAGCTGCGCCCGCTTGACCCCATCAGACGCGAGCCGGATGCGCGGCTGCGCGGGCAGGCGGTGCATCTGGTGCTGGAGGAATTTGTGAAGCAGACGCTGGACAATTTGCCTGACGATGCAGCGGCGACGCTGGTGGAGGTGGCAAGCTCGGTGCTCCAGACCGAGGCCCCGTGGCCTGCCACCCGTCGATTGTGGCTGGCGCGTCTGGGTCGGATCTCGGAGTGGTTTGCGCGCGGCGAGCATGAGCGCCGAAGCAAAGGCGCGCCTATCGCGTTTGAGGTCAGAGGCCGCGCCGAGATGGCTGAGCCGCCGTTCGTTCTGAGTGCCAAGGCCGACCGGATTGACCGGCTGTTTGAAGGTGGCCTCGCGATCTACGACTATAAAACCGGCGCGGTGCCGAGCGGGCCGCAGGTGGAGCATTTTGACAAGCAATTACCACTCGAGGCGGCGATGGCGCAGCGTGGTGCGTTTGAAAATCTCGATGCGGAGGCGGTCGCGGACGTGCAGTATATCGGCCTTGGCTCTGACGGGAAAATCCTGTCGCTGAAGGTCGACGATCGGATGATTGACGCGGCGTGGCAGGGGCTGCGCGACCTCATTCGTGCCTATCAATTGGTCGGCACCGGATACACGGCGCGCTCGCGGCTGGAAAAGCGCACGGATAAGTCCGACTATGACCACCTGTCGCGATTGGGAGAGTGGGATGACAGCGATTCGCCTCACGCGCAGGAGGTGTCATGACCGAGCAAAACGACGCCACCAAGGCGCAAATCCGCGCCGCCGATCCGGCCTATTCCACATGGGTTTCGGCCAATGCTGGCTCGGGCAAAACTCGGGTTCTGACCGATCGGGTGGCGCGCTTGTTGCTGCACCGAGTGCCGCCGCAGAAAATCCTCTGCCTGACCTACACCAAGGCCGCCGCTTCGCATATGCAAAACAAGCTGTTTGAGCGGCTGGGAAGTTGGGCGATGCTGCCCGATGACGCTCTCACCAAAATGCTGGCCGAGCTTGGCGAAAGCGGCGAGGCGCTTGAGGCGGCGTCGCTCCGGCGGGCGCGCACGCTGTTTGCCGCCGCTCTTGAGACGCCGGGTGGCTTGAAAATCCAGACCATCCACTCGTTCTGTGCGGCCCTGTTGCGACGGTTTCCGCTGGAGGCCGGGGTCTCGCCGAACTTCAAGGAAATGGACGAGCGGGCGGGTAAAAAACTGCGTGCGGATATTCTGGAGAGCCTTGCCGACGGTGCTGATGTGGCCGCGTTTGACGCGATGGCGCGGTATTTGTCGGGCGATGATCCTGACAAGCTGTTGCAGGAATTGGCGCGTAACGCACAAGCTTTTGCCACCAAACCAACCGACGCGGAAATCTGGGCCTCGTTTGACCTTGCTGCGAATTTTTCCGCCGCAGATGCGCCGCGTCTGCCGTTTTGTGGCGGGGAAAAAGAGCTGTTTGCACGCGTCATTCCGGTGCTGCGCCGCTTTACCTCGACCATGCAAACGCTGGCCGACGGGCTTGAGGCGATCAACGTAAACGCTCCCACCAGCGATGATCTCGAACGGCTGTTTGCAGCATTGCTGTTGAAAACTGGCGAGAACGCCGGGCTGCCGAAATATGCCAGCGTGCCGACCAAAAAGGCGGGCGAAGCGTTGGGGGAGCTTTTGGTGGAGTTTCACCAGTTTATGGGGCGTGTGGGCGTGGCAAAAGCCAGCCTGATGGCGCTTGGTGCCGCGCAGAAAACCAGCGCTTTGCATCAGTTCGCCCGGGCTTTTTTGCCGGAATACGAGCGGCGAAAGCTCCAGCAAGGCTGGCTTGATTTTGACGATTTGATTTTTCGCGCGCGGGCTTTGCTGACCGACAGCACCATGGCTCAATGGGTTTTGTTCAAGCTTGACGGCGGGATCGACCATATTTTGGTCGATGAGGCCCAAGATACCAGCCCGGCGCAATGGTCGGTTATCGCGCGACTGGCAGAGGAGTTTTCAACCGGCGAGACCGCGCGCGAGGTGGATCGGACCTTGTTTGTGGTCGGGGACGAAAAACAGTCGATCTATTCGTTTCAAGGCGCTGATCCTGCCGAGTTTGACCGGATGCGCAGCCATTTCGCGCGCCATCTTGCCGCCGTCAACAAGCCTTTGAACAGCAGCGAGTTGAAATACTCGTTCCGCTCGTCCTCGGCGATTTTGCGCATGGTTGACGTGGTGATCAACAGCGCAGGTCACGCAAATCTTTCGTTTGAGGTCGAGCATAACGCCTTTTATCCCGACCTGCCCGGACGGGTTGATCTTTGGCCGTTTCGCGAGAAATCCGAGACCGCAGAAAAGCCCGCATGGTTTGATCCGGTCGATATGTTGCAGCCCGATGACCCTGTGCAGATTTTGGCGGCAGAGATCGCCGACGGCATCAAGTTGATCCTTGAAAGCGGCGAACATCTGCCAACCAAAGAGGGAAGTCGTGCGATTATTGCCGGTGATTTTCTGATCCTTGTTCAACAAAGATCGGAGCTTTTTCATACTATTATCAAAGAGTTGAAGGATCACTCCTTGCCTGTTGCCGGGGCAGATCGCCTCAAGATCGGCGGCGAGCTTGCGGTGCGGGACCTGTCGGCACTTCTGTCGTTCATGGCCACGCCGGAGGATGATTTGTCGCTTGCTGCGGCCTTGCGCTCGCCTCTGTTTCGACTTGAGGAGGGGGAGTTGTTTACGCTGGCGCAGGGGCGAAAAGGCTATCTTTGGCAGTCGCTTCGTGCCCGTCAGCAACAGTTTGGCGAGGCGTTTGACATGCTGAACGACATGCTGAACCATGCCGATTTTCACCGCCCTTACGAGCTGTTGGAACGTATCCTGACCCACCATCGCGGGCGCGAATACCTGATCGCGCGGCTCGGGGCCGAGGCCGAGGACGGGATTGATGCGCTCCTGACCCAGGCTTTGCAATACGAGCAATCCGAGGCCCCCAGCCTGACCGGATTTCTCGGTTGGATGGCCAGCGACGAGAGCGATATCAAGCGTCAAATGGATACCAACGCCACCGAAATCAGGGTGATGACGGTTCACGGGGCCAAGGGGCTGGAATCGCCGATTGTGATCCTGCCCGACACCGCCAAACGCCGCGCTCCGACAACGCCAGACGTGCTGATGGCCGAGGATGGGTTGGCGGTTTGGACCACCAAAAAACCGGACGCGCCAGCGGGAATGCGCGCGCTGATGGAGGCCCGTCAGGAGTTTCAGCAACAAGAACGGATGCGCGTTTTATACGTCGCCATGACCCGCGCCGAGAGTTGGTTGATTATTTGTGGCGCGGGAAACAAGGGTGAGTGCGGCCAGTCTTGGTACTCGATTGCCGAGGGTGGTTTGGAAACCACCGGCGCGGCACCGTGCGATTTTCATGGCCGCGAGATCCTTCGGTTTGAGCAGCATGATTGGCATCAGGCGCAGGCGAGCAACGCTGACCTTCCCGAGAAAACCCAGGTGGATTTGCCGGATTGGGCCTTTGATAACGCCCCTGCGGTCAGCGCGCCGCGACAGTTGCTGTCGCCGTCAGAGCTTGGCGGGAGCAAGATCGTTGAGGGTGCAAACGAGGGTTTGAGTGAGGAGGCGGCCAAGCGGCGGGGCCGGCAAATTCATGCTTTGTTGGAGCATTTACCGGGGGCAAAACCACAGGATCGCGCGCGCTTGGCGATGGAGGTTTTGGCGGCAGGTTCGGACCCTGTGCAAATGCCGGATGAGATGGGCGACCTGTTGGGCGAGGTTGCTTTGATCCTTGATGATCCGGCGCTGGCCTTTCTGTTTGCCTTTGAAACATTGGCCGAAGTGCCGGTTTGTGCCACGCTAGGGGACGCGCGGATTTTCGGGTTTATCGACCGTCTTGTGATCACGTCGGATCATGTGCTGGCGGTGGATTTCAAGACCAATGCGGCAGTGCCCGAGAATGTCGCCCAAACGCCTGAGGGGGTGTTGCGGCAGATGGGCGCTTATGGCGCGGCGCTGGCGCAAATCTATCCGAACCGCCAAATAGAGACCGCGATTTTGTGGACAAAAACGGCCCAATTGTCGCGGCTGCCACAAAAACTCGTGACAGATGCGCTCGCAAGGGCCGCGCTGCCTTGACGCTGTCATGGGGCGTACTTAGGTTGACGGACAGCGCAATATGTTACGGTCAGGAGGCCGCAAAATGGCAACAGTAAAAGTTACCGATGCAACATTCGATGAAGAAGTTAAAAACTCGCCCATTCCCGTAGTTGTGGATTTCTGGGCGGAGTGGTGCGGCCCGTGCAAAATGATCGGCCCGGCTTTGGAAGAGCTGTCGGTCGAGTATGAGGGCCGGATTAAGATTGCCAAGCTCAATGTGGACGAAAACCCCGGCATGCCGACCGCGCTTGGCGTGCGCGGCATTCCCGCCTTGTTCATGTTCAAGGATGGCGAGGTTGTGTCCAACAAGACCGGTGCTGCCCCGAAATCGGCCTTGCAAAGCTGGATTGAAGACGCGGTTTAACGCAAATTTAAGCTGCTAAATCAAAGAGCTAAGTTAAAAAGGCGTCCGGTTTTGGGCGCCTTTTTCGGTTGTCTGAGACCATCAACTATTGTCGCGCAAAACCCGTCCGGCGAGGTAGAGCGAGCCGCAAATCAGGATGCGTGCTTGCGGATTTTGTTGCGCGATAAGCCGGACTGCAGAGGGAACATCGGCGGCCTCGACCGCTGAAAAGCCGGCCTTTTTCGCGGCGGCGACGGTTTCATGGCCGGGCAGGGTTGCGGCCTCGTCTAAAATGGTGACGCCGTAAAACTGCTCGGCCAAACCGACCAGCGGGCGCAAATATCCGTCGATATCCTTGGTGTTGAGCATGCCGCAGATGATCTGCAACGGTCGCGCGCCAAGCCGACCGATGGCCTCGGCGAGTGCTGCTCCGGCGGCGGCGTTGTGACCTCCGTCGAGCCAAATTTCCGCCTCGGGTGCCGAGGTCACCAGCGGGCCGCGACGTAAATGTTGCATGCGCGCGGGCCATTCTGCTTGGGTTACCGCCGCTTCAATTTCCGCCGCCTCAAGGCCGAAATGGCGAAGGCTGGCGATCGCGGCACCGGCGTTCATCACCTGATGCGCGCCAATCAGATTGGGCAGCGGCAGGTCGAGCAGGCCGGTTTCATCCTGGAAAACCATGCGCCCGTGTTCCTCGGATACATGCCAATGTTGGCCATAAACCAGCAATGGCGCGCCGATTTTTCGGGCGCGAGCCTCGATCACGTCGAGCACCTCGTCGGGTTGGCGGGCAACAACCGAAGGCACGCCGCGTTTGAGGATGCCAGCCTTTTCAAACGCGATTTCGGGCAAGGTTTCGCCCAGATATTGTGGGTGGTCATAGGAGATTTGGGTGATGACGGTGAGGGCGGGGTCTTGCGTGACGTTGGTCGCGTCAAGCCGCCCGCCAAGGCCGACCTCAAGCAAGGTGAAATCGGCAGCTTGGCGCGAGAATGCCAACAGGGCGGCGCAGGTTGTGATCTCGAAATAGGTGATGGCAGAGCCGCCATTCGCGCTCTCGCATTCGGCCAGTATCGCGGCCAGATCGGGTTCGGAGATCAGCTCCCCGGCCACGCGAATACGCTCGTGAAACCGCGCGAGATGGGGGGAAGTATAGGCGTGGACCGACTTGCCAGCGGCCTCCAAACCTGCGCGAATCATCGCTTGGGTCGAGCCTTTGCCGTTGGTTCCGGCGAGGTGGATGATCGGCGGCAAAGCGCGCTCTGGATGGTCGAGAGTTGCCAGAAGTCGTGTCATTCGATCAAGCGTGAGGTCGATGATTTTGGGGTGGAGCGACATTAAGCGGTCAAGCACCACGTCGGAATGTGGCTGGTTCACTCTTTGGCGTCCTTGGCTGGAGTTGCCGGTTTTTCCACCTTAGGCGCGGGCTTTTCGGCCTCTGCCTTGCTGGGTTTCTCATCCTCGGGAACCGGTAAATCCCCTTTGATTGCAGGGGTTTGACGCATTAGCATTCGGCAGATCGTCACCAGTTCGTCGCGGATATCCTTGCGCGCGATCACTCGATCAAGCATGCCGTGATCCAGCAGATATTCAGAGCGCTGGAACCCTTCGGGCAGCTTTTCGCGAATGGTTTGCTCGATCACCCGCGCTCCGGCAAAGCCGATCAGGGCGTTGGGTTCGGCGATCTGGATGTCGCCAAGCATCGCGTAGCTGGCGGTCACACCGCCGGTGGTCGGGTGGGTCAAAACGACGATAAACGGCAGGCTTGCCTCTTTGACCATTTGCAGCGCCACAGTGGTGCGGGGCATTTGCATCAGGGACAAAATCCCCTCCTGCATACGCGCACCACCTGCGGCGGAAAAGATCACGAACGGGCATTTTCGCTCTATCGCGCGGTTGGCCCCGGCGATGATGGCGTTGCCCACATTCATGCCCATCGAGCCGCCCATGAATTTGAAATTCTGCCCGGCCAGAACCATCAACGTGCGGTCAATCTCGCCCTCGGCCACTAACATCGCGTCGTCTTCGCCGGTGTTTTTTTGCGCCAGCTTCATGCGGTCGGGATATTTTTTCTGGTCGCGAAATCCCAGCGGATCAAGCACGGCCTTTGGCACCTCGACCTCGACAAACAGGCCGCCGTCAAACAGGTGGCCAAACCGCTCGCGCGGCGAGATATGCATGTGGTGGTCGCAATTGGGGCAGACATTCAGCGCGTCCGTCAGCTCGCGATGGAACAACATGGTGCCGCACTCGGCGCATTTGGACCACAGATTATCCGGCGTTTCGCGACGTGAAAAGATCGAGTTGATCTTGGGCCGGACGTAGTTCGAAATCCAGTTCATGCGCGGCTTTGCTCCTGTCGCTTGGCGTATTTGGCTAAATAAGCCGAGGATTTGAGAAATGCAATGCGCCTGACGCGATCACTGCGCGCGCGCGGCCCATTTCTTAAGGATAAAAAGATAGCCGAGATAAAGCATTAGCATAACCGTGATGTCGGTGATCAGCATGGCGCGAACCGAGGCAGTATCAGCGATTGAAAACGGGGTGACGTTCAGGCTCAGCCCGCTGAGATCACCCGCCAGCGACACAAACAGCAGTACCACGGCATTGTTGGTGAAATGGAGACCAATTGCCGCGCCAAGATTGCCGGTTCGCGCGGTTAAATCGCCAGCGATCAGGCCGATCAGGAAAGTGTCAAGCACCACCAGCCACGCGTTCTCGCCATTAGCGGCGGAGTCGTAATGGGCCAGACCAAACAGCAAGGCCGGACCAAGCCACCATATCCAGCGCGAGGAAAATCGCGCCGCCAGTTGTTGTTGCAGATAGCCGCGAAAAACTAGTTCCTCCGAGGTGGTTTGCAGCAGCACCAGCACCAGCGAGGAGGGCAGCCACAGCAGCCATGTCGCCAGCGGCAGGTTGGGTAGCGGCATATCGGACAAAAACCCGATGCCGGTCCAGATCACCATGATTGGCAAAATAAGGGTCGCCGTGATGGTGAAGTTGCGCCGAACCGCGCTTAGATCCGGGCCAAACAGGGTGGCGGGCGCTCTTTTTTGAAAAACGCGCGCGCTGAAAATCACCGCGACCCCCATGCCCGTGAATGTCAGCAACATCACCGAGGTCGCAAGCGGGGTGCCGTGGCCGCGAAACACCGACATCATATCAATGCCAAGCCGCGCTGCGAAATTGAGCATATACATGACGCTCGCCAGATAAATCATCGTCCCCACGACCAGTCCCGCCACCAACCGCCACAGTTGTGGTTTGGCGCGGGCAGGCAAAACATAGGTCTCGAATCGCGGATTTCGGTTGGGGAGCATGGATGCCCTCGGTTGCCTCGGGGTTTTTTTGCTTAGGCTAGCGACAATTGTGACCAGCTGCAATCGGATGACTTGATCAAGCCTCGCCTCTCGCCTATTCCCGTAGGGGATAAAACCGACCCATTCAGGAACACGCCCCATGACCAAGCGCATTGATAAATCCAAACTCCCCAGCCGCTATGTGACCGAAGGGCCAGCGCGCGCGCCGCATCGCTCGTATTTCTACGCGATGGGCTTGTCCGAGGACGAGATCAACCAGCCATTTGTCGGGGTTGCGACCTGCTGGAATGAGGCCGCGCCGTGTAATATCTCGCTCAGTCGTCAGGCCCAGGCGGTCAAGATGGGCGTGAAAGAGGCCAAGGGTACGCCGCGCGAATTTACCACCATCACCGTCACCGACGGCATTGCCATGGGGCATGAGGGGATGCGCAGTTCGCTGGTGTCGCGCGAGGCGATTGCCGATAGTGTCGAATTAACCATGCGCGGCCATGCTTACGACGCGATTGTTGGTCTGGCGGGGTGTGATAAATCCTTGCCGGGGATGATGATGGTGATGGTGCGGCTTAACACGCCGTCGGTTTTCATCTATGGCGGCTCGATCCTGCCGGGGCGCTATAAGGGCCGCGATATCACCGTTCAGGACATGTTCGAGGCGGTGGGTGAACATCAGGCCGGTAAACTTTCCGAGGCCGAGTTGAAGGTGATGGAGGCCATTGCCTGCCCCTCTTCCGGTGCTTGCGGCGGGCAGTTTACTGCCAACACGATGGCCTGTGTGTCTGAGGCTATTGGTCTGGCGCTGCTGAATTCCTCCGGTATGCCAGCCCCTTACGAGAGCCGCGATCAATATGGCGTGGCCTCTGGTCATGCGGTCATGAACCTGCTTGAAAAAAACATCCGCGCTCGCGATATCGTGACGCGCGAGGCGCTGATCAATGCGGCGCGAGTGGTTGCGGCCACGGGAGGCTCGACCAATGCCGGGCTGCATTTACCGGCGATTGCCCATGAGGCGGGCATTGATTTCACGCTCGGCGATGTGTGCGATATTTTCCGCGAGACACCATATTTCGTCGATCTCAAGCCTGCCGGTCAATATGTAGCTAAGGATCTCTATGAATCCGGTGGTGTGCCGGTGGTGATGAAAGAGCTTCGCCGCGCCGGTCTGATGCACGAGGATTGCATGACCGCCAGTGGTTTCTCTATGGGAGAGGAGCTTGACAAGATCGCGCGCGAGGCTGACGGGCGGGTGATTTATCCCATCGATACCCCGCTCAGCAAAACCGGCGGAGTGGTTGGCCTTAAGGGTAATCTGGCCCCGGAGGGTGCGATTGTGAAGGTCGCAGGCATGACCGATGAGCAGATGGTTTTCACTGGCCCCGCGCGTATTTTTGAATGCGAAGAAGACGCGTTTGAGGCCGTGCAAAACCGCAGCTATAAAGAGGGCGACGTGCTGGTGATCCGTAACGAAGGGCCTGTGGGTGGTCCCGGTATGCGCGAAATGCTGGCCACTACCGCCGCTCTTTCAGGGCAAGGCATGGGCAAGAAAGTCGCGCTGATTACCGACGGGCGTTTCTCCGGTGCGACCCGTGGTTTTTGTGTCGGCCATGTTGGCCCAGAGGCGGCAAGCGGCGGGCCGATTGCGTTGATCAGGGAAGGTGATAAGATCACGCTTGACGCGATCAAAGGCGAGATTACGGTTGATCTCAGCGACGAGGAGATGGCCACGCGCAAGCTCGGCTGGAACGGCCCGCGCGAGACCATGTATGCCAGCGGCGCGTTGTGGAAATATGCAGAGCAGGTTGGCCCGACCATCATGGGGGCCGTTACCCATCCCGGTGCGAAAAAGGAAAAGCATGTCTATATGGATATTTGACCGAACAAGAGTCAAAACCGTTGCAGGAATTCTGTTTTTCACGGTGCTCGCGGCCTGCGGAGGCTCGCG
This sequence comes from Alphaproteobacteria bacterium, assembly GCA_013151335.1. Lineage (GTDB taxonomy): Bacteria > Pseudomonadota > Alphaproteobacteria > Rhodobacterales > Rhodobacteraceae > UBA5972. Next base: position 31,490 of record JAADIJ010000054.1, on the reverse strand, counting down.
GCCCAGCGGCGCGGATCGTGTAGATCGTGGGGGCGTGACAACGCGCCCGACGGCTCCGACGGTAATCAATGTTGCGGGCCAAAAAGTGGTGATCCAAGGCCCGTCTGGGTTTTGTGTGGATCGGCAATCCTCGCAGATCGGCGGTGATACGGCGTTTGTTTTGCTGGGAAATTGCGCCGTTGTCTCGCCGTCTAATCGTGCGAGCCAGCCTAAGGTAAAAGCCTTGTTGACGGCCTCGATTTCTGCCTCCAGACGGGGCGTGGCGACGGTGGCTCAGTCGGTCAACGGCATGGACAGGTTTTTCCGCTCGGACACTGGGCGTACTGCGCTCAGTCGCGATTCCGACCCGAGCAAAGTAAAAATTCTTGATACATTTCAAACCAATAGCGCATTTTTTATACGCGCGCGCGACAGCAGTAAAGGTATCGTTCCCGGCGCGGCGAGCGACTATTGGCGCAGCTATTTTGACCTTAACGGGCAGATTGTGTCGGTTTCGGTGATCGGTTTTCGCTCGGCACCATTGTCGCCCGAGGCTGGTTTGGCGACGGTGCGCGAGTTTTCGCAACTGATCCGGCGCAAAAATGGCCAAGGCTCTTTGGTGGTGGCAAGTGTCGCTCCGGTTGCCGAGGTCGCGCCGGTTGACGAGGTTGTGCCGGTTACAGCCGAGGAAATGTTGGCCAGCCAAGAGCCGGTTGCCTCTGAACCGACCACGCAGCCGCGAAAAAAATGGCTTAAAAATCCAGCGCGCGCGTTTTGGAAGCTGGGTCTGTTGCGCAAGTTGTTGAAGTAAAAAGAAAGTCGTGCAAGCGTGGCGATAAGCGGCTAAAACCGTTGAAAACGGGCAAAACATAGCACCATGCGCGACATGTCAAACAGGCTGATTGAACGACTGCACCAAAAGCGCGCGCTGCAAAGGTGGCGACGGTTGGCGCAGCGCGCGAGGACGGCGAATTTTCGCAATTTGCGGCGAATATTAACCATGTCGCAGGCGTTGTCAGAGCAGATTTCGACCACGCAAAACACCGCGCACGCGCGACTGAACAGGCCGACGGAACCAACGGGGCTTCCGACATCGACCGACTGGTTCTGTCGACCCGATTTCTGGGCGGCTCCGACCCTGCCGAGGGGGCATGCGCCCGCCAACGCGCAAACTCGGTTGAGCGATCAGGTTACGCTTTATCACGACTGCAAAACGCCTGGTCTGTGTGTGCGCCAGATCAGCCCGGTAGAGATCGGTAAAACCGATGCGTTTGGCCTGTCGATGGAGGTATTCGCTTTTGATGGCAGTTTTTTGTCACTGGTCTTGCACGCTCCGAAGCTATCGGTTGAGGGACTTAAAAAGACATATATTTTAAGGGTTTGGATGAAAATTGACTGCGAGCGTCCGGTCGATATCAGCTTGCGTCTGAACCTGCAACACGGTCCAAATACCGAGCAGGTCAGCAAGGATGTCGCCCTCAAGGACGGGTGCGCGCTGGTCGAATTTGATCTGGCCTATATGCCCTTTCGCGAGAACCGGGCCGAGCAAATCTGGTTTGATTTGTTCTTTGAGAAACCATCGACGAACGCGATAAAAATCCACGATCTGATCTTGTCGCGTCATCTTCGCGCAGAGGTTTAGCAGAAGTTTAGCAGAGGTTTAAGGAGGCAAAATGAGCGAGTTTATCTTGACACGACGCGAGATCAGAAACGGCGTTTATCGCGGCGTTCTGAAACCCAATGGCCGCACTAGATCGGAGCCGGTTTTGGAGCTGCGCTTGCTCGATACCTCGCTGGGTGCGTTAACCATTTCGCCGTCAAAAGATGGTGCAAAATCCTGGGATGTTGTCGCCAATATTCCGGCGGACGCGATCAATGAAGGGGTTCGCACATTCGTTATTCGCGATGCCAAATCCGCGGAGACACTTGACAGTTTTGCGCTGATCGCCGGAGTGGCGCTTGACGGCGATTTACGCGCCGAGATTGCCCTTCTTCGCGCCGAACTTGACCTCTTGAAGCAAGCGTTTCGCCTCCATTGTGCCAAAACTCCGGCATGACGCGGGGTTTTGCGTGACAAGCGGTGCAAAACCCCGCAATCTCGCAACCTGTCTGACCCGTTTCCACAGGATAGCCTTGCCATGACCCACCCACAATTTCCGCATTTATTCGCCCCGCTCGATCTGGGATTTACCACGCTTAAAAACCGGGTTCTGATGGGCTCGATGCACACCGGCCTTGAGGAGATCGGCGACTGGGAGCGGATCGCCACCTATTACGGGGATCGTGCGCGCGGGGGGGCGGGGCTGATCGTGACCGGCGGCATGGCGCCTAATTCCGAGGGCGGAGTTTTTGCCGGAGCTGCCGGGCTGTTCAGCGATCAGGACATTGAAAACCACCGGATTGTCACCAAGCGCGTGCATGATGAGGGTGGTAAAATCGCCATGCAAATCCTTCACGCGGGGCGGTATGCGTATAACCCGAAATGTGTCGGTCCCTCGCCGGTCAAGTCGCCGATCTCGCCGTTTCCTCCGAATGAATTGGACGAGGACGGCATCCAAAAGCAGATCACCGATTTCGCGATTGCGGCCAAGCGCGCGCAAGAAGCGGGGTATGACGGGGTCGAAATTATGGGCTCTGAGGGGTATTTTCTCAACCAGTTTATCGTCACTCATACCAATAAGCGCACCGATCGCTGGGGTGGGTCATATGAAAACCGCACGCGCCTGCCGATCGAGGTTGTGCGCCGGTGCCGCGAGGCCGTTGGGCCGGATTTCATCATCATTTACCGCCTGTCGATGATTGATCTCGTCCCCAATGGCTCGACCACTGACGAGGTTATTGAGCTGGCTCAAGCGGTCGAAGCAGCAGGGGCCACCATCATCAATTCCGGCATTGGCTGGCACGAAGCGCGGGTGCCGACGATTGCCACTTCGGTGCCGAGGCGCGCCTTTGGTTGGGTGACCAAAAAGCTGATGGGGCGCGTGGCCATTCCGGTCATCACCTCCAACCGGATCAACACGCCCGATGTTGGCGAGGCGGTGCTGGCGGATGGGTGCGCCGACATGATTTCGATGGCGCGGCCGTTTCTGGCGGATGCGGATTTCGTGGCCAAGGCCAAGGCCGGACGCGCCGATCTGATCGTGCCGTGTATTGCCTGCAATCAGGCCTGTCTGGATCATACTTTTTCGGGAAAAACCTCGTCTTGTCTGGTTAATCCGCGCGCTTGTGCCGAAGTCGAGCTGCGCTATGAGCCTACCGCTAAGGTCAAAACCGTGGCGATTATTGGCGCAGGACCGGCTGGTTTGGCGACCGCGCTGGTCGCGGCCGAGCGGGGTCATAAGGTCAGTTTGTTTGATAAGGCGGATGAAATCGGTGGCCAGCTTAACATGGCCAAAATCGTTCCCGGCAAGGAAGAGTTCGTCGGGCTGGTTGAGTATTATCGCGCTCAAATTGCCGAGCTGGGGGTTGAGGTGATCCTTGGTCAAGAGGCCTCGGTTGAGGGTTTGGCGGCGTTTGACGAGGTGGTGATCGCGACCGGAGTTTCGCCGCGCGATCCACAGATAGACGGGCAAGACGGTCCTAACGTGCTGAATTACATCGATGTTTTGCGAAATGGTGCCAAGGTTGGGCCGCGTGTGGCGATTATTGGCGCGGGCGGTATCGGCTTTGACGTGGCCGAGTTTTTGGCGCAGGACGGCGAAAGCCCGACGGAAAACCTCGACCTCTGGAAGCAGGAATGGGGGGTCGGTGATCCTGCTAAAACACGGGGTGGTTTGAGTGTGGATGGCCCGCAACCAGCGGCTCCTGCGCGCGAGATCGTGTTGTTGCAGCGCAAGGCCGAAAAGCTGGGCAAAGGTCTTGGTAAAACTACCGGATGGATTCACCGCGCGGCGTTGAAAATGAAATCGGTCAAGATGATTGGCGGCGTGAATTACGAGCGGATCGATGCGAGCGGTTTGCACATCAGCTTCGGCGAGGCGCGCGAAAATCCGACCTTGATCGAGGTCGATACGATTGTGCTTTGCGCGGGGCAGCGTTCCAATCGCGGGCTTGCCGATCAGTTGATTGAGGCCGGTCGCACCCCGCATGTGATCGGCGGGGCGGATGTTGCCGCCGAGCTTGACGCCAAACGCGCGATCAATCAGGGCGCGCGCTTGGCGGCGGTGCTTTAATCCGACCAGCCCTCGTCTTTATGGGTTCCGTCGCAATATGGCTTGTTTTTGGAAAGGCCGCAGCGGCACAAAACGTATTTCTGCGGCGTGGCATTTTCGCTGGCAGCCTGATCCTCAAGCGGAATGCCTGCCACGCGGTAAGGGCCGTTTTTCTCGACCGTGATCGACGGCTCGCTCGGGGCCAGATGTTGCGGCTCCTCGCCTTTCAGGCTGTATCGAAGCGCGCCGGAAGGGCAGGCGCGCACCACGTCTTTGATTTGCTCAACGGTGCCATTATCGGGTTGAATCCACGGTCGATTATCAGTGTTAAAAACCGCGCTCAGCCGCGCACCACACTCGCCAGCGTGCGAGCATAACAGGCGGGCATAGTGGATATTAACCTCACGACCTTCATAGGTTTTGACGCTATCGCGGGCAGAATTATCCGTTCCAGCCCCCTGAAACCCGTTCTTTTTATGGCTACCGTCGCAAAACGGTTTGTTGGCGCTTTGGCCGCAACGACAAAGCGCCATCACCGGACGCAGCTCTTTTTCCGAGCCGTCGCTATCGACAAGCTTGGGGATGTTGGCCACGCGGATAAAGCCGTTTTCGCGCACCGCTATCGTCGGTTTTTCAGTGTCTGACATGTGTTGTTTCTCCCTGTTCAGGGGCGATTGTGTCGTGCATCGCGACGGTTTGTCAAACAAAGATAACTTGTCAAACAGAGATAACGCGACTTTGGCGTTTAGGAGCGCGCCAAATTGTCCATCACCTCAACCAGCGCCGCAGTAATCCCCGGCTCTGACAAGGCGTGTCCGGCGGTCGCGACCATCTGAAGCCGTGCTTTGGACCAGAGCTTGGTCAAAGCATGCGCCCGCGCCGGAGGGCAAATCATGTCATAGCGTCCTTGCACGATTTCGCCAGGAATATCGGCGAGCTTGTCCATGTTGGCAAGGATCGCGGTCTCTGCGTCCAAAAACGCGTTATTGATGAAATAGTGGTTTTCCAGCCGGGCAAAAGCGCGCGCGTAATCACCGGGCGCGGCTCCGCGATGGGGGCTCGGCTGAAGCACCGCAAGCGCGCTTTCCCAACCGGCCCACGCGCGGGCAAACCGGGTTTGCTCGGCGATATCATCCCCAAACAGGCGGCGATGATAGGCGGCGATCAGGTCGTCTTGCTCGCCGGGCGGGACCATATCGCGAAAAGCGGCCCACTCATTGGGCCAAAACTGTCCTGCTCCACCGCCATAAAACCAGTCAAGTTCTGCCTTGGTGGCCAAAAACACGCCGCGCAGGATGATTTGCCTCACGCGCGCGGGGTGGGTTTGGGCGTAAACCAGCGACAGGGTCGCCCCCCATGAGCCGCCAAAAACCATCCAACGCTCGATACCCAGATCGGTGCGAATACGCTCGATATCCTCGACCAGATCCCATGTGGTGTTTTCGCTCACACTGGCATGAGGTTTTGAGCGCCCGCATCCTCGCTGATCAAACAGGATCACGCGGTAAATCTCGGGGTTAAAAAACCGCCGCATCGCCGGACTGCACCCCCCGCCGGGACCGCCATGCAGGACCACAACCGGAATGCCGGTCGGCTTGCCACATTGCTCCATATAAATCCGGTGACCGCCGGAAACCTTGATCGTGCGCTGATCAAATGGGCTGATCGATGGATAAAGCAGCTCGGAGGCGGATTTTTGGCTCGCAGACTTGTGCATTGGCGTTCTATAAGACCGTTGATATTGCTGTTATCGCCCATTGATGGCAGGTTGAAATGGAGAGCGCAATGCAATCTGCCAACACAGTTGACCCCAGCGAGGTCGCCAAGTTCGAGGCCATGGCCGCCGAATGGTGGGACGTGAGCGGCAAATTCAAACCACTGCACATGATGAACCCCTGTCGGCTGGATTATATCACCGAGCAGATCGCCAGCGAGTTTGGTCGTGATCTCAGTCAACCGACGCCGCTTAACGGTTTGCGCCTGCTCGATATCGGTTGCGGAGGCGGGCTTTTGAGCGAGCCGATGGCCCGGCTTGGCGCGAGTGTCGTCGGGGCTGACGCCGCCGAGGGCAATATTCCGGTGGCGCAAATCCACGCCGAACAATCCGGCCTGACCATAGATTATCGCCACACCACGGCGGAAAGTCTGGCGCAAGCGGGCGAGCAATTTGACGTGATCCTCAACATGGAAGTGGTCGAGCATGTCTCTGACCCCAAGGCCTATATGGCCGCCTGTCACACCCTGCTCAAACCCGGCGGTCTGATGTTATGTTCAACCATCAATCGTAATCCCAAAAGCTATCTTATGGCCATCATCGGCGCCGAGCATGTGATGCGCTGGCTGCCAAAAGGCACCCATGAATGGGATAAATTCATCACGCCGGACGAGCTGTTTGACCTGATCGAAAACGCTGGGCTAAAGCCGGTTGACCGTAAAGGCTTTGTGTTTAATCCGCTCTTGTGGAGTTGGTCGATCTCGGACCGCGACCTTAGCGTCAATTATGTCACAGCCAGCGTGAAATAAGCTCTGCCCTGTTTCCAGTTGGCAAAAAATATCCAAAAAAAGGCCGCTAATCCGCCTCAAGCTCGGTGCGTAACTCGCGCAAAACCGGCAGAACGCTGCGAATATTATCGCTGCCCAGACGGTTAACGATGTCTTCAAAAATCGGTGCAATCGCGCGAACGGCTTCTTCACGCGCCGCTATTCCGGCCGGGCTAATGGTAACAAATTTGCGCCGTGCGTCGTCCCAATCAGGGCGCGTGTGAATGAAGCCCGCACTCTCAAGTTTGCCCAGCGTGTTGGTCATCGCCCCTTTGGTTACATGGAATAATCGCGCCAGTTGGGCCGGTGTTTTCTCGGCTCCCAAATGTGAAAGATGGTTCAGAACCGAGAAATGCGAGACTTCCATTCCCTTGGGCAAAGCGCGGGTCAGGCGGCTGCGCGCCAGTTGATCGACCATGGCGATTTCACTGAACAGGGCTATGGCCAGCGGGTCGTTTCGTGTGCTCATCGGTCTCTTTCAAATGCCCGGTCATGGTCGAGCGAAGGTATGCGTTTTCGGGCGCTCGCGACCTCGGCCAGATCAAGGTCAACCAGTGTCACTCCCGGTTCGGTTCCGCCATCGGCCAAAATCTCGCCCCAAGGGTTGATAGCAAGCGAGTGACCATAGGTTGATCGCGGTTTTCCAACTTCTATATCATGCGCGCCGCATTGTGCAGGGGCCAATATAAAACAGCCAGTTTCGATGGCGCGGGCGCGCAGCAAAACATGCCAATGCGCCGCTCCGGTGATCGGCGAGAAGGCGGCGGGAGTGGTTATGATCTCTGCGCCGGCCTTGGCTAAGGCCCTGTAAAGATAAGGAAATCTAATATCATAACAAATGGTTAAGCCGATATTAGCCAGCGCGGATTTCGCCACGACAAGTGTACTTCCGGGCCGATACCCTTGGGACTCCCGCCATGTTTCCGTCGGCGAAATCTCCACGTCGAACATGTGGATTTTGTCATAGCGTGCGCATATCCCACCGTCAGGCGCGATCAAAAACGAGCGGTTGGCGAATCGGCCATCGGGGTCGTTGCTCAGCACTGCGAGCGAGCCGATCAGCAGCCAAATCTCAAGCTCTGCCGCCACTTCGCGCAGCCTTGCAAGTGTCTTGTCATCGCTTTCGCTACATAAAACCCGCTCTTGATGAGCGCGGCTTTTAGAGATGATATTGGTCACTTCGGGGGTCAGAATAAACGTGGTACCCAAGGCCGCAGCCTCGCGAATAAACCCTTCGGTGGTAACCAGATTGTCGGATGGCTGATCGCTACTGCACAGTTGAACAAGTGCGACCCGCACAAAGGTCAGGCAGCCAGCAAGTCGTTAAGACGACCGGAGCGCTCAAGCTCGTAAAGCTCGTCGCATCCGCCGATATGCCGCCCGCCGATGAAAATCTGCGGAACCGAACGGCCGCCATTGGCGCGGGCCATCATCTCGGCGCGCTTTTTCGGTTGCATGCCCACGTCGATCTCGCTGTAACTCACGTGCTTTTTCGCCAGCAGACGTTTTGCCGCCACGCAGAACCCGCAAAATCTAGTCGTATATATTTCAACCTGCTTCATTCGTCTCGCCTTTGTCGGTTGATGTCGATCTATCGGATTTAGGTATCCCTTGCAACGCGCGCCAGTACCAACACGTTCACCGTTTTGGCATTAGACGTGAGGCAGGCCTCTGCACAGGCACCAAGCGTGGCCCCCGAGGTCATCACATCGTCGATCAGCAACACGTCGCGCCCCTCGATCATCGCGCGGCGTTTGGCAGGAATGACGAAAGCACGGCGCTGGTTTTCGCGGCGTTGCTCGGCACTCATCCGCTCCTGCATCAAGGTCGCGCGCTCGCGGTGCAAGAGGTCAGGGCAATAGGGCAGATGGTGGATTTTGGCCACGTTTTCAGCCAGTAAGGCCGCCTGATTGAACCGCCTGCTAAACATGCGCCGCCAATGCAGCGGAACCGGAGCGACCAGCGTGTCGCGCCCAATCAGGCCCCGCGCCCGCGCCGCCATCCACGCCGCCATCGGAGCCACCAAATCCTGTCGATCCCCGTGTTTCAGATATAATATCAGCCGTCGAGCCGTTCCTTCATAGAGCAGCGCGGCGCGACCCTTCTGCCACGGGTTAGGGCTCTCAAGGCAGGTGTCGCACAGAACTTCACCTTCGCTGACATCGCCGGGCAAGGGGCTGCCGCAGCCATCGCAAACCAGCCCGTCGATGATCGCCAAATCGCGCCAGCAGGTGCCGCAAAGCGCAAATTCCGCCATGGTTTCAGCCCCGCAAGACAGGCATTGCGGCGGATAAAGAAACCGGATCGCCGATTGCAAATCCATCAGATACTCCTTAAATGCGGGCCATAATTACAGGCCATAATTGCGGGCCTCAAATGCGGGGCGCGTCAGGAGAGAAACACCATGAGCACCGACCTGTTTGACATCTGCGCCCTTGCCAAAAACCGGGCCCGGGCGCGGCGTATGCAAGAGCCCGCGTTGTTTTTACACGAACTCGTGGCCGAACAAATCTCAGAAAGACTGAACGAGGTTAACAGAACGTTTACAAACCCGGCGATTGTGAGCGCTTTTCCCGAAATCTGGCAAAAATACCTGCCTGACGCCAAGATTATTGCCGAGGACGAGGTGTTGGCGTTGCAGCCCGACTGCCATGATCTGATCGTGCATGCGCTGTCGCTGCACTGTTCAAACGATCCGCTCGGGCAGATGATCCAGTGTCGTCGCGCGCTCAAACCTGATGGCTTGTTTCTGGCCGCGACCTTTGGCGGGCAAAGCCTGTTTGAGCTGCGTGCCTCGCTGGCCGAGGCCGAAAGCCAGCTTGCCGGAGGGTTGCGTCCGCGTGTTGCGCCGATGGCCGAGTTGCGTGAAATCGGTGGCTTGTTGATGCGCGCCGATCTGGCGCTGCCGGTGGCTGACAGCGATAGTTTGAGCGTGACTTATCAAGATTTGACCGCGCTGATGCGCGATTTACGGGCCATGGGCGAGGTGAACGCGATGACGGCCCGCGCCAAAAAATTTACCTCCCGTCGTTTATTTGCCCGCGCCGCCGAGATTTATCAGCAGAATTTTGCGGCCGCCGATGACCGGATCAACGCCACGTTTGAGGTGATTTATCTGACCGGATGGTCACCGTCCGACACCCAACCCAAGCCTCTGAGGCCCGGTTCGGCCACGATGAAACTTGCCGATGCGCTCAATACGGTCGAGGTTCCTGCGGGCAAGATCGAGCTATAGAGCCAGCGCCGCTCACACTGGAATTTTTCGCACCACTTCTCGTGCTTGGGCCATGAACGCGCGGATCATGCGCACGTTGCGGCGTTGTTTCAGGCAAATAACCGTCTCTTCCATCGGGATAATTTCGCCGGAAATCGGGATTTTGACCAGCCGTTGATCTTGGCCGTATTCGGCATCCGACACGAACCCGATGCCCGCGCCTGCGGCGACGATTTCGCGCACGGCCTCGCGGCCTTCGGCCTCTATCGCGGGGGTTAGGGTGAGGTTTTGGCGCGCTGCCGCTGCGTCGAGTTTCTGGCGGGTTTTTGAGCCGCGTTCGCGCAAAACCAGCGGATGGGTGGCAAGCGAGGCCAGTGATCTTGGAACCGGTGATCCCGCGAAATACGAGCTTGCCGCGAAGGCGATGATCGGGGTCGAGCCGAGCGGTACGCTGTCAAGATAGCTCTCGGCTGGCACGGTGCCGATCACGCCGATATCGGCCTTGTAAGCGGTCAACGCGGCCTCGACCTCCTCGGAGTTGCCAGCGCTTAGCGTGATTTTTACGCCGGGGTAAAGATGGCGAAAACCGTTCAGAACGCCGGTCACATGATAGGCCGAATCAGCGATAATGCGCAGATTTCCGGTGGTCAGCGCGCGGGTTTCCGACAGGAATTCGCGCGCGCGGGTCTGGGCCTCAAACAAAGGCCGGGTGATTTCCAGCAGTTGCGCGCCCTCGCTGGTGAGGCTGACTTGTTTTTTGTGGCGCAAAAACAGCAACACGTCATATTCTTGTTCCAGTTTCAGCACCTGATCGGAGACGGCGGGTTGGGTCAGACCAAGCGCCTCGGCTGCACGCGAAAATCCGCCGGACAGGGCGACATTGTGAAAAGCGCGAAGCTGGACAAATTTCATGGCGGTGACTTTCTCTATTGGTGTCTTTGATGTATCAGTAAAACTTATAAAGTGATACTAAATAACGATTTTACAAATGATAAGCAGAGCGGCTATCAGGCACCAATAGTCGCGAAAAAACGAGGCCTGAAAATGTCGCTGACCCCCTCTCAAATCAAGGCGCCAGAGCTTGGCGAGCCTTATCTTTTAACCCCCGGACCGCTGACCACGTCGTTCGCGGTCAAGCAGGAGATGCTGCGCGATTGGGGCTCTTGGGATGGCGAGTTTCGCCTGATGACCGCGCGGCTTCGCGATGATTTGCTGGCGATGATTGACGACCATGAGGGGGCCTATGACTGCGTGCCGCTTCAGGGCAGCGGAACCTATGTGGTCGAGGCGATGCTGGGCAGTTTTATTCCGCGTGACGGCAAGGTTCTGGTCCTGAGCAATGGCGCATATGGGCAACGAACCGCGCAGACGCTGGCCTATCTGGGGCGCGATTATGTGGTGATTGATAAGGGCGATTACATGCCGCCGCGCGGCGTTGAGGTTGCCCAAGCGCTGGCGCAAGATCCTGCGATTACCGATGTTGTGGTGGTTCATTGCGAGACCTCCTCGGGTATTCTCAACCCGATTGCCGAGATTTCAGAGGTGGTTTACGCCGCTGGATGTCGTCTGTTTATCGACAGTATGAGCGCGTTTGGTGCGATCTCGCTGACCGTGAATGACCTGCGTTACGAGGCGTTGGTGTCGTCTGCCAACAAGTGTATCGAGGGTGTGCCGGGCTTTGGTTTTGTCATTGCGCGCAAGGAGTTACTGGCGCAAAGCAAGGGCAGGAGCCACTCGCTCAGCCTTGATCTTCATGCTCAATGGGCGACTATGAACAAGACCGGCCAGTGGCGATTTACCCCGCCGACCCATGTGGTTGCCGCGTTTTTGGCGGCTCTGAAGGCCCATCAAAGCGAGGGCGGGGTGGCGGCGCGTGGTGCGCGTTACAGTCGCAACCGCGATGTTCTGGTTGAGGGGATGCGCGCGCTTGGGTTTGAGACTTTGCTGAAAGATCGTTGGCTCTCGCCGATCATAGTGACGTTTTTCTGCCCCGCCGATCCCAAGTTTTCGTTTCAGCGGTTTTACGATCTGATGAAAGATCAGGGCTTTATTATTTACCCCGGCAAGCTGACCGTGGTGGACAGTTTTCGCCTTGGCTGCATCGGTCAAATCGACGAACATGTGATGCGGCAGGTGGTTGCGGCGGTAGCCAAGGCGCTGGCGGCGATGGGGGTGAATGACGCCTGTCCGCCTGAAATAGCCATGACTGAACGCACTCGGCTAAGTGCGTAAGAGAACTCAATTCTTCTTCTAACTCTGGATAACCAAAGGAAAAAACCACATGAGCAAGTTTGAAAACTATAGCTTCACGCGCAACTATACCGGCGGTGTCAAAGCGCTGGTTCTGGATTGGAGCGGCACCATTGCTGACGCTTACGTCATCGCGCCCGCCGTGGTGTTTGTCGAGGTGTTCAAAAACCAAGGCGTTACGATTTCGATGGAGGAGGCGCGGGGTCCGATGGGGCTGCGCAAGGATCTGCATATCAAAATGCTGACCCAGGATCCGGTGATCGCCGCGCACTGGGAGGCCGTTAAAGGCCGCGCTCCGACTCAGGCCGATGTGGACGCGATGTTTGTGGATTTCGTGCCGCTGCAACTGGATTGTTTGCGCAAATACACGACGATTTTGCCGGGCGTCAAAGACGTGTTGGTGGATTTTCAGGCCCAAGGCATCAAGATCGGGGCTTCGACCGGATTTGTGCGCTCGATGGTCGATATTCTGCTGGAAGACAGCATCAAGCAGGGCTTTACCCCTGACGCGACGGTCGCTGGTGACGAGGTGATTAACGGGGCGCGGCCTGATCCGCATATGGTTTATAAAAACCTCGATCTGATGAATATTACCGACATCCGCTCGGTGGTGAAATGTGACGATACTGTCTCTGGTGTGGGCGAGGCGCAGAACGCTGGGTGTTGGGGTGTGGGGCTGGTGCGCTACTCTAACTATATGAACATCAACTCGCTGGATGAGGAGGCGACGCTGAGTGCTGCCGAGATGCAATATCGCATGGACAAGACCCGCGATATTCTGGTGCAGTCCGGCGCGCATTATGTGATCGATTCGCTGGTTGATCTGCCCGAGGTGATCGAGGATATCAACGCGCGGTTGGCGGCGGGCGACAAACCATAATCAACCGTTGCACTAAGGAACGACAAAAATGATCTGTTTTGGGGGTGGCTTGAACGAGCTGCCCCTTTTTTCGTCAACATATTTCCAATAATTGATCGTGGTTTGTGAAGTTTTCGTAGCAAAGTTGCGATTGTTCTGTAACAATGTTGACAGCCTGCTTGTGTGTGGGCAAATTTCTTCAGTCGAATGTTGCTCTGTTTGTTTGACAGAATCATATTTGGCGAAGATAGTTTTCGCGGGGGAGGAGACATAAAAGCTGCCAAGAAAATCGGAATTTTTTGCAACAACTGCGAAAAGCACCGAAAAAATACCGGAAATAGAAAATCTGTTACATAACTGTCATTTGCGGCGGTTATTGCAGTGCCGGATAGGCAGCGTTTTGCTCCTGCGTATGATTAACAACAGAGAGGATCACCAATGAAGAAACTTTTATTATCCGGGGTCGCGCTGATGGCGCTGTCGGGAACGGCGTTCGCCGCCAGTTGTCCCGCAGTAACCGTCGCTGACCCGCAGGGTGTTGCCGCGGGGGCCTACCCAGAGCAATACGAATTGTCGGAATTCCAGAAGGCTGCCAATTGCACTTTGGAATTCACCGGCAACCCGGCCATGAAAGAGTTGAACGCTCAAATTCGTGGCAATCCGGCGCTGCCGCCGGTTGCAGAGCGTCTGCCGTCCGAGCCGCTGGTCGTAGCCCCTTATGACTCGATTGGTCAGTATGGTGGCACTTTCAACGCGCTCTCCAACGCGTCTGAAGCTGGTACATCGGATTTTCTGTCCATCCGTCACGTGAACCTGGTTCGCTATTCGGATGACTTGCAGACAATCGTTCCAAACGTCGCCAAATCCTTTAGCTGGAATGATGACTTCACCAAGCTGACCCTGAAGCTGCGCAAAGGCCATAAATGGTCCGACGGCGCGCCCTTCACATCGGCTGATGTCAAATTCTGGTATGACAACCTGATGATGGACCCGAATGTTTTCGCCAAGCCCAAGGACTATGCCCTTGTTGCTGGCAAACGTATGACGGTTGATACACCTGATCCGCAGACAGTTATCTTTAATTTGCCTGCACCTAAGCCCGGCCTTCTGGCTGCTTTCGCCACCGGCTATGCGCAGGCTTTCCAGCCCAAGCATTTCCTTGGCAAATACCACCCCGACATCAACCCTGACGCTGACAAGCTGGCAAAAGCTGCCGGTTTTGAAAACGGCTATGCGGTTATCAAGGCTTACTATGGCTCGTCTGACTGGACTGACACGGGTACGCCCATGCTCAACAGCCCGGACAAAGTTGGCAAATTGCCTAAAGATGCGGTTCCGACACTGGAATCACATTTTGACGTGAAAGAAACCACCGAGGGACGCCATTTCGTGGCCAACCCGTATTTCTTCCAGGTTGATACACAGGGTCAACAGCTGCCTTACATCAACGAGATGGACGAGACCTATGCCAATGAAAACGAAGTTCGTCTTCTGAAGCTGGTCAATGCCGAAGTTGACTATAAAGCTCAGTCTCTTGGTCTGCCAGCCACGCCTCTGTTGTTGGATAACGCCAAAAAAGGCAACTACACCGTTGATCTGAAGCCGACGATTTCTATGCCGACTTTCTCGTTCAACGTGACTGATCAGGATCTTGGAAAGCGCAAAGTCTTCAGTGATCTGAGATTCCGCAAAGCCATGTCGATCGCGATCAATCGTGACGAGATGAACAAAGTGGTGTTCTTTGGTCTTGGTGTGCCGAAACAGTATATCGGTTTCTCGCCCACCCCGAACTTTGTTGACAAGAAATGGACCAGCTACGCCACCAAGTACGATCCGGCTGCTGCAAATGCCTTGCTTGACCAAATCGGCATGAAAGACACCAATGGCGACGGTTTCCGTGAGCTTCCAAATGGTGACAAACTGGTTCTGAACATGCAGTTCTCGACCCAGGGTGTTCCCGGTCAAGTTGTTGAACTTGTTGGTCAATACTGGCAGGACGTTGGCATCCAAACCACTGTTAAGGAAATTACTCCTGACGAGTATCGCTCGGCCCAATCCTCCAACAAGCTCGACGTGGGCATGTGGGAAAAAGGTCAGCCTTTGGCGATCATTCAAAGCACCAACGAGCTGTTCAAAGCTCCGTTCGAGAACTATTTTGCGCACCGCACAGGTATGTTGTGGGCTGAATATATCGACAGCAAAGGTGTTTCTGGTGTGAAACCTCCGAAGTGGGTTTATGAACTCAGCGACACAATTGACGCGTTCCAGTCGGCTAGTTCCGGTTCGGATGAAGCCAATAAGCTGGGTGAAAAACTGGTTGAGTTGATGACCGGCAATCTGTTGTTCATCGGCACGGTTCAGGCTCCTTCGCCGATCTATCATCGCAACGAGCTGAAGAACTTCCACGCGTTCAAAACGGCATCTTATGAGTACTACCGTACTTATCCGTACCGTCCGACTCAGTGGTATTTCGGTAAGTAAGGATCGTCTGATACGATCATAAAGACTGTGGCGGGCTGGTTTTTCCGGCCCGTCATCAACTATAAAATGACCTGGCGCCTTTCGCGGATTTTATCTGACCTGAGCGCCCGGCAAACAGGAATAACCAAATGCTTCTCTTTGCCCGTTTCGTAGCAATCCGCGCCTCGTTGGCGGTGCTTACGCTCGTGATCGTATCGTTTATCGTTTTTTCGCTGATGGAGATGGTGCCCGGCGATTGCGCCGAGCGGTATCTGGCCTTTAAGAACACCCAAGGCAGTATGATCTCGATTGCCGATATTGATGTCGAGCGCGTGCGTCTTGGTCTGGACAAGCCGTTTATGGTGCGCTGGGTGACATGGATTACCAACGCGTTTCAGGGCGATTTTGGCGAAAGCTGCATCCTGCGCTTGAATATCAGCCGTCTGCTGGGCGAGAAGTTCTGGATTTCGCTGGGGATCAGCCTGACAGCACTGGCCTTTGCTTACGCGATTGCCATTCCGGTCGGGATCATCTCGGCCACCTCCAAAAGCGCGGTCCTGAACAACTCGTTGCGGCTGGTCAGCTATATGGGTCTGGCGCTGCCGAATTTCTTGCTGGCGCTGATGATCATGCTGTTTTCGACCGTGGTGTTTGGCGACAGTCTAACCGGACTGTTTTCAAAGGAGTTTCGAGACGCGGCCTGGTCCTATGATCGAGTGATCGACTTTTTATCGCGAGCGTGGCTGCCGGTGTTTATCCTTGGCTGGTCGGCGACCGCTTTTGCTATTCAAACCGTGCGCGCGCTGATGTCCGACGAGATCGGCAAGCTTTACGTGACCGCCGCCGCTGCGCGAGGGGTCTCGGGGCGAAGGCTGCTCTGGCGATATCCGGCGCGGCATGCACTTGGTCCGATCATCAACTCGCTGGGGTTTGATTTGAACCGTATTTTCAACGAGTTGCCTATTATCGCCTTGATTTTGACGCTAACCGAAGCGGGCTCGTTGTTGATTGAGTCGCTTGCGCGCTCTAACGATCAGCAGCTTGCGGGGGCGATTATCTTCTTGCTGACCGCCAGCATCGTTGCGCTGAATTTCCTGACGGATATTCTGCTGGCAATAACCGATCCGCGTGTTCGACGCAGTATTTTGGGATGATCACATGACAGATACGACCAATGTAGATGCCACTGTGGACCAAAAGCTGAAAGAGGCCTATTTCACCGCCTCGCAAGGCCAGTTGATCTGGACCCGGTTCAAGAAGCAAAAAGCCGCGATGGTCGGGGCTTGGGTGCTGATTTTCCTGATCCTGTCAGGCTTGTTTGCGCCGTTTTTGACGCCTTACGATCCAACCATCGCTGGCCGCGACAAAGATTATCAAAACGGCGCACCCGAGATTCCCAAATTCTGGGACGAGAACGGGTTTTCGGCGCGGCCTTTCATTTATACCGTGTCTCGCGTGCGCTCGATCGAGACAAATTTCCGCTGGGTGACCACGGTTGATCGCACTGCGCGCCGCTATGTGGTGCTGTTTCCCAAGGGCGACAAATATAAGCTGTTCGGCATGCGGTTTCAGACCCATCTTTTTGGCGTCGACAGCGGCAAAATCCACCTGTTTGGTACCGATAGTGCCGGTAAAGACATCTTTTCGCGCACCTTTCACGCCATCAACACCTCGCTTGCGGTGGGTACAATCGGTGTGTTTATCGCTTTCGTTATGGCGCTGATTATCGGGGGGGTGTCCGGCTATTACGGCGGCTGGATCGACTCTATATTGCAGATGATTACCGATGCTGTGCGAACCGTGCCCGCGATCCCGCTGTTCATGGCGCTCGCGGCGTTTATTCCCAGTGAATGGAGTGCGGAAGCGAGGTTCTTTTTCATCTCTATTATCCTTGGATTTATCGGCTGGCCCACGCTCGCGCGACGTGTGCGAACCCATCTTTTGACCGAGCGAAATCAGGAATATGTACTGGCGGCCCAGCTTTGTGGTGCCTCGGCCCCGCATATTATTCGCAAACATCTGCTGCCAAGTTTCACCAGCTATATCATCGTCGATCTGGTGATCTCGTTCCCTTATATGGTGCTGAGCGAAACCGCGCTGTCGTTTATCGGCTTGGGGTTGAAAGATCCGGTTAATTCGCTTGGCGTGATGTTGCAAAACGTGACCAAGGCCGATGTTTTGCTGAATTATCAATGGTATTTCATTCCGGTGATCTTTTTCATCGTCCTCGTTCTTGCCTTTGTTTTTGTCGGGGACGGGTTGCGAGATGCGGCTGATCCCTACGGGGATGCCAAAAGATGACCAGCCTGTTGAATGTTGAAAACCTCACCTTGCAATTTGACACGGACGAGGGGCGGATCACCGCTGTTGACGATGTGTCGTTCTCGCTAAAACAAGGCGAGGTGATGGGGCTGGTTGGCGAAAGCGGCTCTGGCAAATCGGTCACGGCCAAAGCCTTGATGAAGCTCAATCCCGGCAATGCCCATTACTCCGACAGCACCAAAATCACCCTTCATCTTGCCGATTGGGCGGTTGATATCATGTCGCTGAAAAGCAGCCGCGACATGCAGGTGGTGCGCGGCGGTGCGATCTCGATGATCTTCCAGGAGCCGATGGCCAGCTTCGCCCCGGCGATCTCTATTGGCGACCAGATGGTCGAGCAGTTGCTAATCCACACCGATATGACCAAGAAGCGCGCGCGCGAAGTGTCGATTGAAATGCTGGATCGCGTGGGTATTTCGGATGCCTCCAAACGGTTCAAGCAGTTCGCGTTCGAGCTTTCGGGCGGGATGCGTCAACGTGCGATGATCGCGATGGCTCTGTCGACCAAGCCGAAATTGCTGATCGCGGACGAGCCGACCACGGCGCTTGACGTGACCATTCAGGCGCAAGTGATTGATTTGATGAAAGATCTGGTTGACGATTTCGGTATGGGGATCATCTTCATCACCCATGATCTCGGCGTGATCGCGCAAACCGCCGACAACGTGGCCGTGATGTATCTTGGCCGCATCGTCGAGCAAGGCCCCGTGCGCGAAGTTATTCGCACCCCCGCCCATCCCTATACCCAAGGGCTGCTGGCGGCGTTGCCCGATCTCGAGGATATGGACTCGCCGCTGGTTCCGATCCCTGGCGATATTCCCTCACCGCTCGAGCGGCCACCGGGATGCGTGTTTCACACCCGCTGTTCAGTGGCAATCGCGGGCAAATGCAACACTGAGATACCCGAATTTGTCCAGATCGACGCCAATCACCGCGCCGCCTGCCATCTTGCGACCAAAGGAGGCCGCGCGTCATGAGCGAAAAACCCCTGATTTCGACCCGTGATTTGTCGGTGCATTACCCGCTCAGAGGTGGGCTTATCGGCCCCAAACCCGTGGTGCGCGCGGTCGAAAGCGTTAGCGTGGATATCACGCGCGGCAGCTTTTTCGGGCTGGTCGGCGAGAGCGGATCGGGCAAGACCACTTTTGGTCGCGCATTGTTGCGGGCCGCCCCCATTACCCGTGGCAGTATTAAGTATGACGACGGCGAGGTTAACTACGATCTGACGACAATCGACGATAAACAGCTCAAGGATTATCGCAGCCGCGCGCAGCTTATTTTCCAAGACCCCTATGCGGCGCTCAGCCCGCGCATGACCGTGCGCGACATCATCGCCGAGCCGCTCCAAGTGATGGGCCTGACCAAAACGCGCGAGGAGACCGATGCCCGGGTGCGCGAGATTGCTGCTAAATGCCGTCTTAACCTTGAGCATCTGCGCCGTTTCCCCCACGCATTTTCCGGCGGTCAGCGTCAAAGGATTTCCATCGCCCGCGCGCTGGTTTCTGCGCCGCAATTCGTGGTCGCCGACGAGAGTGTTGCCGCACTTGATGTGTCCATTCAGGCCGATGTTTTGAACCTGCTCAAATCGATCCAGCAGGAGATGGGGCTGACGTTTTTGTTCATCAGCCATGACCTCAGCGTGGTTGCGCATATTTGTGACCATGTGGCCGTCATGTATCTGGGCCGTCTGGTTGAAACCGCCCCCACGCGCGAACTTTTTGCCGCTCCGCGCCATCCCTATACCAAGGCCTTGCTGTCGGCGATTCCGTCGCTTGATCCTGATGCCCGTGGCACCGCGCAAAAGCTTGAGGGTGAAATCCCGTCGCCGACCAATCCGCCTCCGGGCTGTAAATTCAACACGCGTTGCCCGTTTGCGATTGATATTTGTCGCAAGGACGAGCCGAAGTTGGAAAGCTCTGGCTCCGAGCATAACGTCGCTTGCCACCGTTGGCGCGAGTTGGCTGAAACCGAGGTTCCGGCCTAGCGCGACTGCGGTAACACCGCCGATTTACCGGTTGCCGTTAACCATCTTTAATGTAATACCTCCCAATTCCCGCTTTTTGGGTTGTCGCCTTGCATGTTGCTTGGACGGATAACCGGTGAACACGAAAGCGGTTGGCCTTCCCAGAATACCTGTAATTAAGTAACGAATACCCGGAGCAGCCTTAAAATGGTTTTGACCAAACGTCGTAAATACCGCTCGCAGGGCGTCTCTGCCACTGTGTTTATCGTTAAGATTTCCCTGGTGATTTTTCTCGTCGAGGGGCTGATTATGTACACGCTGCCGATGATGCCGGCCAGAATACATATGTTGGGCACAAGCACGCAATGGTTTTTTCCCATGCTGGACGTGACCGTTCTGGTCGCCTTTGCCAGCCCGCTGGTCTATTTCTGGGTCGTGCGGCCTTATGTTTTGGCGCGCCAAGAGGCCGAAAACTGGTTAAAACGCAAACGTGACATGTTTATCGAGGCCCAACAGCTTGGCCAGATCGGCTCTTGGGAGGTGAACGAGGCCCATGACGGGTTTTATTGGTCGGCCCAGATGCACCGGATTTTTGACACCACGCCCCAAACCGCAGACGAGGCGCTGGCGGCGTTGTTTCAAAATGTTCATCCCAACGAAACCGACGAGATTAAAAACAAGTTTAACGTATTTTTTCAAGGCTCTGATACGCTCGACGTCACGTTTCGGATATTGACCAAAGACGGCCAGCCAAAATGGTTGCGGGCGCATGCGAAATCCGGTCGGGATGGCGCGACCGGCTCGTCCAAAATCTACGGTACGGTTCAGGATATCACTTCGCAGAAAGAAGCCGAAACCGCGAAATCAGAGTTTATTTCGGTGATGAGCCACGAGCTCAGAACCCCCATGACCTCGGTTATTGGCGGCTTGCGACTGGTCACTAGCGGAGCGGCTGGCAAGCTGCCCAAGAAGGCGCGCTCACTTTTGGATATCGCCGAGAAAAACGCCGCGCGATTGCTGCTATTGGTCAACGATATTCTGGATCTGGTGCGTATGGATGCCGGCAAAATGGCATATGAGCTGGAGGAGGTTAACCTCAACGACATCCTGCAAAAGGCGATCACGGACACCGCTGATTTCGCGCGACTTCATCAAGTAGAGGTGGCCTTTTCAGCTGTTGACGAACCCCTGAATCTGCACGGCGATCAAGCGCGACTGGTACAGGTTATGACCAATCTTTTGTCCAACGCGATTAAGTTTTCGCCCAAGGGATCGACCGTCAAGATTGAGGCTGGCCGCGATAATGGCAGCTTGCGTCTGACCATAAAAGACCACGGGAAAGGCATCGCCAAAGACCAGCAATCAAAGGTGTTTGACCGCTTTACACTTGGCGAGGCGAGCGACCATCACGCTACGGGCGGCTCCGGTCTTGGTCTGACCATCGCCAAGGCGATCGTGACAGCGCATGGCGGCGAAATCGAACTTGTCAGCGAGCCGGGGCAAGGCGCGACATTTGGCATAACTTTGCCAGCGCAAATCGCTTAAAGCGCGGGAATCTCGCCGATCACCCCGTCCGAAGTGATGGTCAAATCCGACAATGTGCGATCCATGTGCCGCATCCGGTGACTAAGCAGCTTTTGCGTAAGCCTGAGCAGCGTGGGCATATGGGCGGGGTCATCGGCAAGATTGTGCATCTCGGTCGGGTCGTTTTTCAAATCAAACAGCAAGGGCGGCAGACCTCCGTTGAAATGCACAAGCTTGAATTCAGCCTCGCGCAGGATCGCCAGATTGGCGTCGTGAAGGTCGAGCTTGCATTTGCGCTGAACGGCGGTGGCTTGGATCGGTTCGCCGAGATCAAGCTCCAGATGCACGGCATCGCGCCAGTTTTCAGGGACGTTTGCGCTTAAAAACGGACGCAAGGATCGCCCGTCCATCGAGCCGGGAACAGAGCGCCCCGCCAGATCAAGGATCGTCGGCGTGATATCAACCGACTCCGTCAGATGGCTTACCGTGGTGCCATTGGTGTCGCGGCAAGCGGGATCGCGGATAATCAGCGGCACACGATATGCAGGGTCATAAACGTGAGATTTCCCCCACATATGGTGGTCGCCCAACATCTCTCCATGATCTGCGGTTAGGATTATCTTGGTGTTTTCATATTGTCCGGTCTGTTTCAGATGCTCGATCACGCGGCCCACATGCAGGTCAACCTCGGTTATCAGGCCGAAATAAAGCGCGCGCATCAGCCTTATATCCGCATCAACACCAGCGCTGATCTGACCCCAACATCCATCGACCGCCGCCTCCATTGGCGGGCGCTGACGTTGTGCCGCCAGCATGGGATGCACCGCCTCTTCGGCCTTGGTCGTGGCCATCCGTTCGGGCAACGGCATGTCCGCAGGCGTGTACATTTTGTTGTAAGGCTCAGGGGCCACCAGCGGGGGATGCGGGCGGATATAGGTCAAAAGCGCGAACCAGCCGGGGGTGGGATTGGCGCGGTTATGGGCCAAAAACGCATCGGTCAAAAAGGCGGTATCGCTGTCCTCGGCGCGGTAAAACGCGGGGTCATCGGGATAGGGCGCTTGCCCGGCTACAGGTGGCACCGGAATATAGAAATCGTCATAACTCGGCAGGTCGTAACCCTTGTCTTTGAGGTATTTTTGCCAAGCAGCATTGCCGCTGTCCGGACGCATCTGGATGATCTCGGTAAAGCCCGGCAACACCTCTTCGTAGTTGTGCAACACCGGATCATCGGGCGATTTGCCACGCGGATCACGGCTGGTATCAGTATAGCCAAACAGCTCCGGGTTATAGCCATGCGCGCGCATTTCCAGCGCCAGATTGGTCAGCCCGTCAGACAGCGGCGTGCCGTTTCTGACCGAGCGATGGTTCATGGCATAAAGCCCGGTGAGGATGCTGGCGCGCGACGGTCCACAAGGATTGGTCACGCTGAAATGGTGCGAAAAGCTCACCGCATCAGCGGCAAAAGCGCGGATATTGGGCATGGCCACATGCTCGGCCAGAGCGCCGCTGACGCAATCGGCGCGAAGCTGGTCGATGACGATAAAAAGAACGTTGGTGGGATCGGACATGGCTCGCGACTCCTTTGAAAATTTGCCTGTACAACGCATGAAGCGCCGCCAAGTTTCAAGTCAAAAACGGCCATTTTCCATGTCGTTTTTCGACTGGCGAAATACCGTCAGGGGTGCTTTAAGTTGGGATTGCGGGGTTCGGAGGCGGTGGTGTCGGACATTTATGATTTTATTGTCATCGGTGCAGGCTCCGCAGGGGCCGCGCTGGCCTATCGTCTGAGTGAAAGCGGCAAATTTTCGGTGTTGGTGCTGGAGGCTGGCGGCTCTGATCGCAACTTTTGGATTCAGATGCCGATCGGCTATGGCAAGGCGTTTTATGATGCGCGCATCAACTGGAAATACACCACCGAGCCGATTGAGGGGCTGAACGGACGCACCAGTTATTGGCCGCGCGGCAAGGTCATGGGCGGCTCTAGTTCTATCAATGCCATGGTCTATGTGCGCGGTAATCCCTGCGATTTTGACGATTGGGAGCAGGCGGGAGCCAAGGGCTGGGGTTGGTCCGACGTGGTCCCGATCTTTCGCCGGATGGAAAGCTTTTCTCGCGGAGGTGACAGTTTGCGCGGAGGTGATGGGCCGCTGAAAGTTCAGGACATCAGCGACCGGGTTCACCCTCTGTGCCAGACGTTTTTGAGGGCGGCGGGTGAGGCAGGATTTGCGCAGACCAAGGACTATAACGGGCACGATTTCGAGGGGGCCACGATCTATCAGATCAACACCCATAAGGGCATTCGCGCCTCGACCGCGCGCTGTTATCTGCGCCCGGCAATGCGACGTTCAAACTTGCGTTTGATCACCCATGCCCATGTGGAGGCGATTACCTTTGACGGAAAACGCGCCAGTGGCGTTGGTTATTTGCGCCACGGCAAGCGGGTTTCGGTTCGCGCTAAACGCGAGGTTATTTTGTCGGCGGGGGCGATAAACTCGCCGCAGATATTGCAGCTTTCAGGGATCGGAGCGGCCAAGGATTTGCGTGCGCTCGGGATCACGCCGCTGATTGACGCGCCAAATGTCGGGCTTGGCCTAAAGGACCATCTGGGCGTTGATCTGTTCTTCAAATCGCGGGTGCCGACGCTTAATCAGGTGCTGCGGCCTTTGCTCGGTCAGTTAATGGTCGGGGCGCAATATCTGTTGACGCGGGGCGGGCCTTTGTCGCTGAGCATCAATCAGGCCGGAGGGTTTGTGCGCAGTCGGGGTGATCTCGCGCGCCCGAATTTGCAGCTCTATTTTTCACCCGTCAGCTATACTCGAGCGCCTGCGGGTCAGCGACCCATGATGCGGCCCGACAAGTTTGCGGGTTTTTTGCTGGGCACGAGCGCGTGCCGCCCGCATAGTTTTGGCCGGGTTGGCCTCTCCTCCAGCGATCCGCTGGCGCCGCCGATTATTCAGCCGGGCTATCTCGACGATCCGCGCGATCTGGTCGAGTTGATCGAGGGGGTTCGCTTGCTGCGTGCCGTCGCTGCGACCCCGGCCTTTAAATCGGTGATCAAGGCCGAGTTTCAACCCGGTCTTGATGTTGTCACCGACGACGAGATTGCCGGCTATATCCGCGAGACGGCTTGGTCGGTTTTTCACCCGAGTTGCACCTGTAAAATGGGCGAGAGTGCCGCCAGTTCCGTGGTTGATGCACGTCTGAAAGTTCACGGGATTGGTGGCTTGCGGGTGGCGGATGCCAGCGTTTTTCCTAACATTACTTCGGGCAATATTAACGCTCCGACAATCATGGTTGGTGAAAAAGCCGCCGATACAATTTTAGAGGATCACAGGACATGAAAATTAACCAGATCGAAACTTTTACTACGCCTGACGTGGGATTTGTTCGTGTGACCGATGAGGAGGGTCACCAGGGTTGGGGGCAGGTTTCGACCTATCATTCTGATATTACTTGCGAAATTCTACACCGACAGGTCGCGCCGTGGATGCTGGGACAGCCTTGTGATGATCTTGACGATCTGCTTGATCTGGTGGTGGAGCGCGAGCATAAGTTTCCCGGCTCGTATTTGCGCCGGGCCATTGGCGGGGTCGATACCGCGATTTGGGATTTGCGTGGCAAGTTGGCGGGTAAGCCCGTGGCCGAATTACTTGGCGGCAGTGCTGGCAAGTTGCGCGCTTATGCCAGTTCGATGAAGCGCGATATCACGCCCACGGATGAGGCCGCGCGGATGCAAGCCCTGCGCGACAAATTCGGCTTTGACGCCTTTAAAGTGCGCGCCGGTGCCGAGGTTGGGCGGGGTCGCGATGAATGGCCGAACCGCACCGAGGAGATCATTGCGTTGATGCGCAAATCCCTTGGCGACGAGGTTGATTTGCTGATCGACGCCAACTCTTGTTACGCTCCCGCGCGGGCAATCGAGGTTGGGCATATGTTGCAGGATAACGGCTTTGGCCATTATGAAGAGCCGTGCCCTTATTGGGAATTTGAGCAAACCAAACAGGTGCGCGAGGCGCTTGAAATCGACATTACCGGTGGCGAGCAGGATTGTGATCTGTCGACTTGGCGACGGATGATTGACGAGCGGATCGTCGATGTGATCCAGCCGGATATCTTGTATCTTGGCGGGATTTGCCGGAGTTTGCGGGTCTGTAAAATGGCCGAAGCGGCGGCATTGCCGGTGACGCCACATTGCGCCAACCTGTCGATGGTGACGTTGTTCACCATGCATTTGCTGCGCGCCATTCCCAATGCGGGAAAGTATTTGGAGTTTTCGATAGAGGGCGAGGATTACTACCCTTGGCAGCAGGATTTGTTCGTTGATGATCCCTACGCAATCGTCGACGGCCAAGCGAGTGTGACCGAGCGCCCCGGTTGGGGGGTTGAGGTTCGGCCTGAATGGCTGGCGCGGGCGCGGTATCGGGTGTCGGAGGTGGGGTAAGTTCCTCGCTTAAATAAACTTCCGAAACAACCGGGTCTGGTTAAACAGCGACTCCAGCATTTCAACCCGATCCTTGGTGATCGACCAGTCCCGCTCCTGCACTTCGGCGATGATCGCTTCCAGCAGCAGCAGCGTGACCGAGGCGCTGTCCCACGCACTCGGCACTTCGATGCGCGAGTTGAAACGGTGGCGCGCCAACTTGGACACGGGCGAGCCCCATTGATCGGTGAAAAGCACGATCTCGACCTGTCGCTCGGTGGCCATTTCCGACAGTTTCAGCAGATCGTTTTCGTAGCGGCGCATGTCAAACACCACCAACACATCGCCGGGTTTCATGTCCAAAACGTAATGGGTCCACGCGCCGGAGTTTGAATGCAGGTGGTGCACATCCGGGCGCACGATCTGCAAATGGGTGAACAGGTATTCGGCCAGCGAGCGGGTGATGCGCCCCCCAACCAGATAAATCGAGCGCTCCTGATCGGCGAGCAAGGCGCAAACCTCGTCAAACATCTCTGGCTCGATCTGATCCAAAGTCTGGCGCAGGTTATGGATCACCGCCTCGGTAAAGCGGTTGAGGATGTGGGAGTCCGGCACGTTTTGTGCCCAGCGGTCGTGCTTTTCAATCGGGTTAGAGATTTTGGCGCTGAGTTCGCCGCGCAAACTTTCCTGAAAATGCGGAAAACCCCGAAATCCCAGCTTTTGCACCATCCGCGCCACCGTCGGCGTCGAGACATCGGCGTTATGGGCGACCGCGGTGATGCTGGAGAGGCCCGAAACCGGGTAATTCTCCAAAAGCGAATTGGCCAATTGGCGTTCTGCGCGCGTGAGCCCGTCAAATTGGCTTTGGATGCGTTCTCGGATGGTTTTTGTGCTGTCCATGATTGCCCTTGCTGCCAGTTATAGTAAGAATAGCGAATCTTTCTGGCTTCTCTACTGAAAAGATATTGACGGCACCCGTCAAACTGAACAATATTTTACAAACAGTGAATGAGCGATGAAATCAAGTCCCGTGTATAACAGTTTACTTTTGTCAGAAACAGATGGTCCGGCGGTCGAGGTTTTGAACCCGAACGGGCTGTCTGACATGGTGTTGGTGTGCGAGCATGCCTCTAACCGGATCCCTCGATCCTTGCAGGATTTGGGGCTGGGCGAGGTTGCGCGCAACAGTCATGTGGCGTGGGATCCCGGAGCGCTGGCATTGGCGAAATTGCTGAGCGCGGCGTTTGACGCCCCACTCGTGGCCTCGCGAATTTCGCGGCTGGTTTATGATTGCAACCGCCCGCCCGAGGCCCGTGATGCCATGCCCGCCAAGAGCGAGCAGTTTGACATTCCGGGCAACCACGCTATTTCGCAGAGCGAGCATCAGGCCCGTGTGGTCGAGGTTTATGACAAGTTCAGCGCGGCCCTGACCGGGGTTATTGCGCGCAAATCGGCGCAAGGCAAAACGCCGGTGCTGGTGACGATCCACTCGTTCACGCCGGTTTATTACGGGCAGCACCGCGCGGTCGAAATCGGGGTTTTGCATGATGTGGATGACGGACTTGCCACGCGTATTCTTGGCGCGGCCGGGTCGCTACATCCATTGAAAATTGAGCGAAATCAACCCTATGGGCCAAAAGATGGGGTGACACATACGTTGCAAATCCACGGTATCGCTAACCAAATTCCTAACGTGATGATCGAGGTTCGCCATGATCTTCTGACCGGCACTCAAGCGGTTGACGACATTGCGAGTGCGCTTCAATACCTGTTGCAAGAGGCCGGGTTGCAGCTGGCACATGAGGGTGTCGCATGACGATAATCACGTTTTTGATAAATGTCAGCGGCGCAACTTTGCTGCTGCTTTTCGCGGTCAGGATGGTGCAAACCGGGATCGAGCGCTCGATGGGGCCAAGCTTTCGCCGGATTGTCACCCGCTATCGCGACAACCGCGTGCAAACCGCTTTGGCAGGGATTTTGTTGGCGATCATCTTGCAAAGTGCCACGGCTGCGGGCTTGCTGGCGGCTGGATTTTCCGCCTCCGGTGTGATGTCGTTTACCGGCGGGCTGGGGATTGTTTTGGGGGCCGATCTTGGCTCGGCGATGGTTGTTCAAATCCTGTCGTTTCGCCCCGAATGGCTGATCCCTGTGCTTTTGGCGCTCGGAGGCTATCTGTTTTTGAAGGTCGAGGGGCGCACGCCCAAGCAGATCGGACGTATTCTCCTTGGCATTGCGTTTATCTTGCTGGCCCTGCGATTTATCAGTGAAGCCGTACAGCCGATTCGCGACAGTGCCTTTATGCCGGCAATCGCGGGTTATCTGGAAAGCGACTTTGTCACCGCCTTTTTGGTGGGCGCGGTCGCCACATTCATCATGTATTCCAGCGTGGCCGCGATTTTGATGACCGTGACCTTCGTGGTAACCGGTGTTTTGCCCGTGGCCGCCGGTATCTCGGTGGTGATGGGGGCCAATCTTGGCGCGGCGATGCTGTTGATTTGGCTGTCGCGCGGCATGTCCAACGCCACCAGACGAATTCCGCTGGCCAATGCGTCGTTGCGCGGGGTCGGATCGATTGTTGGCCTGTTGGTGGTCAATCTAACCCCATTGGTCGGAGTTCTGGATGGGCTTGGTGGCGGGCAAACGCTGGTCACGGTGCATCTGTTGTTTAACGCCACACTGCTGATCATCTCCTTGCCGTTTATCACAGCACTCGAGCGCCCGATGACCCTGCTTTTGCCGGATCGTGCGCCGGCCAAGAATGGCGAATCGCTCAAGCCGCTATGTGCGCTCGATCAATCGGTTTTGCACCGCCCCGGCCTGGCTATCGCCAGCCTCACGCGCGAGGTTTTGCGCATGAGCCAGATCGTTGAGGTCATGGCCCGTCCGGTGATGCAATTTTACGACACTGACGAGCCTGACGCCATCAAAGCGGTGCAGGCGATGGAGCGCGACATTAACCAAGCGCTGAGCGGAGTGCGCCGCTATGTGGCCGCCGTTTCGCGCGACCGCATCACCAAAGATCAGTCTCGTCGCGTCCGCGAACTGGCTGAATATGCGATTAACCTTGCGACTGCGGCTGAAATCATCGGCAGGCGGCTGTTGGAACTGGCGCAGGAAAAACACCGCAAACAGCTGCGGTTTTCCGAGGCGGGCTGGGAAGAATTACAATTGCTGCACGAGCGGGTCATGGCCAATATGGCGCTGGCGTTCAATGTTCTTGTCTCTGAGGATATCGAAAGTGCGCGCCTGCTGATGGAGGAGAAATCCGAAATGGCAGCCAAGGAGCGCAAGAGCCGCAAAAAGCACCTCAAGCGTTTGCGCGAGGGGGCCGAGGCCAGTTTCGAGAGCAGCGACGTGCATCTGGAGACCCTGCGCAACCTCAAGGAATTGAACTCCAACATCGCGGCAATCGCCTATCCGATCCTTTATCGCGGCGGTCAATTGCTGGAAACACGACTGATTGAAACCATCGAACACGAGCCGGAATAGCTCGTTTATGAGCCAACAGACAGGATAATCCCATGCCCGGAAATCTTAGCTTTGAAGCCCTGAAACAGCGCGTCGCGGACGGTCAGATCGACACCGTTCTGGTTTGTCTGGTGGACATGCAGGGCCGCTTGATGGGCAAGCGGTTTCTGGCGCAGTTTTTCATCGAGAGCGCTTATAAAGAGACCCATAGTTGCAACTATTTGCTGGCAACTGATCTGGAGATGGCCACGGTTGACGGTTATGCCTCGACCAGTTGGTCGGCGGGGTATGGCGATTATGTGATGAAGCCTGACCTCGCGACTTTGCGGGTCATTCCGTGGCTTGAAGGCACGGCGATGGTGCTGTGCGATGTGCTCGATCACCACACTCAAGAGGAAATCCCTCACTCCCCGCGCGCGGTCTTGAAACGTCAGGTCGCACGCTTGGCTGATCTAGGGTTAAAGCCGATGATGGCGACCGAGCTTGAGTTCTTTTTGTTTCGCGAAAGCTTTGACGATCTGCGCAACTCCGCCTATCGCGATATGACCACGATCAGCGCCTATAACGAGGATTACCACATCTTCCAGACCACCAAGGAAGAGGGGGTTATGCGCCAAATCCGCAACGGTCTTTATGGCGCGGGCATCCCGGTTGAATGCTCCAAAGGCGAGGCCGATGCGGGGCAGGAAGAGATCAACGTCAAATACTCCGACGCGCTTGATACCGCCGACAATCATGTGATCACCAAGAACGGTTGCAAAGAGATGGCGTGGCAATCGGGGCGCGCGCTGACGTTCTTGGCCAAATGGCATCACAAGGCGGCAGGGTCATCCAGCCATGTGCATCAATCTCTGTGGACGCTTGACGGTAAACCGGCGTTTTTTGACCCTGATGGCGAATATGGCATGTCCGATCTGATGCGGAGCTATCTGGCTGGTCTGCTAACCCATGCCTCTGAAATCACGTACTTTTTAGCGCCTTACATCAACTCTTATAAACGGTTCGCCGAGGGCACATTCGCGCCAACCAAGGCGATTTGGTCGCTGGATAATCGCACCGCTGGCTATCGTCTGGTCGGTGATGGAACCTCCTCGGTGCGGGTGGAATGCCGGGTTGGTGGCTCTGATCTCAACCCGTATCTGGCCATGTCCGCGCTGATTGCCGCTGGGATTGACGGGATTGAAAACAAGCTGACGCTGGAGGCTGAGTTTAAGGGCGACGCTTATGACGCCGCCAAGCTGCGCGGTATCCCCGAGAACCTGCGCGGGGCTGCCGTGGCCTTGGATAAATCCAAAATGCTGCGAGGCGCGATGGGCGATGATGTGATCGACCATTATGTGCGCGCCGCCAATTGGGAGCAGGAAGATTTTGACCAGAAGGTGACCGACTATGAGGTCTCCCGTGGCTTTGAGCGGGCCTGACGCCGTGGGTTCAGAGCCGCTGATTTCAGGGATCGACCACGTGGTTCTGACCGTGCGCGACATCAAGGCGTCGGCGGCGTTTTATGGCGATATTCTCGGCATGCGGGTTGAGAAATTTGCCAATGATCGCGTGGCGGTTCATTTTGGCAGCCAGAAAATCAACCTGCAAACTCTGGGTCAGGAGACGCGGAATAAAGCGGGTATCGGCTCGGGTGATTTATGCCTTGTCAGCGGCCGGACTATCGACGAAATAGCGGCTCATCTGACCGCAAAAGGTGTGGATATTATTGAAGGTCCCGTCAGCAAAACCGGCGCTTGCGGGCCTATTACCTCATTTTACTTTAATGATCTCGACCAAAACCTGATCGAAATCAGCAGCTATGAAAGGCCACTCTCGTGACGAAAACCATCAAATGTATCTCGCCGATTGACGGCTCGGTTTATGCCGAGCGTCTGGCTCTGCCCATGGCTGAGGCCCAAGAGGCCGTGGCGCGCGCGCGTTCGGCGCAAAAATCCTGGGCGGCGCGGCCCTTGGCGGAACGGGTAGAACTGGTCATGGCTGGCGTGGCTAAAATTGGCGAACTCAATGACCAGATCGTGCCAGAACTGGCGCATATGATGGGTCGCCCGATCCGTTATGGCGGCGAGTTTGGCGGCTTTAACGAACGCGCTTCCTATATGGCCAAGATCGCTGAAGATGCGCTAAAGCCGATCATTGTCGAGGAAAGTGATGCGTTTGAGCGCCGGATTATGCGCGAGGCGCACGGTGTGGTTTTGGTGGTTGCACCGTGGAACTACCCTTACATGACCGCGATCAACACCGTCGCCCCCGCCCTGATCGCTGGCAATAGCGTGGTGATGAAACTCGCCAGCCAAACCTTGTTGGTGGGCGAGCGCTTGGCCGATGCGTTTCACGCC
>JAADIJ010000170.1 GCA_013151335.1 Alphaproteobacteria bacterium | reverse complement strand
GCCGCAAATCAGCGTAATCATGGGTCCCTGCGCTGGTGGCGCGGTATATTCACCCGCGATGACCGACTTTATTTATATGGTTAAGGACAGTTCTTATATGTTTGTGACCGGCCCGGATGTCGTAAAAACCGTTACAAATGAGGTGGTTACCGCAGAGGAGCTGGGTGGGGCAAAAACACATACCTCCAAATCATCCGTGGCGGATGGCGCATATGAAAATGATATCGAGGCCCTGTCCGAGGTGCGGCGCTTATTTGATTTTTTGCCGCTCAACAATCGCCAGAAGCCTCCGGTTCGCCCGTTCTACGACAGCCAGTCGCGACTAGAGGCGTCGCTTGATACGCTGGTGCCGCAGAACCCGAACCAGCCTTATGATATGAAAGAATTGGTGCGAAAAATTGCCGATGAGGGCGATTTTTTTGAAACTCAGGCCGAGTTCGCCGCCAATATTCTGACCGGGTTCATTCGGCTTGAAGGGGCGACGATTGGGTTGGTTGCGAACCAGCCGATGGTACTGGCGGGCTGTCTTGATATTGATGCGAGCCGCAAGGCGGCGCGGTTTGTTCGTTTTTGCGACGCGTTTGAAATCCCGATCCTGACGCTGGTTGATGTGCCAGGGTTCTTGCCCGGAACGGCGCAGGAATATGGCGGCGTCATCAAACAAGGGGCAAAATTGCTGTTTGCATATGGCGAAGCGACGGTGCCCAAAGTGACGGTAATTACTCGCAAGGCCTATGGCGGCGCTTATGATGTGATGGCGTCAAAACATTTGCGGGGTGATTTCAATTATGCTTGGCCTACGGCGCAAATCGCGGTGATGGGGGCTAAAGGCGCGGTTGAGATACTTTATCGGGGCGATTTGGGGAACGTGGAAAAAATTGCCGCCCATACAAAGGAGTATGAGGCACGGTTTGCCAACCCGTTTGTGGCGGCGGAAAAGGGCTTTATTGACGATGTGATAACCCCAAGTTCGACCCGCAAGCGGGTGGCGCGGGCTTTTGCCAGTTTGCGGGGGAAAAGCCTGCAAAACCCGTGGAAAAAACACGATAATATTCCGCTATAGTGACAAATTGTTTTGGTTCCCGAGGAATGCGGAAAGGAATGGCTAATTGAGAGATATATTTCTAATTCTGGCGGCGGCAATCTCTGCCTATGGGCTTTTTACTCATATGGTGCGGGGGCGTCGGCTGATTGTTGCACCGTTGCTGAAGGCCGAACTGCATCATGTGCCAAAACACACGCTGGCTTTTGCGTGGGAGTGGGGCAGTGTGACCATGCTGGTGCTGACCGTCAGCTTTCTGGCACCGGTTTTTCGCGAGGATTTTCTGCCGCTGGCGATGTTGGCGACGGTCTATGCCTATGCGCTGGGTGCGCTTAGTTTTTTGACCATGCGCAGGGAGAAATTCCGGATCAGCCAAATGCCGCAATGGATCGCATTTTGGGCGGCAACAGCCAGCGGTTTGATGGCGTGGGGGGTGTTTTGATGCGGGCAGCTTGGATCGTTTTGGCGGCTTTGATCGGAGGGGGATCTGCTTCGTTTGCAGGGGCGAGCGAACTGATCAAAGTGCCAACCGGCCAGTCGATGGTGCCTTACGAAGCCTTGTGGGAAGATCATTTGGACCTCGGCAAAAACGGCGAGACCTGGCTGGTTATCCGGTTTTTGGCGCCTGATATTGCAAAGGCTGCGGGCAAAATTAGCTATAGCGACGCGACGGTCGATCTGGAGTTTTTGTGCAACTCGGTTGGGTTGGGCATGGCGGCGCTAACGGGTGGCGGCGTCGACCAAATCATCGTCAATTTGATGGATAAGCCGATTGCGCGCGGCGAACGAGACCAAGAGGTTACCCAGTTCATGAGCGCTTATCGGGTGGTGAACGGGGCTTGCGAATGGGAGTGAGAATATTGCGTCTAGGGTGGATCAGTTATGTGGAACAGCGCGCGTGTTGGGGGCTATCATGTTGAAACATAGAGGGTTTCCGTCGAGGCTACCTAGCTCTGACTTTCAGTTTACCATTCGGCGAGCCAACCCCAAAGGGGTGACGCCATTGCGGCGACGTGAGCGTTATGCCGACCGTCGCGCGGCTGATCGGCGGGCAGATGCGGGGTTTATGGCGGCGCTGTGGGAAAATTTTGGTGAAGAATCATTCGTGCGCGGCAATCTGGACGCTGGCCGTTTAAGCTGGCTTTTCGGTCGCGAGGTGATTGCTGCCGAAGCCGATTTTGACGATAAAAGCTATGATGCTCTGCTTAAAATTGATGTGGGACGGGCGATGGCAGCATTTCCGGACGTGTTTTCAGGGGAATCGGCATGATTTTGCTCATGGTTAACCGCTTCTGGCAAGTAGCCGCCGACCGCCTCTGCTGGCCGAATTTGCGGTTTGGCGTGAGCGCCGGGGCGCGTTATGGTGTTGGTGTAGCAGGAACATGCGTCTTTTTCCTGCCCAAAGGTTTCCATATTACTACTTCCCCTCCTACGGGGCCTGATCCCGAAAAGATCAGGCCCTTTTTCTTTGCGCGTTGCGGATTGCGCGCCATTTCCCCCCCTGAGCTCGTCGCAACTGCTGCTGCGTGCCGTTATATTGTGAAGGGCGCATAAGCATGTTTGAAAAGATCCTGATTGCCAATCGCGGCGAAATCGCCTGTCGGGTGATCAAATCGGCGCAGAAAATGGGTATATCCACGGTCGCGGTCTATTCGGACGCTGATCAAAATGCGCTGCACGTGAAAATGGCCGATGAAGCGGTGCATATTGGCGGCTCGGCGGCTGTTGACAGCTATTTGGTGATGGAGCGAATTTTGGCGGCGGTTGAGCAAACCGGGGCGCAGGCGGTTCATCCGGGCTATGGATTTCTCAGCGAAAACCGGCTTTTTGCCGAAGCTTTGGAGGCCAAAGATGTCGCATTTGTCGGCCCTCCTGCGGCGGCGATTGCGGCGATGGGCGATAAGATCACATCGAAAAAGCTGGCGCACGAGGCCGGTGTCTCGACGGTTCCGGGCCATATGGGACTGATCGCGGACGCCGAGGAGGCGGTGAAAATCGCCAATAAAATAGGCTATCCGGTGATGATCAAGGCCAGTGCTGGTGGCGGTGGCAAGGGGATGCGGGTTGCGCATAATGATACGCAGGCGCGCGAGGGATTTCAGAGCAGTAAGAATGAGGCTGCCAGCGCGTTTGGCGATGACCGGATTTTTATCGAGAAGTTTATCATCCAACCCCGGCATATCGAAATTCAGGTTCTGGGCGATAAACATGGAAATCTGATCTATTTGAACGAACGGGAATGCTCTATCCAGCGGCGAAATCAGAAGGTGATTGAGGAGGCTCCAAGCCCGTTTCTGGATGAAGAGACCCGGCGCGCGATGGGAGAGCAATCGGTGGCTCTGGCGGCGGCGGTGGATTATTGCAGTGCGGGAACCGTCGAATTTATTGTCGATGGTGCGCGTAACTTTTACTTTTTGGAAATGAATACGCGCTTGCAGGTCGAGCATCCGGTGACCGAGCTGATTACGGGGGTTGATTTGGTCGAACAGATGATCCGCGTGGCCGCAGGCGAGGTTCTGGAAATAGCGCAGTCGGACATCGGCATTAACGGTTGGGCGGTGGAGAGCCGCCTTTACGCCGAGGACCCTTACCGCGGTTTTTTGCCCTCAATCGGTCGGCTCACGCGCTATCGTCCACCTGCCGAATATGTCAGTGAAACGGCGGTGGTGCGCAACGATACCGGGGTGTTTGAAGGTGGCGAAATCTCGATGTTTTATGACCCGATGATCGCCAAGCTTTGCAGTTGGGGACCAGATCGGGGACGGGCAATCGAGGTGATGCGTACCGCACTTGATAGCTTTGAGATTGAGGGAATTGGCCACAATATTCCTTTTCTTTCGGCGGTGATGGACCACGAGAAATTCACCAGCGGGAACATCAGCACAGCCTTTATTGAGGAGGAATATCCTGAGGGATTTCAGGGGGTTGACTTGCCTGTTGCTGATCTAAAACGATTGGCGGCTTCGGCGGCGGCGATGTATCGGGTGCAGGAAATTCGCGATGCGAGAATATCCGGGCGCATTGATAATCACGAGCGCGAGGTTGGCACAGAATGGGTGATCTCGTTAGGTGGTCAGGAGTTCGCGGTCAGTATTTCGGCGGATCGCGCGGGGGCGGATGTCACCTTTGATGACGGGACGGTCCATCGGGTAAGCTCGGATTGGGTGCCGGGGGTCTCGTTGGCGGTGGCGGATGTGGATGGCACTACGTTGGTGGCCAAGGTTTCAGCCGCTCCGCGCGGATTTTTAATGCGTCATCGAGGGGCGGATCTTAAGGTTTTGGTCCAGACACCACGCCGGTACGAATTGTCGAAACATATGATTGAGAAAACGCCGCCGGACACGTCTAAATTGCTGCTATGTCCGATGCCGGGGCTGGTGGTTGCGCTCGCGGTTTCGGTTGGCGACGAGGTTCAAGGCGGGCAAGCGCTGTGTACGGTCGAGGCCATGAAGATGGAGAATGTGTTGCGGGCCGAAAAGTGCGGGGTGATCGGCAACATCAGTGCCGAGGTGGGGCAATCGCTGGCGGTTGACGACGTGATTATGGAGTTTGAGTGAGTTTATGTGTGTGCGACGACCATATGGGCGAAATTTATCGGAAATTTGCGCACGCGTTAATCAAGCGGTGAGGTTCTTGGCCTAATGTGGGCACAAATTTCATATGGCCCGAGGGTTTTTGCCCTTTTGACGCGAAAGGTTCTGCGCTTTTTGGAGGTGATCCTTCATATTGGTGCGCATCGCACCGGCACCAGCTCTTTGCAACGAACGCTTCACAAAAACCGGGAAAAATTGACTAAAAATGATATTGTTTTTTGGGGACCGAAAACCACGCGTGGCGGGGTGTTCACGGGGCTGTTGCAGACCCGGCCTGCAGAAAGCGAAAGGTTGCGTCGCAACGTGATGCGAAGTCGTGGCATTCTGGAGTTACGGCTGGAAAAACTGGCCCAGAAGGGGCGAAAAAAATTGTTGGTGAGCGAGGAGAACATCCTCGGCTCCATGCGTACGAATTTGCGGATGCGCGCGCTTTATCCGGGGCTGGACGAGCGGCTCTTGCGGTTTTCCGAGGTGTTTGGCGCGCGCTGCACCCGCATCGGCTTGGCGGTTCGGCCTTACGAGGATTATTGGGCCTCGTCCTTGGCATATAGTTTGCGCTCCGGGCAAAATTGGTTGGATCGGCGCGCGATCGAGACTTTGGTGGAGCAGCCGCGAAGCTGGTGCAATGTGGTTCAGGATGTGACGCGTGCTTTTCCAAATGCCGAGGTGGTGGTGTGGGAATTTGCGCATCTGATCGGTCGCCCGCACGATCAGTTCCGCGCGCTTAACGGCTTTGGACGATTGCGTTTGAGCCCGGACGCCAGCCGCTCAAACGCGGCGCCGACGCGCAATGATTTGCGTGAAATTTTGATCCAACGCGGCGATATGGATGGGTTGCGCGCGCTGGCGGTGGGTGAGGGGAAATTTATGCCGTTTTTGCCTGCGCAAATCGCAAGTTTGCGCGCACGCTATCAGCAGGATTTGGATTGGTTGCGGCGCGCGAATGATAAGCGGTTGAAATTTATTGGAGAAAATCAGGCAGGGCTGGTGGAGCCGGGTCCGAATGAAGGATGGAGATACGCATGAGCGGTGAGAAAAACTGGCGGGAACTGGCGAAAAAAGAGCTGCGCGGCAAGCCTTTGGAGCAGCTAGATTGGCAAACGCCCGAGGGAATTTCGGTGAAGCCGGTTTATACCGCGCAGGACCTCAAGGGGCTTGACCATCTAGGAACTATGCCCGGGATCGAGCCATTTTTGCGTGGGCCGCGCGCCACCATGTATGCGGGGCGGCCTTGGACGATACGCCAATACGCGGGGTTTTCGACCGCGAAAGAGAGCAATGAATTTTACCGTCGAGGATTGGCCGCCGGGCAGATGGGGGTATCGGTGGCGTTCGATTTGGCCACCCATCGGGGCTATGACAGCGATCATCCTCGGGTGATCGGCGATGTGGGCAAGGCCGGTGTTGCGATTGACAGCGTTGAGGATATGAAAATCCTGTTTGACGGCATCCCGCTGGATAAAATTTCGGTCTCTATGACCATGAACGGGGCGGTCATTCCGGTGCTGGCCTGTTTTATCGTCGCCGGTGAAGAACAGGGCGTGGTGAAGGCGGCGCTTTCGGGGACCATTCAGAACGATATTTTGAAGGAATTCATGGTTCGAAATACCTATATTTACCCGCCAGAACCCTCGATGCGGATAGTTTCTGACATAATTGAATACACTTCTAATCAAATGCCACGTTTTAATTCGATCTCGATCTCCGGCTATCACATGCAGGAAGCGGGGGCCAATCTGGTGCAGGAATTGGCGTTCACGCTTGCGGATGGGCGCGAATATGTGCGCGCAGCGATTGCGCGGGGCATGGATGTGGATGCGTTTGCCGGGCGCTTGTCGTTTTTCTTTGCGATTGGCATGAATTTTTTTATGGAGGCGGCAAAATTGCGCGCGGCACGCCTGTTGTGGTCGCGGATCATGGCAGAGTTTGAGCCAAAAAAAAACCAAAGCTCGATGCTTAGAACCCATTGCCAGACCTCGGGTGTCTCTTTGCAGGAACAAGATCCCTATAATAACGTGGTTCGCACGGCTTATGAGGCGCTTTCGGCGGTGTTGGGAGGCACGCAAAGTTTGCATACGAACTCGTTTGATGAAGCGATTGCGCTGCCGACCGATGCTTCGGCGCGATTGGCGCGAAATACCCAGCTTATTTTGCAAAACGAGACCGGGGTGACGCGCGTGGTCGATCCGTTGGCGGGCTCCTATTATGTGGAGGCGTTAACCAAGGAATTGGCTGATGCGGCTTGGGAATTGATCGAGGAAGTCGATGAAATGGGCGGCATGACCAAGGCTGTGGCCAGCGGTATGCCGAAGTTGCGTATAGAAGAGGCGGCGGCCAAAAAACAGGCGGCGGTGGATCGCGGGGAAGACGTGGTTGTCGGGGTTAATAAATATCGGTTGAACGTTGAACCAAAAATTGAAGTGCGCGAGATTGACAATGAGGCGGTGCGCGAGGAACAGGTCGAAAGGCTGGCCATGATCCGCGCGACGCGCGACGCTGAGGCTTGTGCAAAAGCGCTGCAAGCTCTTGAAATCGGGACGAAATCCGGTGATCAGAATTTGTTGGAACTGGCGATAGTGGCGGCGCGCGCACGCGCAACCGTGGGGGAGATTTCAGACGCTATGGAGAAAACTTTTGGCCGGCATCGCGCCGAGATTAAGACTTTGGCTGGGGTCTACGGTGCAGCTTATGAAGGCGACGAGGGTTTTGCTCAAATCCAGCGAGATGTGGAGAAATTCGCCCAAAATGAGGGGCGGCGCCCGCGAATGTTGGTGGTGAAAATGGGGCAGGACGGGCATGATCGCGGGGCGAAAGTGATCGCGACAGCGTTTGCCGATATCGGTTTTGATGTGGATGTTGGCCCGTTATTTCAAACCCCAGAGGAGGCGGCGCAGGACGCGATTGACAATGACGTGCATGTGGTCGGGATTTCGTCGCAGGCAGCGGGGCACAAAACGCTAGCTCCGAAACTGGTTGAGGCGTTGGCCGAGGCCGGTGCGAGTGAAATTATCGTGATTTGCGGTGGCGTTATTCCGCAGCAGGATTATGACTATCTTTACCAGCGGGGGGTGAAGGCGATTTTCGGGCCGGGCACCAATATTCCGTTGGCGGCGAAAAGCATTCTTGAGATCATTCAAGGCGCAGGAAAAGAATAGGATTAACTGGTGTAGGAATAAAGTTTAATGCTAAACTAAATTTCTGATCTAGTTTGAAAGGCATATGAAATGACCGAGCGTTCCTCCAAGAATATGCGTCAGGCGGCGCTGGATTATCATCAGTTTCCGCGCCCCGGTAAGCTGGAAATCCGTGCGACCAAGCCCTTGGCCAACGGGCGGGATTTGTCGCGCGCGTATTCTCCGGGGGTTGCGGAGGCCAGTTTAGAGATTAAGGCCGACCCTGCCAACGCCGCGAAATATACTGCGCGCGGCAATCTTGTCGCGGTGATCAGCAATGGAACCGCGGTTTTGGGGCTGGGAAATATCGGCGCGCTCGCCTCCAAGCCGGTGATGGAGGGCAAGGCGGTTTTGTTCAAGAAATTCGCCAATATCGACTGTTTTGATATAGAGGTGAACGAAAGCGACCCCGAAAAGCTGGCGGATATTGTGACCGCTCTGGAGCCATCTTTTGGGGCGATAAATCTGGAAGATATCAAGGCGCCGGATTGTTTTATCGTTGAAAAACTGTGCCGCGAGCGCATGAATATTCCGGTTTTTCATGACGATCAGCATGGTACGGCGATTGTGGTCGGGGCGGGCGTGACTAATGCACTGCGGATCGCCAAGAAGGAGTTTGGCGACATTAAAGTGGTCTCGACCGGCGGGGGGGCTGCAGGGATTGCTTGTCTTAATATGCTGTTAAAACTCGGGGTCAGGCGTGAAAATGTCTGGCTTTGCGACGTTGCCGGGCTGGTTTATGAGGGCCGAACAGAGGAAATGACGCCGCAAAAAGCCGAGTACGCACAAGCCACCGGCAAGCGCAGTCTTGATGATGTTATCGACGGGGCCGATCTGTTTTTGGGTCTGTCTGCCGCGGGCGTTTTGAAGGCGGATCATGTGGCGCGCATGGCTGATCGCCCGATTGTTTTTGCGTTGGCAAACCCGGCGCCGGAGATACTTCCCGACGAGGTGAAAGCGGTGCGGCCAGATGCGATTATTGCTACTGGGCGCGCAGATTTTCCCAATCAAGTCAATAACGTACTGTGCTTTCCGTTTATCTTTAGGGGTGCGCTCGACGTGGGGGCGACCGAGATTAACGAGGTGATGGAGCTGGCCTGTATCGATGGCATCGCCGAGCTTGCGCGCATCACCACCAGTGCCGAAGCGGCGGCGGCCTATCAGGGTGAGCAGATGAATTTTGGCCCCGATTATGTGATCCCCAAACCGTTTGATCCGCGTTTGATGGGCATCGTTGCCGGTGCCGTTGCCAAGGCGGCGATGGAAAGCGGGGTGGCGACGCGCCAAATTGAGGATTTGGAGGCTTATAAATCCAATCTCGATGGCTCTGTGTTCAAATCGGCGATGATTATGCGGCCGGTTTTCGAGGTTGCGCGCTCGTCCGCGCGTCGGATCGTGTTTGCCGAGGGCGAGGACGAGCGGGTGTTGCGCGCGGCCAACGCCATGACCGAGGAGTCCGCAGCACGCCCGATTCTGATTGGTCGTCCCGATGTGGTCGCTCGCAGAATCGAGCAGTATGGGCTGAGTCTGAAACGCGGACAAAATTTTGATCTGGTCAACCCCGAGCAGGATGACCGGTTTTTTGAATATTGGAGCAGTTATCACAATCTGATGCAGCGGCGCGGGGTTACGCCCGATATCGCCAAGGCGGTGATGCGCACCAACACCACCGCGATTGGCGCGGTCATGGTGCAGCGCGGCGAGGCTGACAGTTTGATTTGCGGCACTTTCGGGCAATATCTGTGGCACCTCAACTATGTGCAACAGGTTTTGGCCAGCGATGAGTTGCACCCGGTCGGCGCGCTTAGCTTGATGATCCAAGAGCAAGGCCCGCTGTTTGTGGCCGACACGCAGGTCAATCCGGTGCCCACGCCCGAGCAGATTTATGACGCCGTCATCGGGGCTGCGCGCCATGTGCGCCGCTTTGGGCTTGAGCCGAAAATCGCGCTGTGCTGCCACTCGCAATTTGGCAATCTCAACACCGGCAGCGGCAATAGGGTGCGCGAGGCGCTGGCCTTGCTTGACGCGCAATCGCTTGATTTCGCCTATGAGGGCGAGATGCACGCCGATAGCGCGCTGGACCCGGAGTTGCGCGCGCGCATTTTTCCAAATGCACGGTTTTCGGGCGCAGCAAATGTGTTGATTTTCGCCTCGACCGATGCGGCGAGTGCGGTGCGAAACGTGTTAAAGGTCTCTGCTGGCGGGCTGGAGGTTGGGCCTATTTTGATGGGAATGGGCAACAAGGCGCATATCGTGACGCCGTCGATTACGGCGCGGGGCTTGCTTAATATCGCAGCTCTGGCAGGGACTCCGGTGCAGAATTACGGCTAAATCTAGGGGAAATATCATGGGATATAAGGCGGTCTATGAGCGGTCAATGGCAGATCCAGAGGCATTTTGGATGCAGGCGGCCGAGGCGATAGATTGGGTGAAACCACCCTCTAAGGCCTTGTTTTCAGACAATTCTCCTTATTATGAGTGGTTCAAAGATGCCGAGGTCAACACCTGTTACAACGCCGTTGATCGCCATGTAGAGGCAGGGCATGGTGAGCGGGTCGCGATCATTTACGACAGCGCGATCACGGGGGCCAAAAGCAATACCACCTATCGCCAATTGCAAGAGCAGGTGGCGCGGCTTGGCGGGGCGTTGCAGGCGCGCGGCGTCAACAAGGGCGACCGGGTTCTGATCTATATGCCGATGGTGCCCGAGGCGCTGGTGGCGATGCTGGCCTGCGCGCGCATTGGCGCGATCCACTCGGTGGTTTTTGGCGGGTTTGCGGCCAATGAGTTGGCAACGCGGATCGATGACGCGACCCCAAAAGCGATCATCGCAGCCTCGTGCGGGGTCGAGCCGGGGCGGGTGGTTGCCTATAAGCCGCTCTTGGATGGCGCGATTGAAATGGCCGCGCATAAGCCCGAGTTTTGCGTGATTTTACAGCGCGAAATGGGGCGCGCAGAGATGTCCGATTGCGACGTGGACTGGAGCGATTTCGTGGCCGATGCGCCGCGTGCCGATTGCGTGACTGTGCGCGGCGATGACCCGCTTTACATATTATATACTTCGGGTACGACCGGACAGCCCAAGGGGGTGATCCGGCCCAATGCCGGGCATCTGGTCGCGCTCCACTGGAGCATGAAAAACATCTATGACATTGATCCCGGTGAGGTTTTTTGGGCCGCTTCCGATGTTGGCTGGGTGGTCGGGCACAGCTATATTTGCTACGCGCCGCTCATTCAGGGCAGCACGACGATTGTGTTTGAGGGCAAGCCTGTCGGCACGCCGGATGCGGGAACATTTTGGCGTGTTATCGCCGA
This sequence comes from Alphaproteobacteria bacterium, assembly GCA_013151335.1. Classification (GTDB taxonomy): domain Bacteria; phylum Pseudomonadota; class Alphaproteobacteria; order Rhodobacterales; family Rhodobacteraceae; genus UBA5972. The sequence continues at coordinate 14,427 of JAADIJ010000170.1, read as the reverse complement.
GCATAAGGTGAAAGCGCTGTTCACCGCGCCCACGGCGTTTCGGGCGATCAAACGTGTTGATCCGGCGGGGGAGCTGCTGGCGGATTACGATCTCTCCTGTCTGAAGACCTTGTTTTTGGCCGGCGAGCGCACCGATCCTGACACGCTGCATTGGGCCGAAGACAAGCTTGGCGTGCCGGTGATTGATCACTGGTGGCAGACCGAAACCGGCTGGGCGATTGCGGCAAATCCCATGGGGGTAGAGCATTTGGAGGTCAAAGTTGGCTCTCCTTCGGTGGCGATGCCGGGCTATGATGTGCAGATTTTGGACGAAGGTGGCCATGAGGTTGCGCCGGGTGAGTTGGGCGCGATTGTGATCAAACTGCCGCTACCGCCAGGGACACTGCCGACATTGTGGAATGCTGACGCGCGGTATATCTCGTCCTATCTCGCTGCTTTTGAAGGGTTTTATGAGACCGGCGATGCCGGGTATGTTGACGAGGACGGCTATCTCTACATCATGGCGCGCACGGATGATGTGATCAATGTCGCCGGTCATCGTCTGTCGACCGGCGCGATGGAAGAGGTTTTGGCCAGCCACCCCGACGTTGCCGAATGTGCGGTGATCGGGGTTGCGGATGCGCTAAAGGGCCAAGCTCCGTTGGGGCTGGTCTGTTTGAATGCCGGTGCCGGGCGGCAGGATGCGGAGGTGGTGCGCGAGTGTGTGGCGCTGGTGCGCGGAAAAATCGGGCCGGTTGCGGCGTTTCGACTGGCTTGTGTGGTGGATCGGCTGCCCAAGACCCGCTCGGGCAAAATCCTGCGCGGGACCATGGTGAGCATTGCCGATGGCAAGCCGTGGAAGATGCCCGCAACGATTGACGACCCGGTTATTCTTGACGAGATCACGGTGGCGTTAAAGGGGCTTGGGCTGGCGAGTTAGGGCGCAGACGCTGGGCTTGTTTTCTGTCAGCTTCCCTGCACCGAATAGCCATATCCACGCACGGTTCGGATCATGTTTTTGGCGCGATTTTCGGTCAGCAACCGTCTGAGCCGACCAATATGAACGTCCACGGTTCGGGTGTCGACATCAGATGACAGGCCCCAGACCATGTCCAGGAGCTGGTCGCGAGAGAACACCCGTTCTGGTGATTTCATCAATGTTATCAGCAGCCTGTACTCGGTTGGGCCAAGGTGAATTGGTTTGTCGGCGATGGTGATGATATGTTTGGAGAGGTCGATTTTGATCTTGCCAAACTCCAACACTTCGCCGGTGACGAGGGCCGCAGGGCGACGCAAGGCGGCGCGCACACGGGCCAAAAGCTCTTTGATCGAATAGGGTTTGCTGATGTAATCGTCGGCCCCAATATCAAGGCCGCGCACCCGGTCGCGCTCCTCCGATCGGGCGGTAAGCATGATGATCGGGATCTGGCGCGTGGCGGCAATCCGGCGGATTTGGCGACAGGCCTCGATGCCCGAAAGACGCGGCAGCATCCAGTCCATCAGGATTACATCGGGAAGCTCGTCGCGCGCTTTTTCAACCCCGGTCTCACCATCGGTGGCCACCACGACCTCGTAATTTTGCGATTTCAGATTATAGCGCAGTATTTCCACTTGGGCTGGCTCGTCCTCGACAATGAGGACTTTTGGCTGATCGAGGCTCATTTCCGGTGTCCCATACTTAAGAGGAGGCTTTGAGGTCTTCGCCGGTCACGATGTGATGGACCTGACGCGAAATGTTAACCACGTGATCGCCGGCGCGTTCAAAACTGCGCGCCAAAAGCACCATATGGACCAGCGTTTCCGCGTCTTGCGGGTTCTCGGTGAGGGCGGTGACGGTCTGGGCGAAAATCGCCTTGTTGAGGGCATCGATTTCCAGATCGCGGGCGCGAATTTCGGCGCAAAGGGCGATATCGCTGTCTCGATAAGCGACCAGAGCGTCGGTGAGCATGGATTGCACTTTGGCGCTCATCTCGCCGATCTGGGTCAGGGCCTCCTCGGCGGAGGTGTTTTCGGTCAGCTTGCGCACGCGTTTGGCGGTGGATTTGGCGTGATCGCCGATGCGTTCAAGTTCGCCCGCGATTTTGATCGGCAGCATCGCTTCGCGCAGATCGAGCGCCATGGGTTGGCGCAGCGCGATCAAACGCTCGGCGCGGTTATCCACGTCCTTGTTCATGCCGTTGATCTTGCGATCGGTGGCGACAAGGGCATCAACCTCGGCGGTCTCAAAATCCATCAACGCGTCGGTCGCACCCTTGATTTGAGCGTTGACCAGAGCGCCCATCTTCAGGATCAGCGCCTTGATTTTCTGCAAGTCCTGATCAAAACGGCCTACGATATGTTCGTGTCCCATGGGCTCTCCTTATCCGATCCGGCCGGTGATATAGTTTTGCGTGCGCTCCTCAACCGGGTTGGTGAACACCTGTTTGGTGCTGCCGACCTCGACCAGTTTGCCCAAGTGAAAAAACGCGGTACGCTGTGAAATTCGCGCGGCTTGCTGCATCGAATGGGTGACGATGACGATGGTAAAGTCGCGGCGCAATTTATCAATCAATTCCTCAATCACGGCGGTGGCGATGGGGTCAAGGGCGGAGCAGGGCTCGTCCATCAGGATGACGCGTGGCTCGACCGCGATGGTGCGCGCGATGCACAGGCGTTGCTGTTGGCCACCGGAAAGACTGGTGCCGGGCTCGTCCAGACGGTCGGCAACCTCGTCCCAGAGACCCGCCGATTTTAGGCTGTGTTCGATGCGGCCATCCAGCTCGGATTTAGAGGAGGTGAGCCTGTGAATTTTCAGCCCGTAAGCCACATTTTCGCGAATGGATTTGGGAAACGGGTTGGGCTTTTGAAACACCATACCCACCTGGGCGCGCAAGGACACGACGTCAACGGCGGGGGCGTAAACGTCTTGGCCGTCGATCTTGAGCGAGCCGCGAAAACGGCAGATCGGAATGAGGTCATTCATGCGGTTGATGGCGCGCAGAAACGTGGATTTGCCACAGCCCGAGGGGCCGATCAGCGACGTGACCTGCTTTTCCTCGATTTTCAGGTCCACGCCGAACAGGGCTTGTTTATCGGCGTAAAACACATCGACATTTTGGGCGCGGATAATAGGATCGCTCATGGTCAGAACCTTTGTTCAAGTTTGCGGCGCAACAGAATGGCGATCAGGTTCATGGCGATCAAAAAGATCAGCAAAACCACGATGGCTGCCGAGGTTTTCTCCATAAAGCCGCGCTCGGGGCTGTCGGACCACAGGAAGATTTGTACGGGTAACGCGGTGGCCGGGGCCAGTATGGATTTGGGGATATCGACGATAAACGCGACCATGCCGATCATCAGCAAGGGGGCGGTGTCGCCAAGGGCGCGGGCCATGCCGATGATGGCGCCGGTCAACATTCCGGGCAGCGCGACCGGGAAAACATGGTGAAAAACCGCTTGCACGGGCGTCGCGCCAAGCGCTAATGCCGCCTCTTTTATCGAAGGGGGGACGGATTTGAGGCTGGCGCGCGAGGCGATGATGATGGTGGGCAGGGTCATCAGCGATAACACCATGCCGCCGACCAGAGGGGATGAGCGCGGCAGGCCGAAATAACCGAGGAATATCGACAGGCCCAACAGGCCGAACACGATTGAGGGCACCGCCGCGAGGTTGTTGATGTTAACCTCGATAATATCAGAGAGGCGGTTGGCGGGGGCGAATTGTTCAAGATAGGTGGCGGCGGCGATGCCCAGCGGAAAGGACAGCAAAAAGCATACCGCTAGTGATAAGGCCGTGCCGATCAGAGCGGCCAAAATTCCGGCGATTTCGGGCTCGCGGCTGTCGCCATGGGTGAAAAAGCCCCAGTTGAACACGGTACGGATCTCGGCGTTTTTTTGCATATCTGCGGCCCACGCGATCTCTTTGTCAGAGATGCGGCGTTGGTCTTCGGGAACGCTCACATTGGTTTTGCCGCGCACATAAAGGCTGAGCGTATCAGAGGCGGTGAACCAGATTTTGCGGGTTCCACCGAGCAGCTTGGGGTCGGCTAGGATCGCTCTTTTCAGCTCAAAACTGGCCTCGGTGCTGAGGAGATTATAGAGTTTTTTCTTGTCTTTGCGTTTTTTGACCTCGGGGAAACGCGTGCGCAGGCCAAGCTTGACGATCTTGCCAAAGCGCGCAGCGGCGATGTTGTTTGGGTCGATATTGGTGGCGGAAAGGTCCACGGGAATGGCGATTTGCACCAGCTTGGTTGCGCCATATCCGCCAACGGCGATGGTGACAATCAGCCATGCCAAGAAGGCCAATGCCAGCAGGATCGCGCCTTTGCCCATCCACTGAAACCGGGTCTCGGCGCGGTGACGGGCGGCCAGATTGAAACCGGCGGATTTGGTAAAATCAATCATATTGCTCTCGATATTTGCGCACAATCAGATGAGCGGCGACATTGAGACAAAGTGTAACGATAAACAGCAATAACCCGAGCGCGAAGGCGGATAAGGTCTTGGCACTGTCAAAAGCCTGATCGCCGGTCAGAAGCGAAACGATCTGTGCGGTGATGGTGGTAACGGCTTTTAAAGGATTGAGGGTTAGATTGGCGGCCAAGCCTGCGGCCATTACCACGATCATGGTTTCGCCAATGGCGCGCGAGGCGGCCAGCAACAGTGAACCGGCGATGCCGGGTAGGGCGGCGGGCAAAATGACGTGGCGAACGGTCTCGGATTTGGTGGCGCCAAGGCCCATAGAGGCGTCGCGCAAGGATTGGGGCACGGCGTTGATAACGTCGTCAGAAAGCGAGGAAATCAGCGGTACGATCATGATGCCCATGACCACGCCGGCGGCAAGTGCGCTTTCGGAGGAGATTTCCAGACCCAACTGGCTGCCGGTCATGCGAATGAACGGGGCAACGGTGAGGGCTGCGAAAAATCCGTAAACCACGGTGGGAATTCCGGCGAGGATCTCCAGCGCGGGTTTGACCCAGGAACGCATGGATTTTGTTGCGTATTCAGATAGATATATGGCCGATGCCAGCCCTAGCGGTGTGGCTACCAACATGGCTATGGCGGAAATCAGTAGGGTGCCGTTGATAAGAGGGATAGCCCCGAACGCGCCGTCAGACCCGACCTGATCGGCGCGGATCGCGGTTTGTGGTGACCATTCTAGCCCAAACAAAAATTCGGTTATGGGGACTTTGCCAAAAAACCGGATGGTTTCAGACAGCAGCGACAGGATGATGCCAAGGGTGACCAAAATGGCCAATCCAGCGGCAAGCCCAAGTATGGTAATGATCGCGCGGTCGATCCAAGGCGGGCGAACTGGCCGCTGAAGGTCGATTTTTGAAGCAGACATGATCTAGCGCCCCCCAAAGGCGTCTGGGTCAAGAGGGCCCGATTGCGCGGGCCCTCTCAGTTAGATTAGTTTGCCATATCCAGCAAGGTCAGGTTCTTGGCAACCGCGGCTTGCTCTGCACGGATCTTGGCACCGGACGGGATCAGGCCCTTGTCGACCAGATAGCCGTCTTCACCCCAAGTGTCCTCGTTGGTGAACTCGGCCATATATTCCCTGATACCGGGAATTTTGCCGATATGGGATTTCTTGACATAGAAGTAAAGCGAACGGGCGATCGGGTATTCGCCCGAAGCAATAGCGTCAAACTCAGGTGCCACGCCGTTAACGGACGCGCCCTGAATGCTGTCGCTGTTTTGCTCAAGATAGCTATAGCCAAAGATGCCGAATGCCGACGGATTTGCCTGCAATTTTTGCACGATCAAGTTGTCGTTCTCGCCAGCCTCAATATAGGCGCCGTCCTGACGAAGGGTCAGGCAGAGCTTTTTATAAGCAGGCTTGTCGGTCTTTTTCATCGCCTTGATGAATGGGAACGTTTTACAACCGCCCTGCATGGCCAACTCGTCAAATGCGTCGCGTGTGCCGGAGGTTGGCGGCGGGCCGAGGACCTCGATTTTAATCGCGGGCAGGGCCGGGTTGACCTCGTTCCACATGGTGTAAGGATTGGCTTTCGTGCCGCCGTTTCCGTCGGGAACATTCTTGGCAAGACCAAGGAAAAGATCGCGGGTCGTGATCGAAATAGGGGTCGCTTTGCGCGAATTGGCCAGAACAATGCCGTCAAAACCGATTTTAACCTCGACGATTTTGTTAACGCCATTATCGGCACATTTCTTGACCTCAGAGGCCTTGATACGGCGCGAAGCATTGGTGATATCAGGGGTGTTAAGCCCGGCACCGGCGCAGAACAATTTCAAGCCGCCGCCCGAGCCTGTGCTTTCGACAACCGGAGTTTTGAAATCGGTCGATTTGCCAAAATGCTCGGCAACAGTGGTGGAAAAAGGGAACACGGTGGAGGAGCCCACGATGTTGATTTGTTCACGGGCCGCTGCCGGCAGGGCACTGGCCACAACTGCAAAGGCAGCAGCAGTTATACGGAGAGACATTTTATCATAATCCTCATGTTTCATCGCGCCCACTGACGGGCGAAGGCCATCGGAACCGACCTCGACTCGGGGAATACGACAAAAGTGTAACGGTTTTATGACTGTTTTGGATTTTGTGATTTTGGCACGGGCAGAAAGACCGAAAAGGTTGAGCCCTGGCCGATTTCGCTGGTGATCACCAGCTTGCCGCGATGGCGCACAAGGATGTGTTTAACGATTGCGAGGCCCAGTCCGGTCCCTCCCATCGCGCGCGAACGGCTTTTGTCGACCCGGTAAAAACGCTCGGTCAGACGGGGGATCTCGTGGGCGGGGATGCCCTCTCCCTGATCCGCGACGGTGATTTGAATGGAGGGTTTGCGAAACGGCTTTGAGGGTTTTCGTGGGCGTGCGCGTAGGGTGACCTCGCCGTTTTCGCGGCTGTAATTAATGGCATTTTCCAGCAGGTTTATGAACACTCTCAACAGCTTGTCGTAATTCCCAACTATTTCTGGCAGAGGCTCTGACAAGTCAATTTTAAGGTGCTTGCCGCGTTGATCGGCCAAGGGCCTGACGGTTTCAACCGCCGAAAGCAGGATTTGGGTCAGGTCCGCCGTGGTCTTGATCGCGCGCTTTTCCTTGACCTCGACCAGCGACAAGGACAGCAGATCGGCGACAAGATTTGTCATGCGCCGGGTCTCTTTATCCATCAGGTGCAAAAAATGCTCGCACGTCTCGCGATCCTCGCCAGCAGGGCCAAGCAGAGTTTCCACGATGCCAGACACAGCGGTCAGCGGCGAGCGGATTTCATGAGAGACATTGGCGACAAAATCGCTGCGCATGGTCCGGGCCTCGCGATATGGCGAGCGATCCTCAAGGGTCACAAGCAGGATTGGCTGGCCCTCCGGATCGGTGGGGGTCACGCGGTTTATGGTGATAAAAAGGTCGCGTTTATCCTTGCCAACTTTTTTTAACGACAGAGTTTCGGTCGCCCCTCTTTTAAGCGCGGTTCCCAGCTTGTCACCGATAGATTTATTGCCGAAAACCTCGACCACCGGCGCCGTTTTCTTGGCGCGTGACAGCAGCGCTCTGGCCCCGTCATTGGCGGCCAGCAGGCAGAAGTCACGATCAAAGGCCAGCACCGGCACGGCGATGCCGTTAAGGATATTTTCAGGGTTTAGCATCTATGCTTCCATTTCAGGGCGATTGACGATCGGCGGCGTCGGCCAGGCGCTCAGGGCCGATCGTGTGCGGGTCAAGACCCTGATCGAGGATATCTGCAGGCGGCGATTGCTCCTGCACAAGGGCCGCGGCATATCTTGCAAGGGCCGGTGCGGTTTGGATGCCGTACCCGCCTTGACCGGCGAGCCAGAAAAACCCGTCATCATGCGGGGTGTTGGCGCGTGAGGAAGACGCGCGCGCATAGCCAACAACCGGCGATTTGTCGGGCACGAAACTGCGAAGACCCGCCCATTTGTTGTGAATGCGGCGGATATCAAGATCAAAGGCGGTGGTGATCCGGTCCACACATAGTGCAATGTCGAGCTCATCCGGCTGGGCGTCACACGGGGCGGACGGGGTCTCGTCTGCGGGGGAGATCAGTAATTGGCCAGCGTCGGGCTTTAGGTAAAATTTTTCGGTGATATCTACGGTCAGGGGGAGGTCCTGAGGGTTGATCCCTGATGGCGACGCCACGATCAGAGCGGTCCGTCGTTGGGGCACCAATCCGATGGGCATAACGCCAGCAAGGGAGGCGATGCTGTCGGCCCATGCGCCTGCGGCATTGACGATGCGCGCGGCACTATAAATGTGGGAGGCGGTCTGCACCTGCCAATCGTGGTGGCGTTTTGACAGGCTCAACACCTCGGATTTGGTGACGAGAACGCCGCCTGTCGCGCGAAACATGCGCAAATAACCGTGGTGGAGCGCGTGGACATCAATTTCGCTGGCGGCCATGTCCAGAAAACCGGCGCTAGCGTAGCCTTCGCGCAGCAATGGTTGATGTTGGCGCAGTGCGGATTGACCCAGTCGCTTGACCGGAGTCTCATCTGCGATTTGGTTGAGTGTGGCGTCAAGCTCGTTCATCTGGTCGTGGCGAGCGATCATCAACGTGTCGCGCGGCGATAGCAGATCATGGGCGGCGAAGTTTGGTGGCGGGGTCAGAAAAAAACCGTTTGAGGCACGGGTCAAGGCGCGAATTGGGCCGGGACCGTAGCTTGGTGCGAACATGGCCGCAGAACGTCCGGTGGTATGATAGCCGGGCTGGCTCTCCATTTCCAACAGGATGACATGGGCAGATTTGGCGAGTTCCGCGGCCACCGATGCCCCGGCAATCCCGGCACCGATCACCACGAAATCGGCTGAAACCGCTTGTTGGGGGCTGCTTGTCATCGTCGGTCCGGTCTTTTCTGAAACAGGTGCAAGAAGGATTCTACCCGTTTTGCAGGTAGAACCTGAAAGAGGCAAGGCCCCTGATTGCGACGGGTCGGCAATAGCTGTTAGGGCCGTGCCCGGTTAATTGACCCTCTGGAACAGCCTTAACGGTTTGCACTTGAGCGAAAATTTATTCCGAAATCCGTTTCATGGAGTTCGGATAACGCTCTAATTGGGCGCGTACATCTTGACGTCGTCGCCAATACTTAACTCGTAGGTGGTGCGAATACGGTAAACCCTGCCCTCGAGACGGATTTTTGACTCGTAGTATTTGACCTTATTATTAGTGGCGGCATGAACAGTTTTGCATTGTCTTTCAATACGATAGCCCGTAATTTTGCGCTTGTTGGCATTGGCCCCAGCGATGCCTCCGACAATTGCACCTGCGGTCGCACCATTTTTATTGCCCGTCACCACATTGCCGATAATGCCCCCGACGATCGCGCCTGCGAGGATGTTGCCGGTCTGATCAGCCTTTGAGCCGCCCGAATAAATCGGGATTTCCACGTCTTCGCACACCCGCGTTGCCTTGGGTTTTCCGGCGGTATAGACAGCGAAGCTGTCAAAAACAGTGCCGTAGACCACGTGTGAATCGTAGGTTCTGGTGAAGCTCGGCAATCTCTGGGCCAGAGCGGATTGCGAAATCGATACCGCCCCAAACATGGCCAAGGATGCGATAAGTAGGATTTTTTTCATTTTTAGTCTCCTGCGAAAAACTGGTTACGCCAAAATATCTGGGCACGGGTGCAGTATAGGCCAGGATATTGAGCAAGTACAGAAAACCCCTGATCACGCTGAGTTCAGCTCGGGTGCGACCGTTTGTGGCGGGCGTCAGCGCCCACCATATTTGATAGCGCAAAAATAGATGAGACGCTTACCCGCGAGGTTGAAGGAAAATTTTTCTGCCTTACTTGATTTTGACAGGTATTTTCAACGGTTATCCTGAAAACAGTGTTTTGAGCACCAGTTCTCGTCCTCAATCAGGTGATAAAATTTAGCAAGGCCCGCAGGCTCTGGTCTTCTGACACACCGGATGTGTTCAGCGTGCTGTTGGCGCGCCGATAGGCCGGTTCGCGGATCGATAGGATGCGGGTAAGGGCGCGCATGGCGTCGGGATTACCGGTCATCGGGCGCAAATCTCCCTGCGCTCGAACCCGCGCCATATGTTCGGACGGGAGCGCCTTCAGCCAGATGGTGGTGTAGTTGGTGAGCAGGTAGTCAAACGTTTGCGGTTTGGCGACAATCCCGCCGGAAACCGCGAGGATCAAGTTGTTATGGGTCGCGGTAATCTGAGTTAACGCCTGATATTCCAGACGGCGATACCCCTCTTGGCCGGAGAGTGAAAATACCTCGTTCAGCCCCATACCGCCTATGGTTTCGATCTGTTGGGTGAGTTCGACAAACGGGCGGCCAAGATGCGTGGCTGCGCGCAGTCCGAGCGTTGATTTCCCGGCTCCACGCATGCCGATTAATGCGATGCGGTTGGCGCGGAAGTCCGGTCCCGGGCTTTCTTCGCTGGCAAAAAGCTCTTCGATCTTACAGCTCATGGCTTGTGAGATGCGCTTGAGCAACACGATAGAAATGTTGCCATGCCCACCCTCGATCTGCGCCAGATAGCGTGGCGAAACGCCCGAGATTTCTGACAACGCGCGCCGAGACAGGCCGAGGCTTGTGCGTTTGGTGCGGACATGGCCGCCAACCAGCGCCAAAAACGCGCTGATTTCACCGTCGGAGATGGTTTGCGCCTCTGTCTGCACTGCGATTTGACGTTTCACGCCTTACCCTCCGCTATCGGGGCGGATTGCAATGCGCGAAAAATTTTCACCAGATCGTCTGGCGGGCGACGGCTTGTGAAGGTTTTGGTATCAACAAAAACCGAAACAAACTCGCCCTTAAAACACTGGGTCGCGTCCTGAAACCCAGTAACAGAATGGCGGATCGAGCGTACCCCCAGTTTCAAAAGCGCGACCTGACACCGCAAAGTATGACGCGGCGTTATCGGCGCGCTGAAATCGAGAGTCATATGAACGAAAGGCGTGCCGATCGCACGATCAACGTTCAATGCGTACCAATCAAGCCCGGCGGAATGCTCCCACCACGCGTCAATCGATTCTAGCGCCCAATAGGGAATACGGCCCGTATAAGCGATCTGTGCGGGGTCGCAATCGCCCCATGTGACCCGGATTTCATGACTGAAAACAGGGCTATTTACCGGGGCGTCAGTAGGTTTCCACATGGTATCGCCCGTCTTTCAGCATTTCTGTTTTTACCGCCTGCCAGTCCTGATCTGCCCCTTTCATGATGTCAAAAAATGCCGCTTCGACACCTGATTCCATCGCTTTTAACCCACAAATGTAAATATATGTTTTCCGGTCGATTAACCATTTGGCAAGGGAACTGCTGTCGGCGCGTAGTCGGTCCTGTACATAGGTTTTGGGGCGGTTTTCGACCCGACTGAAGGCAAAATGCTTGTCGAGAAATGCACCCGGCACTTTGTTTAGAGGGCCAAAATAGGGGAGCGACTGCGGGGTTCTGGCACCGAAAAATAGTTTCATCGAGCCGTTTATGGCCGCCATTTCTCGTTGTCGCTGCATGGTGAATGCGCGAAACGGAGCCGAGCCGGTGCCGGTGCAAACCATGATCAGCCGGGTCTGCGCATCATTCGGTATTAGAAAACTGCTGCCAAAAGGCCCGGTCAGGTTAACCATATCGTCACGTTTTAGGTCACATATATAGTTTGAACACAGGCCATGATTCTCTCGTTTCACCGTCAGCGACAGGTTATTGGTATCAGGCCGCTCACCGGTGCGGGGGCTGGAAACTGTATAAAGACGCAATCGGTGCGGTCTGCCGTTTTGATTGGTGCCGGGGGGGGTGATGCCGACGGATTGCCCCTCTAGATATGGAAAGGAAGCATTGCTAAGGTCCAAAATGATATGGCGAACATCGCTGTCAGCGCCTTGTTCTGTAAGGCGGAAATTGCCCTGAACCCGCGCGCGTAGTGGTTCGGATTGGGTGAATAGGTTTTGCACTGGCCGAGTGGCCGAGGCGGGTGCACAGGCCATCTCGCCCGCGCCTTGTTGTGCCTGCGCCAAAAGGGCAATGACATCCGCGTTTTCCGTCTGCGTGTCCGCGCTGTCCGAAGTTGTTGCGAGGATATCTTGTTGTTCTGGCAACTCGAGCCATTCGAGTTGCTCTTGAACGGAATATGCCGTGGTCACCACCCGCCAATTGTCAATCGAGCCGGTTGGGCAGGGGGCAATGCAATGCAGGCAATGTTCGCATTTGTCAGCATCCACCACGACATTGTCATCGTTATGGGTGATAGCACCGATTGGACAGGCATCCTCGCAAGTGTGGCAGCGGATGCAGATCTCCGGGTCAATCAGATGCTGTTTCAGCGGCTGGGTCATGGGGGTCCTTAGGCCATATGCAGTTGAACATATTCAAAGTCGCCGGGCTTGTTGTCGATGCCCACGCGCGGCGGTGCAATCCATCCGGCATAGCGCCCGCTTTCCCATTCGGGCTTCATTAGCGACTGAATGAAATCGCCATCCGCTTTGGTAGGCAGCCATTGCTCTGACTGCTTTTGCCACGCCTGGTCTGAAATGATTGTGCCATCTGGAGCAATCGGTGCGCCGGCAAAGACGCCAATTTGGCGATGAAAACCCTCATGAGGGAGGATTAACTCAAACTCGATATTATACTTTCTAAACAACGCATTCCACCGTTTCACTCCACCAGCGGCATCTTTAGTGTAGTCGTCGCGCAGGCGCATGTTGATCGCGGTCAGGGCAGGTACATCGCGCAACAGGATTTCGCCGTCCACATATTCCGACACCGGGTAAGTCGCGTCTTTCAGGCGGTGATCGTCGTCGATCTTGACCTCTTGATAACGGCCTTTGATGCCCGAGTTAAACGCGTTCGCGGCGTTGGTTGACACCTCGGCCCCGAACAGATCAAGCGACAATGTGTAATGCAGGTTGAGCTTTTTCTGAATGGTTGGCAAATCAATCACGCCGAGAGCGCGGATTTTATCGATATCGTAAGGGTCGCTGATACCCGCCTCGTTCATCGCCTCGCAAGTGCGCTGGATCGTGCGCCCCACGCCGGTCTCGCCGACAAACATGTGATGCGCTTCTTCGGTCAGCATGAAACGACAGGTGCGGCTGAGTGGATCAAAGCCAGATTGCGCGAGCGCTTCGAGCTGCATCTTACCATCACGATCGGTAAAATAGGTGAACATAAAGAACGAGAGCCAGTCCGGCGTTGCCTCGTTAAACGCCCCCAGCATCCGTGGTTTTTCGGTCGAACCGGATTGGCGCTGCAACAACTCAGCACTTTCCTCGCGACCGTCTTTGCCGAAATATTTCTGCAAAATATAGACCATCGCCCATAGGTGGCGCGCCTCTTCCACATTGACCTGAAACAGATTGCGCAGGTCATAAAGCGAGGGAGCGGTTGCGCCTAGGAACCGCTGCTGCTCGACCGAAGCAGGCTCGGTGTCGCCTTGAATGACCACGAGGCGGCGCAGCATCGAGCGGTATTCACCCGGAACTTCTTGCCAAGCAGGTTCGCCCAAATGTTCGCCGCACGGGATGGTGCGCCCCTCGACTTGAGGTGCCAACAACACGCCCCAGCGGTATTGCGGCATTTTAACATAGTCAAATTTCGCCCAGCCTTTGGGGTCAACGCTGACTGCGGTGCGCAGATAAACCAGACTTTCCTGAAAACCGTCCGGGCCTTGGCCTTGCCACCAATCTAGATAGCCCGGGTGCCATTTTTCGAGTGCTTTCAACACCTTGCGATCGCTTGAAAGGCCGACATTGTTGGGTATTAGGGTGTCATAACTGACATTCATAAGATCAGCCATCGCGGCCTCCTTGGGTTGTTGGTTCAGACCCTGCGCCGGTCAAATTTGCCTCGTTGTCCGCTACCATAGCTTTGCAGCGCGCCGTTTTTCCCCACCGCGTTGGGGCGTTGGAAAATCCAGTTTTGCCATGCGGTCAGACGGCCAAAGATGCGGGTCTCCATGGTTTCCGGCCCGGCGAACCGCAAATTCGCCTCCATGCCAGTCAGTGCGTCGGGGGAAAAACTTGTGCGCTCTTCTAAAAATACGCGGATTTCGTCGTCCCAGTCGATGTCATCCAGCGCAAATGTGATGAGGCCAAGCTTGTCCGCATCCTCGGCCAATAGGGGCGTATTGACCTGTGCCTCGGCGGTTTTGACGGCTTCGGGCGCGCCCAAAAACCGGGTTTCTAACCGGGTGAGATCGTTGGACATGGGGAAAGGCGCGAAATTCGCCTGCGTTAACATAATCACCGCCTCGCCGCGATTGTCGCCGTCAAATGCGCCGTCGGCCATGTAGGATCGGTCGACCGCGAATAACAACTCGGCGAGAACGCCGCAAAAGCACGAGCCGGGCTCGACCAGTGCGATCAACGTGCGCGAGGTCAGATCGACGCGTTTGAGCACGCGTTTCCAGTAAAGCAGAATTTCGCGCGCCAGCCAGTGATCGCGATTGGCCAGCAAAAATGCCTCGTGATCGCCAAGCAGGGTTGCATCGCCGGTGGTTTTGAACAGGATCAGACCAGTCTCGATCTCGTTGAAGCG
>JAADIJ010000015.1 GCA_013151335.1 Alphaproteobacteria bacterium | reverse complement strand
GACGGGTCACGTGAAGAAATCAAAGATCGCCGCTATACATTCTGGAATGCTGCCGGCCAAGTAGTTGTATCGCGACGCGCAACAGGGGCCGATCTGGCGCGTTTGAGGGCACGAGCCAATGGTATCAACATCGATAGCGTACGCCACCCTGACAGCTCGGACGCTACAATTGTAAAAGAGTCACGAATTACCGGAACCCAAATGACCATCACCTATACCAACGGCTGGTCTGAAGAAATTGCCCGTGGAATCTATACGCTGACAGACCAATACGGTCGCGCAGCAATAAAGCGACCAGCCACGAATTCTGATATCAAAAGATTGCGCAAAATGGCTGCGAATTAAGGCAGGCGTCATATTTCATTTTTCGCGCCAGGCTTCATGAGCAATCAACGCGGCTTCGACGCGGTTTCTGGCATGTAGCTTGCCTAAAATGGTTGTCATATAATGTTTCACGGTCTTTTCCTGAAGGCCAAGTGCATCGGCAACCTCTCGGTTACTCATCCCTTTAGCGACGCGGCGCAGGATATCTTCTTCACGTTTAGTGAGTTCATCAATAGGGTTCTTATCTTCTCGCTTGGGGCTTTGCATGATCTTCAGGACCCTGGCTGCCAAGCCGGGTGACACATGCGCCTCGCCCTTGGCGATCCCCATTAGAATTCGCCGAAGTTCGGCCGCTGAGACACCTTTCAGGATATAGCCGATGGCGCCAACCTCCAGGGCGGAAGTAACATCACTGTCATCCTCAGACACCGTCAACATGGCGATGTAACGCGCCGTCTGTTCATGCGATATTACCTTGGCCGCCTCGATGCCATTCCCGGGCATTGACAGATCTAGAAGTGCGACATCGGGTTGGTGCTTTTTGGCCAAGTGTATTGCGTCCTGTGCTGACTCGCCAACGCCGACCACCTCGAATTCCCCTGTTTCCTCAATGCTTTGCACTAAACCATCGCGAAAAATCGGGTGGTCGTCGGCCAGTATCAGTTGAATTGTCATGTCGAATTCTCCACGTTAGAAAGTGTCAGATGCATTGTCGTTCCGTCACCGGGGCGACTTTGGATTGTCAGGTTGCCACCGATGCTTTGGGCCCGGTCCATCAGTCCCAGCAAACCCTGGCCACCATCCTGGCGCAGCTTCAGTGCAGTATCAGGTTCAAACCCGCGCCCCTGGTCTTTAACCAAAATAGTCAGGGTTTGACTCGTAGTTTCAATAACGACCGTGGCGTCAGCGACATCAGCGTGACGCGCGGAGTTGGACAGCGTTTCCTGAAGGAACCGGTAGACACAGACTTTTTGCGAGAAATCCAATGGAAAAGAATCTTGGCCGACAAACGTAAGACCGACAGTCATATCCGTCTGGTGTTCGTGTTCTTCAATTGCGCGTCTCACGAGGGTTTTTAAATCCAGCGCATCCAGGTCCGGTAAAGCAAGCCCGCGTGAAATTGCCCGGATTTCACTGAGTGCTTTTTCGAGTGATTTGCGAACTTCCTTTGCGTCCCGGCTGACGGATTCTTGATCCGGCAAAGCACCGTCAAGACGTAGGGCCGCCAATGCCAGATATTGGGCTGGACCGTCGTGCAGATCGAACCCGATGCGGCGGATTGTGCGTTCGGTCTCTGCGGTTGCACGCGACGATGCCGACACTACACGCTTTCGCAGGGTCAGATTTTGCTGCGACACAGCGCGTGTTTCTTCCAACTGGGTTTCCAGCTGTTTGCGCTGATCACGAATGGTGCGTCCGCCAGTCTGAACTATTCCAAACAGCAACAACCCGCTGGCCAGAAAAGTTGAGGCAACAACCAACCAGCTATTGCGACGGGCGTCGGAAAGTTCTTCATCCAAAATACCAACCCGTTCATAGAATTCCGCAACCGCTATTATACGACCTGTCCAGACTTCGCGGATCGGGCTGTAAACTTCCAGCAGCGGAATTCCAAGCGATGCCTCATACTGATCCTCCAGATCCGTCAGGTCTTCATATGATGCTGCTATGCGTCCGGACCAAGCCTGTATTAAATCGTCAGAAGGTTCAAAAGTCCGCCCTATCAATGATGGATCGGACGCATGAACTATGAGACCACCGGGTTTCCAGATTTTATATGAAACCACACGCTCGCCCAATGCAGTGCCTTCGAATATCTCGGTAAGGGCGCGTTTTGCTGGCTCTGAAAGCGCGTCATGCTGCGCCAGTTCCTGACCAAGCGGGGAAACGAAACTTTCCATAAACAGCGCGGCAGTTGAAGCCGAATTCTGCACAACAGCCTGCTCTATTCGTGAAGACACCCAACTGCCCACAAGTAACATCGCAGCGGTCATCACAACGGCCCCTGCCAAGAGAAATTGCCCGGGCAGGGTCAAACGACTCCAGATCAATGCGCGCGTAAGCCGGTTCATCGGTAAAGGTTATCACGGATAATGGGCACAACCATAGACTTTGGTCCGTCACTCCGATCTTCGCGAAACGCGTATTATTAAGACAAATAGGGTTTTTGTCGGGCCGCCTGTAGTCTGATCTCCAGCCCACCAATTCAACTGCAACGCTAATTGTAGGGGACCCCGGCGCTTGGAATTGTGCCGGTCCTTTTCCCTTTCCTTTGGCTGTACATCGCTGACCCAGGTTCAACCGTCAAAGGCAAATACGGCCGCTTATTAAGGCCTGCACGGAGCGGCACATCTGGGCGACGCGAACTTGATCTGCGATTTGGACAAAAGCGGACCCGACGTAATGCTGCGCAGTTCAACGAGTGATTTTTCCATATGTTCACCCATCACAGAATAGACGTTCAGTTCAGAATGATTGCTGACTTCTTCTGACCGGGTGCGACGAACCCGCTGGATATCCATGATGTTCAGCACGTTTCATTTGGTCTGTGAGATTTGCCACAACTGGAAAACCTTCTTGGTGGTTTTTTGCGGGAAAGCCGATCAAAATTGCTCGAATTGCTTCTACGTCTTCATTCGGCAACGTGTCTAAGGCATTATTCATTCGGCGAAAGCCGGTTGCCCGCCGTCTGGACTAGTGGTCCGACGAGGTTGTCGGAAACCATGCAATCGCGGTGAGTGTCGGGTTTGTCCTGCAAAGCAGCCAATCGGGCATTCAAATGCTGCGCATTGAACGAATGTCCGCAATCGGAGAGTTGCACCGCTGCGACGGATGGGATTGTGAACGGTCGCTCTGGATCGGTCAGTGTTTTCGTCCAATGGCTTGGTCAGTTCATCTATCATGGAGTGGAAGGGGCAAATGGTGTACCGGCTTTCGCGAAAAATCATTTGCCGACATTACCGTACAAATACGGATTGGCGTTTTGCCGCCCAACTGCGATGAAGCGGGATGACCGCGTTAAACTCAATGTCTCACCAAAACAGGCTGCCATTCATACGGCCGTTCTTGATATGGGCGTGCGTCATCACTTTGGCCCTTACTGCGTTAGCGATTTTTGAGCGGCAGCGGCTTGTAGGAGAACTCACGACAAAGAGCTCTATTCTGCATCGTTTGGCCTCTCAGCGTGCCGACCAGCATGATGCACATCTGACCTCTCTCTCGGCGATATTTGTCGCCGGGGGTCCCGAGCGGCAGGATTTGATCCTTGATGTCGCCGCGACGATCATGCGCTTTTACCCACGTATTGCGTCTGTAAGTGTGGTCCCGTTTGATCCCTCAGCGCCAAGTATTCGGACGTCTGCCGACTTCGCACGAGCCGACGAGACTGTGATGCGAGAGATGGCGAGCGGTTCGACGGGGGCGTTACAGATACGCAAAATGCCATCCACGCAGGGCCATTACCTGATGGTTAAACGCAGCCCTAATACAGATGCGGCGCGGCACGGTCTGGCCCTTGTCATCGACGCTGTGGCACTGATCGAAACGGATGATCCTTTTTGGCAAAGACCATCGGTGTCGCGCAGACTTGTTATGCCCAACGGTACTGAGCTGACCGGAACACTTGATCCAGGCGGGGCAGTATTGTCCAAAACACTTGGCAGCGCATCGCAGCCGCTGATCCTGGAGACCTCACTGGCAATTCGTGTGTCAGGCTTGCTGCCGATTGGCAAAAGCCTGTCAGTTGTGGCATTGGTCTCAGCCCTGTTTTTGTTGTCAGTACTTGGCCTCAGGCAACGTGCCCGCACTGCCGATGCCGAGAGCCGTGCCCGGTTGAGTGCGCAGGAGACACGACTTGCACATGCGTCCAGGGTCAATGCCATGGGCGAAATGGCCAGCGGCATGGCCCACGAGCTGGCTCAGCCACTGACGGCGATACTCAGTCAGGCGCAGGCCGGTCTTCATTTGGCGCGGCGTGGAGACACAGAGCAGCTGGCCGATGTTCTGGGCGACACTGTTTCGCAAGCCCAGCGAGCTTCCGACATACTGGATCGGTTGCGGCGCTGGAGTAAACCGAACCGAGCACCATCAGTTGCCTGTTCTCTCAATGAGGCCGTTCTGAGTGTTGAGCGTCTGTTGGAACTGGAAGTCAGGACCGTCGGCGCGACGGTTACGTTGGCCCTGGGCCCCGATCCGATTGCCATTGATGCTGATCCGGTCGAGCTTGAACAAGTGATTTTCAATCTGGTCCGAAATGCGCTGGATGCTTCAAGGGGGGCGCAGATTACGATCCGAACCCAAACATCCGGTCAATTGGCCGTTTTGGAGGTTGCCGACGACGGGCCTGGCGTTCCGCAGGATCTCAAATCCCGGATTTTTGAGCCATTCGTAACAGGCAAGCCCGAGGGAACCGGCCTTGGATTAGCGCTGTGTCAGCGGCTTGTTGAGGAAATGGGGGGCGACATCGAACTTTTACCTGATACCACTGAGACAACATTTCGGGTATCATTACCACTCTCAGATGCGCGGGAAAAATCATGAGCGGGCATGTCTATCTGGTTGATGATGATGAGGCCGTTCGCAAGGCCCTGACCCTGCTGCTTGAAACCGTCGGGCTGACTGTGCGCAGCTTTGCATCCCCGGATATCTTTCTGAGGCAAGCCAAGGGGCTTTTGCCGGGATGTCTAATTCTGGATATTCGGATGCCTGCGATTTCCGGACTTAAGCTACAGGAAAAACTGACCGATCTGGGTGTGACCTGGCCCACGGTCGTGATCAGCGGGCATGGCGATATCGAGGCCTGCCGCCGTGCCTTTCGCAATGGTGCCATCGATTTTCTGAGCAAGCCTGTGGATGAGCAAGACCTGATTGATGCGATCCAGAAAGGCCATGCGGAGCTTGAGGCCCAAGAGCTGATGTCGGCGGAACGGGATGAAGCAATGGCCTTGCTGGACCATCTCACGGTGCGCGAACAGGAAGTCCTTGGGATGATCGCCAAGGGACTGACCGCCAAGCAGATCGCCGATGCGCTCGAATTGTCTCCGCGCACTGTCGAAAGCCACCGTGCCGCCATCGCTGCCAAGGCCGGTACCTCGTCGGCCGCTGAACTTACCCGATTTTGGCTTGAAGCCAACACGGATCAGTAGAACTACGGATATACCTGCGGGAACTACGAATATCGCGGTCAGGCGCAGCGGAATAGGAAAGGTGCATCAGTCAAACAAAAGGAAAATCCGATGATCCGTACTTTCGCTCTGACGGCCGCATTTCTGGCCCCGGTTGCCTCTTTCGCTCAGGAATTGCCAACCGCACCGTACCTTCCGCTCAATATGGCTACGCAAGCCGCTCAAACCGCTGTCGAAGCCTGCAGCGCTGAAGGATACAATGTCAGCGTCGCAATCGTAGCGCGCAGCGGCGTAACCAAAGCAATCCTGCGTGCAGACAATGCAGGCCCCCACACTGTCGGCAGTAGCACAGGCAAGGCGTTCACCTCCGCAAGTCTTGGCCGCGCTACGGCTGATCTGGCAAACTTCATTGGCGGCAATCCGCAAAATGACGGCATGCGCGACATGGACACACGGCTTGTCATTCAGGCTGGTGGACTGCCGATTAAAATCGGTGGCGCTTTGATCGGTGGCATCGGTGTTGGTGGTGCTCCGTCTGGTGACATCGACGCGAATTGCGCGCGTGCCGGCCTTGACGCCATCGGCGCCGAGTGAACCTAACATGGCCCGCT
>JAADIJ010000210.1 GCA_013151335.1 Alphaproteobacteria bacterium | reverse complement strand
AGGAAAAAAGCTTTGTGCTTTAAGTGCGTCGAGCAAACGGGCGGGGTCTTTGCGAAGGTCGCCACCGCTCATGCGCGTCAGCCGCATCTCTTCTTCGCCCGCTTCACCGATCAACCCCGATATGACCTGCTGACGCCGCCGCGCCGTTCGCATTGCGTCGGGGCCAAAAATCAGCAGACCTGCGCGCCTTGGATCCGGTTTCTCAAAAAATCCGACCGCATCACGCCCGGTCAGCTTCATTTGGCCCAGCTTTCGGCGCTGGAATTCAGGCGCATAACGATTTGATCGGCAAGCGAGGTGACAAGTTTAGCATGCGCCTCACGTTTTGAGGCAACCGTCTGGGCAGTCTCGCCCGTGCTGGTATAGCTGGTGGTCTGGCGCAGTTTGCCGTTGAAAACTTCGCTATCCGTGGCCGTATCGACAATCGAGACCATGGCCGTGCCGTTCAACGTAATCCGCTCGACCGAGGTGGCAGCGGTCAGCGTCAAACGGCTCTCGTCAATCATCAGATCGACTTTTGCGGCATATCTGGCAGAGGATGCTGGTGCGCCAAGCCGCGTCTCCAGCTTATCCAGCAACAAAAAACCATCACGAGAATCAATCAGGTTGAACCTGATCTGGCCTTGCAACCCTCGCGCCGTCGAGCCTTGTTTCAACACCGGCGTAAATCCACAGGCCGACAAAGATAATGCCGCCAATGATATCAGCAATGTACGACGACTGAGTTTGGGATGACTAAACGACAACATTCACAATCCGCCCCGGCACAACGATCAGTTTCTTCACGGGCTGGCCCGCCAGATACTTTAGCACAGCTTGATCGGCCAGAACCAGTTTTTCAACCTCTTCTTTTGGCATTGTCTTGGAAACGGTGATCTCCGAGCGGCGTTTTCCGTTGACTTGAATGGGCAAAGTCATGCTGTCATCGACCAGCATTGCGGGATCAACCTCGGGCCAGCGCGCCTGTGCAACCAGCCCCTCGCCTCCCAAAGTGGTCCAGATTTCTTCGGCCAAATGCGGCGTCATTGGCTGCATCAGTTGGGACATAACCAGCATCGCGCGCCGCTTCGCCGCCCCGCCCGCATCGGATTTTGCCAGCGTGTTGGCGAATTCATAAAGCTTAGCCACGGATTTATTAAAGGCGAATTTCTCGATGCCTTGGGTGACCTCATGCACCGCGCGGTGGGTGGCTTTTGCAAGCGCCAGATCGGCGGCGGCGTTTTCGCTCGTATCAGCGGCGGCGATTTCCACGGTCAAACGCCAGATACGTTGCAAATGCTTCCAAGCGGCCTCGGCCCCTGAGGCTGTCCACTCAACATCGCGCTCGGGCGGGCTGTCGGACATCACGAACCAGCGCGCGGTATCAGCGCCATATTGGTCGATGATATCGGCAGGATCGACCACGTTTTTCTTGGATTTCGACATCTTTATAATAGGGCCAACCTCGACAGGCTCGCCGGTAGCGCGCAAAACCGCTCCGCTATCGGTTTTGTCGACCTCGTCAGGGGTGCGCCAAACCGGGCGACCGTCAGAGCCAGAGGTGGCATAAGTTTCATGCGTGACCATGCCTTGGGTGAACAAGGCCTTGAACGGCTCAATCGCCGATTTGGGCAGATGTCCGGTCAGGTTCATGGCGCGGGCGAAAAAGCGCGCATAGAGCAGATGCAGGATCGCGTGCTCGATCCCGCCGATATACTGGTCCACATTCATCCAGTATTCGGCGTCCTCGGCAATGGTCGGCGAGGTCGCACGCGGGGCCGTGAAGCGCGCGTAATACCACGAGCTGTCAACGAATGTGTCCATCGTATCAGTCTCGCGCCGGGCCGGTTTGCCGCATTTGGGACAAGCCGTGTCGCGCCAAGTCGGGTGCCAATCAAGCGGATTGCCGGGTTTGTCGAACGTCACGTCTTTTGGCAGCTCAACCGGCAGGTTCTCCTTTTTCTCGGGGACCACACCGCAATCGTCGCAATGGACCACGGGGATCGGGCAGCCCCAGTAACGCTGGCGAGAAACGCCCCAGTCACGCAGACGATAGTTCGTGACGCCTCTGCCCCAGCCAGCGGCCTCGGCGAAGCGAATCGTCACGTCGATGGCCTCCTGACCATTAGCCACATCAAGTCCTGCGAAATGGTTAATCCATTGCACGGTTTCGGTTTTGGGCGGCACGAAAGCCAGATCGGTAACCGGCGCACCATTTTCCAGCGCTGTAAATGTATCAACCACCGGCAGCCCATATTTGCGGCTGAAATCAAGGTCGCGCTGATCATGCGCCGGACAGCCAAAAATCGCGCCGGTGCCGTAATCCATCAGGATGAAGTTAGCGATCCAAACCGGAAGCTCCCAATCGGGATCAAGCGGGTGTTTCACGCGCAGGCCGGTATCAAACCCCTTCTTTTCAGCGGTTTCAAGATCGGCTTCGCTGGTGCCCATGCGCCGGCAATCGGTGCAAAACGCCGCCAGATCGGGATTATCCGCCTCCAGCGATTTGGCCAACGGGTGATCGGGCGAGATGCCGACAAAGCCCGCGCCCATCAGGGTATCGGGGCGAGTCGTGTAAACCTCAACCTGCGAAATCTCCCCCTGCGGCGCAGTCAGATCAAACGAAAATTGCAGGCCGCGCGACTTGCCAATCCAGTTTTGCTGCATCAGCCGCACTTTTTCGGGCCATTCGGTCAGACCATCAAGCGCGTCGAGCAACTCGCCCGAGAAATCCGAGATACGAAAGAACCACTGCGTCAACTCACGCCGCTCAACGGGCGCACCAGAACGCCAGCCCTTGCCGTCAATCACCTGCTCGTTGGCCAGAACCGTCATATCGACCGGATCCCAGTTGACCACGGCGTTTTTGCGATAGGCGAGGCCAGCACCCATCATATCAATGAACATGGCCTGTTGCTGGCCGTAATACTCCGCATCACACACCGCCAGCTCGCGCGACCAATCTAAGCTGAGACCCAGCATCTTAAGCTGTGCGCGCATATCGTCGATGTTCTGATAGGTCCAAGCGCCGGGATTGACGCCTTTCTCGATCGCCGCGTTTTCAGCAGGCAGACCGAACGCATCCCAGCCCATGGGGTGCAGCACGTTGAAACCTGTGGCATTTTTGTAACGCGCGACCACGTCTCCCATAGTATAGTTGCGCACATGTCCCATGTGAATCCGCCCCGAGGGATAGGGAAACATTTCAAGCACATAGTATTTCTCGCGATCAGGATCGCGCTTGGCGGTGAAGACCTCGGCCTTGTCCCAAGCCTGCTGCCATTTCGGCTCTACCACACGGGCGTTGTAGCGAGACATCACGTTTCCCTCGTCATAATTGATCGCAAAAGCCGCGCTCTGGCGGCCTCGCTGTCGTTGATAAGTCGATTTGCGGTGATAGGTCTAGAGCTTGCCGTCAGCAATACGCAATTGCCGCGCCCGCGTCAGGATCGCATCCTCAATGGCACGAACCGTATCGCGGCTGGCAGGGCCGGATTTTGACACCAACGCCACCTTGAGAGAGCGCGCATCAAGTGCGGGGTCCTGTATATATACAGTCGCACGATAGCTGCGCGACGCCCCCTTGGCACGCCCCCAACCCATTACAATCACACCAGAAAACGGGTCAGCCGCCTGCACGGGCAAGAACGACAGCACATCCAGCGCCGCGTTCCAGATGTATTTATTGACGTTGATGGTAACGTTGGGGTTGTCCGCGTTGGTAAACAAGTCCCAAATTGTTTGTTTGCCGCCAGCAATATCCTGTGGATCGCGCACATCGGGTTTGACGCCTGTCCCCTTCAGGCCACTTAAGAAGCCGCTGCCACCACAACTGGCGAGGAACAATACAAGCAAGCTGCTTGCGACTAGGCGAGTTCTTGTGGACATGATATCGTCCCCCCGATCAGAATTGCGTCATTTTAAACAGGGTTTATCGGCTCGCGTTCAATCGAACAAGCGTTTTCACCGCGACCAAGACCGCAACCAAGCCTGAGCGTGGCCAAAACGCACTGTGGCAAGTCTGCACCAGAAAGCGCAACTTTGAAAATCTGGGTCGGCGCTTGCTTGACCAAACCGCCCCAAACAGTGATTTATGATCTCACTCAATTTGGATTCCCTGAATTGAGGTGCACCTTTAACTTTAACGAGGGAAAACAATGAAAAAGATTCTTCTCACCACTACGGCACTGACGCTGATTGCTGGCGCAGCTGCTGCAGAAATCTCACTGTCCGGCTCCGGCCGCATCGGTGTTGTTAACACCAACACTCAAGCTGTTGCCGCTGTTTTGGCTACGACGGTAACAACCGCTCAAGATACAGCGCTCCTCGCACTTGGCTCAGCAACCCCTGCTGTTTCCGACACATACGCCACCGCGCTGGCAGCTGTTAACACAGATCTTGGCACGGATGCAGCCAATGCTACCGCTTTGGATAACGCTAATGCGCTGATGGACACGGCTACAACAGCAGGTCTGCAGACGGCCGCACAGACCGCAATTGATGCTGCCAATACGGCGATATCCGATAAAGCTGCAGCGATGGCTATCATTGATGCAAACAAAGGCTCTGCTCTGGTTGCTGCAACAAACACAACCGCCACAACCCACCGTTTCCGGGTTAACATCAACGCTTCTGGCGAAACAGATGGCGGCCTGACATTCGGCGCATATGTTCGTTTGAACATGAATGGTGGCGCAGTTGGCGCAATCGGTGCTCCGCGTCTCTGGATCGGCAATGGCACAGCAACCCTGACTATCGGTAACGCTTCCGGTGCTGTTGCACAGAACGGCAACATCTGGGGCTGCTCTGTTGGCTTCACTGGCAACTGTAATGACATGGCTTCCAACCAATGGTCGTGGGCTTCCCACTCCTCCGGTGGTGCTGGCAACAATGTCATCCGCGTAGACTTCGCTCTGGGTTCGGCTAATGTTTCGGTTTCCGGTGGTAACGGCAACGACACAGAAGTTGCGGCTTCCTTTGCTCTGGGTGCTGCTAAAGTTGGCGTTTCCTACGACAACGGTACTGGCGGTGCTGGCGGCACACAGTTGGGCGTAAGCTTTGACGCTGGTAGCGCAAACATCGGTGTTCATCTTGCTCGTACAGACCTTGGTGTAACCGGCGCGACAGCGACTGTTTCCTACGGCATCGGTGGCGGCACATTGTATGTCTTCGGCGGCAATCAAATCGCTGGTGGCGCACAACGCAATGTTTACGGTGTTTCCTACTCCCAAAGCCTGGGTGGCGGTGCAACCGTTGCAGTCAGCACACGTTCTGTTGGTGGCAACGTCACTACAGACGCTGGTGTGAAATTCAAATTCTAATCCATCCGGATTATTTGAATTGGAAAGAGCGGGCTTCGGTCCGCTCTTTTCTTTTTGGGGTTCCTTATCGTCCCCGGTCTGGCCATAACCAGAACAGATCAAATCGAGGTAAGCCATGGCCCTTTCAGATATAGCGGCGCGCGTTCGTCAGGCGGAGAAATCCGCTGAGCGGCCTTTGGGTGCGGTTTCACTGATCGCCGTCTCCAAGGTTCAGCCGAACGCCCGGGTTGAGACGGTATTGCACGAGGGCCAGCGCCTGTTTGGCGAGAACCGTGTGCAAGAGGCGGCGGGAAAATGGCCGGAGTTCCGTCAGCAGTTCAGCGATGTCCAAGTTCACCTCATCGGCCCGTTGCAAACCAACAAGCTGCGCCAAGCGCTCGAACTGTTTGACGCCATCCACACCCTTGACCGCCCCAAGCTCGCGCAGAAACTGGCGGGCGAGGTTCAAACCCGTGGAGCCTGTCCCGAGCTGTTCGTGCAGATCAACACCGGCGAAGAGCCGCAAAAAGCCGGGGTCATTCCCGCCGAGGCGGATCAGTTCATCGCCGACTGCCGCGCGCTCGATTTACCCCTGCGCGGCCTGATGGTGATCCCACCCGTTGACGAGGAAGCATCCTTGCATTTCGCCCTTCTGGCCAAAATAGCCAAGCGCAACGACCTTGACGGATTGTCGATGGGCATGAGCGCGGATTTCGAAAAAGCGATCGCGTTCGGCGCGACCCATGTGCGGGTTGGCTCGGCCATATTTGGCGCACGGGTTAGCGGATAACCACTCG
>JAADIJ010000218.1 GCA_013151335.1 Alphaproteobacteria bacterium | reverse complement strand
TTAGCGTTATTGCCCCTCGTGCGTGGGTGCGTGCTATCTATACGCGCGCACGAGCTACACGACGCGAAGCACCGGAACCTTTGTGGCTCTGCTAGCAAGTGCGCCACTTAGCCGGGCGGCGTTTTCTTCAGCGGCCAGATTGACAGACGCGTCCGCTAGGTGCGCATAACGCATCGTGGTCTGCAATTGGCTGTGGCCCAATAACCTGCCGACCATCTGAATGGGCATGCCTTCGGAAACGGCGTTTGACGCGTAGGTGTGCCGCAGATCGTGGATGCGCACACCGTCAAGACCCGCACGCGCTCTGATCCGTCTCCAAGGGTGCTGAAGGTCGGTGACGTGTGTTCCGTCCAGTTTGCCAGCGATGACATACGGATTGCCGTCAGTAGACTCCAGCGCGTCCAGAACGGCCCGTGCCGCGCGTGGCAGCGGGATGCGTCGCGCGCCGGTTTTGGTGTCGGGCAGTTCCATGCCTTTTTGGGTGATATAATCCCATCGCAGGGTTTGGATTTCTCCAAGGCGGCACCCTGTCAGGATCAGCAGCCGAAAAGCGGCAACCACAAAGGGGGATTCCGAGCCGTCTTGTTCAACTTCTATCAATGTTTGCCCAAGTCGTTCCAATTCTGCGTTTGACAAAAACCGCTCGCGCTTCACTTCGCGATATTTCGGCACATGGCGGCACGGGTTGGAGCCGTCCGGTCTCAACCCCCAGACCTCCGCCAGATTGAACATCTTCGAGAGAACTCCAAGCGTCCGGTTTGCCTGATAGGGTTTACCCCGGTATTTGTGATGAAGGTCGGCAATATCTTTGCGTTCAACGTCAACGGTTTTGAAACTGCCAATGGCGGGCTTGATGAACAAATCAATGGCGCGGCGATACTCACCTTGGGTTGATGGCTTGCAGCGTTCCATAACGTGTTCTGAGAAAAACCGCTCGCAAAGGGCGGCAACGGTTGGTGCGCGCCGGTGCAAGCTGATCTCCTCGGCGGGATTGTCGCCCTTGGCAACCAGCCCCATAACCTCGCGGGCCAGCTTGCGGCCTTGCTCTGCCGTTATCTTGCCGTGCCTCCCCAGCGACACTCGACGGGTGCGACCGCCTTTTCGGTATTGGGCCTGATAGGTCTTTGCCCCCGATGGCATCACGCGAACCCCGAAACCGGCGATCTGGCTGTCCCAGACAAAGTAATCTTTGCTCTGCACTTGCAGCGCATCAATTGTTCGTTTTGTAAGTTTGACCATCGGAATTCCTATCAATATTCGCGCCGCTCGTGGAAGCACTGTGGAAGCAACTGGAAGCAAGTCACAGCGTAAGAGATAGGAACCCAGAGCCGGATGCGTCAAGAATAACTTAATGTAAACAACAAGATAGAGTAGATAGGCGAAGCCGGGCGCAAGTCGGCTGACTGGGTAAAACCTATCTCATAACCTGAAGGTCGTAGGTTCAAATCCTACTCCCGCAACCAACATATTACCCCATATATATCAAAGACTTAGGGCGGAAATCACTGGATTTCTGCGCGAGAACAAAAACCGCATTCGACTGCAATAAACCGCAAACAAAGGCGGAACACGTGGTCCGATTTGCTACCGACCGTTGGCGGTACGTTGGCGGTAAATTCTCTAGGTTTGCTAATTAGGGGGCGGGAAGGAGCCATTCGCCGCGGGTGCGGTGTGAAACTGCAGATATCCGATTACGGACGTTCATCCAATGTAGTTTCGAATTAGGTTGTCAGAACCTACTTCAGAACGGCCCCGCGCCTGATTTGTGTCAGCGCATCTACTGCCTGCAAGGTTATTGGATTTGAAGGTGCCTCTAAGAATAGCACCCGCAAAAATATATCGGAACTTTCCCACTTCTGTGCGGAACTGATGGAATAACCCTGAGTTTTCAGCTCCTTTTCCAGAACATTAGCGTAGTGCAAGGCCGCCAGCATCAAATCCACCTTTGACGGTGTGGCATCCGCCATAATAACGTCGCCTGCAAAGACCAATGCAGCCGACGAAATTTTGTCGACATCAAGGCGCGGTACAGGGGGCAGTTCCTCAGCAACAACACCGTTCGTAATATCGTTCCACTGCTTTACATCCTCTTCGAAGCTAAGCGTCCACCAATTTGTTTCAAACAGGTTCCTGACATTCCAAATTGCAGATTTCGCCAGCAGGGCCATTGGGTTGTCCAGTAAAGCATATTCCCGTTTTTTCTTATCTGGTTCTGTGTTGTTAACCGCGAATAAATAGTCCACGTCCTCGGGTTCGGGTAAAGTCAACAATTCCAGGTAAAGGCGTGCGGTACTGGCCTTTGAGCCGTAAGCAAAAGGAGAGGCGTTATTAAACGGGTTCGAATAATCCTCCGGTAGTCGGTCTGCCGCCTGAGATTCTAGGCTTTCAGTTAACTCGTTCGTAGCCTGCTCTACAAAGCTCTTGCTCGACATCCAAAGGTCCAGATAGGACTGGCATCGCTGAGACTCAGGATCTTCACAATCAAAAAAGAGGTCAAACGCGATATTGCTGACGATCGTGCCTTTACCAAGTGCGAGTTTGGGGTTTTGATCATAGACAGAAACTGCCTGCCTGCTCAGCAGGCTTGCGGAAACAATTCTGACCTGATCTTCCACCTCTTTACAGACAGTGCCGCCCTCTGTGCATAAATCCACAACCCGTTTGAAGAATTTTCGTGCAGTTTTCAGGTCACCCTGTCTTTGAAAATCGTAGCCAATCCGATAGTTCGAAATAGCCTCGTCCCGAAGCGCGTAATGCGCCATTTCCTTGCGGGTTATGGCTATGTTGGTGCGCAGGGCGTCGCAATCGGCTAGATCCCATTGTAGGCATTGATTCCGGGCTTTTAAATAAGCGCCAAGCGCACCCTCAAAATCCTTGTCATAGAAACGAGCGTTTCCGATTTGCCAATCTTCAATTTTATCATGCTCCCTCTTTGCCCTTAGATTGGCGGCAATCTGCGCTTTGGTTGGTCCGCTGGGCACCGGTGCAGGCTGATAAGTCTGCTCCGGGATTTGGGTTTCCTGCTGCCAGACGAAGGTTTCATTGTTGGCTTCACTACCTCCACCCGCATCGTCACACGATACAGGCGCACCCGTCAGATAGTGATAGCAATTATAGCTCATCGACCCCCAGTTTTGGGCGTTGGCACTGCCGGCCAGAAACAACATAATTGCCGTCACAGCTGAGGCAAATGACAGCAAATTTGCAGCAGGAATGCTTGCCGGTCTGGTTGGGATACCGATTACAAAGATGGATGTAAGTGGCTTAAACAAATCAAAACTCCCAGATAGAACACGTGAGCAAGGGTTGATCTGCCCCCTTATGTCACAATTTTCCGACTGAGTCTTGTGAACGCATAATTGCTTGAACTTGGTCGGGTTATAAACTGGCTAATCCTAATGCTTAAACTACCAGATTGAACAGCGTCGCTTGCGCACCCTTGGTCGCAATCACGTCTTATGATATGATCGGCACCACGTGGGTTTTCTCACACACTTGAGAACGGAGGACTTGCCGTGAGCACCAAGATGTTGGCAGCCACATTGGGACTTTTTCTCTTTGGTCCCGTAATGGTCAGCGGAACAGATGTGTCGCAGCCACCAGAAATTCCGAATGCTTGTGGCTCGGAAAAATATCAAATTATGATCGGCAAAACCCGACTTGATGTGGAGGAAATCGGCATTGAACCCCCAATACGGATTATCCCTTATGGAAATTTCGTAACCCTTGAATTCGTGCCCAATCGGATCAATTTCAGGCTGGACGAAAGAGGGCTGGTGGTACGCGTTTATTGTGGCTGATCAACACCAAGTCAAAGAGGTCTGCTAACGGCTCGGCAGCTTCATTTGTGATCTCTCATCTTCCAACATTTAGACGAAAAAGTCCCGCCTGACCGAATGCAGACGGGGCTTTCTTGAGGGAACTCGTAAGTGGGTGCGCGACCTACGAATGGCGGCAATGTGAAAGCTGCATCGCAGCGACAGGTGGTCAGGTCGATGGCTGGTCTGGGCCGATAGCACGCAATATCCCTCACCCCCGGCAACCCTTTCTGCCTGTTTTGCCGGGACGCCACCCCCACTGCCAATCATAGGTTGATAAGACGCACGATCTACGCCTCATGTGTCGTCGAGGAGACCTTTTATGCCATTGCACCTGACAGAATCTTGCCTGAAGAATTTGGAACCACGGCCCCGCCGATTTCGTGTGGCGGATGATAAGGTGAACGGGTTCGGGGTCCGAGCCTAGCTTTCTAGCTGTATGATCTTCTTCAGAACGCGTTTTGCACCCGAAGAGAAGGTCTTTTCCCGCCCCTCGTGTCGGATGTTGGGAACGGCCCACTGCACTCCTCGCTGGTTTTTTTGGAAAGAGGTTGCCCGGCTACTTCACAGATTAAATTTATCCCGCGCTTCTACAAATTGGGAAACCCGTTAGGAAATCGGGAAACGCACCCGTTAGGCAAACTATTTCTGCTATCGAACTTGCTCGTTGAGGTTGCCCGAGCGCCGCGAGTCCCTCACATGGCGGGTGCAGGTGTAAGTGTTGACAACATGGCCTGACATAAAACACAAAGGGGGGGGGTGATTTTTGCGAGTTTTACTCATATTTTCTGCTTTCGTCTTTGTGGTGGCGTCTGGTGGTGCCACGGCACACCGGTCTGGATGTCACCGCTGGCATTCCTGCCCAAGTGATCGAGGCACATATGTATGCGGGGATTTGGGCTACAGCAATTATTGTCCAAAGAAGCCGATATCGACTTATCCAACAACACTGCTGGGAGCAAATTCGGATACGATTTACGCTATTCAGAATGCCCTGACCGAACTTGGTTACGACCCAGGCCCCATAGATGGGAAGATGGGAAAGAAAACCAGGGCAGCGATAACACAGTTTCAAGTCAATTCGGGTTTATCACCTGATGGGCGAGCGTCTTCTTCCCTGTTGCTAAAACTCCAGAAATGACGGTTAGAATCAAAACCAATCGCCTGTACCGTCCGCATCGTCTGCGCAATTGGTTGGCGGACGGTACGGGCGATACAGACAACAGATCAAACCTTATTGATTTTAACAATCCGCTCGCTGCCCTGACCTTGGCGATCAAATCCAACTTCCACCCCGATTTCCCTCAAGGGCGGTTTTAGGCGGCGTATGGCCGAAGAAAGCTTGTTAGCATGGCGTGGAAAACCAAACGTATCTTCCGTTATGTGCGGGTATCGCGCCCGCAGCGTTTTGCTCAGTTCCGTCATGGTGCCTTGCCATGACCCACCCTCGCGGGCCAACAAGGTGACTGCGAGCGCTACGGGGTTGCCTTCGATGGTCGCTTGCACAGTTGATCGCCTATTTGCAGCGTAGGAGTCCAAGAACGCCCCCTCAGGCCACCCGTAGGCAAGCTCTGCTGATGAGACCCATTTGGCGAAGTCTGCCATTCTGGGGCGCTCGGAGAGTTTCACCTCGCCAATTCGACCAACCGCGCAGGAAATCCCATCCAATAGCCCGGCTAATATTCTTGGCGCAGCCTCGTTGAAAGATTTCCACAACTCGGATTCGTATTTGCGGGCGCTGGCTGAAATCTCTGGCAAGTGAATGATGATGGATCGATCAGCCAAGTCAGACCTGCTCGCAAGTTCGGGAATGCCGTTCAGCAAAATTGGGCGCTTGTCACTAAACAAAATTTCCTCAGTGTCGGTGTGCAGCTTTCGAGTGCCAAAGCCACCGCCGGTCGAAATTCGGCAACGCCCCTTCGATGAAAGAGATAAGTGCATTCAATCGTTGCAGCCCATCAATAACTTCGTATTTTGCAGCGGCCTCCCCTTTCTCAGCAAAGAGAATTGCTGGGATAGGGTATCTCTTCATAACCGACTCGACCAATTTTTGCTTTTCGTGAAGGGTCCAAACCAACTTTCTTTGGTACCTTCGATTCACAAATATTCGGTTCTCAGAGTGCCAACCGTAAGCGGATTGGACGGACGTCGGCTGGGATGAAAGCTCTGACATTACGTTTCTCACAATCTAATATATTTTTACCACGAGACCTCTGCGTAACTCATCGATTCCCAAGGTGATCTGATTTTGCTATTCTTTTGCTATGCAAAAATCATTTTCGACCCAACCCGAAC
>JAADIJ010000051.1 GCA_013151335.1 Alphaproteobacteria bacterium | reverse complement strand
CTCCATGGTTGGCAATATTTCCGCCAAACATACGATTGGCACTCAGCGCATCCACGTGTAGCGAGTCAAAATCAGTGACCTCGAGCAACTTTACCACCTCGTTCATGTCCCCACCGGAACCGATGACGTTTGCAATAAGTTGTATTGCGATCTTGATATTGAACCCAATGAGGAGATTCATCTGTTCGGGCTGAGCATCTGTCAGGGCCTCAAGCGTGGTGAATAAAATACCAGGACCCGCCGTTTGCATAAGTTTTTCCAGTACAGATATGGCACGGGTTTGACCTGGCCGCAGCGGGGTGCCGGGAACCACATCTGTGGTAATGCCGATGTCGGTTAGTATTTGTGCCAACTCAAGTGCCTTTTTGTCGCCAGCAGCAATGCGGGCGCGGAACTTATCGACGGGCTGAACCCGTGTACGGTCGTTGTTGATCGAGACGAAATCCCCGGCCTGTTCTACCAGGTCACCCTCGCTGATCATGCAGGGGATGGCAGTTATGCCGAGCGTGTGGGCTGCAATAGCCCGGTGCTGACCATCGATGATGATAAACCCATCCGGATGTTGCGCGACCGAAAGCGCGCCGAATCTCGACCACGAAAACTCCCGAACGATCTTGCGGATTGTGCTCAGGCTCTTTTCGGAGACTTTGCGCTGGTAGGCCATGTCGATCCGGAGCTCGGACGTCGAGACCATGCTGAAATTAACCCCGGTCTGCTGTGGTACAGATGCCGCTTTCGCGATGTTTTTAAGCGGTTCCAGCGGCTTAATCTGGGTTGTGGCACTCATGATTTATCCTTTCGATAATTGAGGAAAGACACTTGGCGGCGCGCATTTGGCCAGTGGAAGCCGCGCGCCGCCGTCGGGTCGTTCTTCGGAATAAAAAGGCCGGAGACAACGTCGCCTCCGGCAGTTGCACTACATGCCCCGGCAGGTCTCGGAGGCGAGAGGAGGGCGAATTGTGGTGGGGGGAAATAATTTGACATCATATGGCCCAAAATATTGAGCTCAGAAAAAAGACGGCTGCAAAGACCAAAATCGCCGTTGCAGCGCGGAGTCTCCGCTCTGCTAACCTGTGCAGATCTTTGGTTTTCGACATTATTTCTGCGAATGTATCGATATTTTTGTTTCTGTGTTTTAGCAGAGTAATCAGTTCTGGAATGAGGTCGGCGGGTAGGACCATGCTTCCGCCGATCGCGTGCGCAACGTTCAGTTTTTCGAGAAATGTCAAATTGGCTTTCATGTCGGAACCCCGACCAAAGCGTGAAGCATCGCCCCGGCACGGCGGCGAAGATCCCTGCTGCGGCCCTCGTCCATGATCAGATAACAGGCGTCGCGCATTTTGGTGACGGGTATCGGGCAACCCGAACACAGCGTGATCTCCGCCTTGCGTAGATCCTCGAACATGCTGGCCTGGCGGGTTGCGGCCTGTATCCAGTGGCGCACCGCCTCGACATCATCACCGCCGCTGGCAAATACGTCATGGGCCTTGATTTCAACTTGTTGGTTGTCCCAATTATTGTTTGGCTCGGCCGACTTGTAAAAGCCGCCGGTTTCAAATGCTGCCATGCTGAGATAATCGCTTCTGGCGGCGTTGCCCAACGGTTCCAGCGCGTCGACCGCTCGGGCGAGTGTGTTTTCAATTGCGATCATTTGCTCAGGCTTTCGTCTGGCTCGCGCGAATCGACAAGATGCATCATGCTAAGCCTCTTTGGATAAGGAGATTGAAAATGGCGTTTACCGGTGAAGGTCTCGAAATCGAGGTGGAAAAAGACAAACATATCAGCAAACTTCAGTCGCAAATTCACGAGCATCAGGATTGGGAGGGAGAGCACCTTCGAGAAATGCTTTCGCTGCTCGAAGGTGTTCTTTTGCATCTTCCGGCAGGGGAAATGAAGGAAGAGGTAGAGCGAGCAATTCGGCGCATTCAAGAAAGCCCTGATGGACTTCAATTATAACGCGCGCTATGCGCCTTGCGCTTTGGTGCTGGGCATAAACTTTGCGATCAAATCGCCACCGCGTGTTCGTGTCCATCTGCGGTGTGTTGGCGGTGAGGATGTCATCAAGTATGGCGATATCTTCAGCGAATGCCCGGCCCCATCTGCGCATCTGCTGGATCATGTGGGCGTGATCACGATCCAACATGACGCGATGGATGATTTCGTGGAAGTCTAATTCCATGATTGCCTCCGGAGGTTTTTGTGTCGTTGTTCTTTCGAAGTCTGCGTTCTCAACGGCGGCGCGAACCATGCAATCTTTGGCTTCGAGCAGTTTGCGCAAACCGGCTGATTTTTCGGCAGAGTCCGGCAGGGCCGAGTTCAGCCCTGCCGCGATCGCGTGAAACTGGCTGCTGATCGCCTGCAGATGCGGCGGCAGGTGGTGGTAGTGGAAATGGTTGAGGATGGAATTACTCACGCGCAGCCCTCCGCGGTTACTGCCCTGCGCAGGGCATGTTGGTTCAGTCCAAACTGGCTGATGGTTTGACCTCGGGAGGATTTGAGGACTGACCAGGCCCAGAGGCGTGTCAGCGGTCGGCTGGCATAGGTTTCAGCATTGGTGACGATTGAAATCGCCGCCGCCAATCGCTCAGCTTCTGGCCAGTTTTGTTGTTTTGAGGTGGTGGAAAAACGCATGATTGCCTCCGGTGATTTGGAGGCAGATATTACTACGCAATTTGCGTATTGCAAGCGGAATAGTAAGCAATTTGCGTATCAAAATCTTTTCTCTTGATTTACTGCGTTGGAATCACACAAAATTTACGTGATATTTTACATGCTAAATCTGCTTATAATTGCAGGTTTTATTTAGAGGACGATCCAAAATGCTTCCGGAATTTCTTTCTCGAGGGGAACACGCAAGATTATTCCCAGTCCTTGCCATCACATCGAAAGAAGGCAGGACAACGTCGGTTGTTTTGGCATGCCTTTCCAAAATAGACGAATTTGGAAAGGTTATGCTTTCCTCGATTGGGCAAAAGCTAGGAGCGCGGGCGAACGTCGAGACCTATACCGAAATCACATTTACTGGGCAAAAGGCAAACGAGGCTGACCGGCCGGACGGACTCATCGATGTTCGAATTGGGAAACGAAGTTGGCGGGCGCTTGTGGAGGCCAAAGTCGGCAATAATGAACTTTCTGTTGACCAAATCGAGCGCTACCGCTCGTTGGCGAAAAATCACGCTATTGATTGCGTCATAACTATCTCAAATCAATTTACTTCGATGCCGCAAATTCATCCTCTTCCGGAACTGAGGAAAACTCGATCACGGGTTCCGATATACCATTGGTCTTGGATGTTTATTTTGACGCAGGTAGACTTGTTGTTGGGCAATGAAATTGCCGGAAATAGCGACCAAGCTGAGTTGCTGAGGGAATTGCGGCGATTTCTTTCTCACGAGAGTGCTGGCGTCAAAGGGTTTTCGAGGATGCCTCCAGAGTGGTCAGATCTGAACAAATTGGTTTCGTCTGGTGGAAAGATTCAAATTCGTGCCCCTGAGGCAATGGTCGTAATTCAGGCTTGGCATCAGGAAACAAGAGATTTGTCGCTCATTTTAAGCCGGCAGACAAAAACAACAGTTGTCGAGAAATTGTCCAGAAGCCACGCCCAAGACCCTCAGCAAAGGATTAAGGATGAACTGTCCATCTTGAACAGCAAGAGTTTACTTACGACAACCTTGGAAATACCGGACGCAGCGTCTCAGCTTACAATCACAGCCGATCTTACTCGGCGAACTATCGACGCTGGTATGAGTTTGCGTGCACCCCTAGATAAGAAAACAACTAAGGCGAGATTGAATTGGTTGCTTCGCCAAATTAAGTCTGACAACGTCGATGATCTTGTCATCAAACTTAATTGGCCAGGGAAGAGTGCATCCACGCACTTTCCATTTCGGAAAATAATGGAAGACATATCTATTGCGAATGAAGGAAAGGAACATTTGCAGATTACGAGCTTTGATGTCTTTTACTCTCGGCGTTTGGGCATAAGATTTGTTCAGCAAGCCAATTTTATTTCCGAGCTAGAGAGATTGGTCCCAGAGTTTTATCGAGAAATTGGCCAAGACCTAATAGCGTGGCGGCGGCCAGCTCCGAAAATTGGAGATGATTCTGACTTAGTAGTTTCAAGCGATGTCAGCGACGATCGCGATTCGAGTTCGGCTTAACAGTTGTTTATGTTCTGGTAATGTTCTAAATTCAAATGGAATCGCTGTGGATTTTATTGTGGAAAAAGAAATACTAGAATTACTCAAACAGGCGCGGTTGCGCTCCGGTCTCCCGCTAGATTTTTGGTCCGACTTAACTGACGGACTGGATTATAACACACTGGCAATTCTGTGCGGAAGGTCATCAATTTTTCCGAAATACATAAATTCTAAAGACAATCCGTAGGTTCGGCGAAGTTTTTTTGCGGCGTTTAGCGACAGCTCTCTATTTGCGTTTTCAAATGGACCATATACCTGCTCACCAATACCGGCCCGCTCAGCAAAATCTTTTTTTGATAAACCCAAAACGGTCCTGACACGCCTAAGGCGCGCGGCAACAGCTTCGATATTGTCTTCCTGATCCTCTAACATGGCGGAAGCCTATTCCTTTTGAAAAATTTGAGCACTGAGCATTTTGCGTATTTACAAACTACGCAAAATGCGTATTAACAATCTTATGACTGAAGTTTCAAAATTTTTGGAAGAGGTTGGCAGAGACCGTTTGGTCGTTCGGTTTGGGTTCCGGAGCCAAGATATTTCGCGTGCGGTTCGGGAGAATAAATTTCCATCTGGATGGTTTCCATACATCCGAGCGCTTTGTGAGGAATTGGAGTTGGCCGTACCAGAACATTTGTTTCGCTGGTCAAATGTCCCGAAAAGAAAAAAAGAAACTGAAATGGATAACCCTCCTAAATCCGACAGCGAGGCTGCGTGATGGGCAATTCGTCTCACAAGGCCGGTTCAGGATCACGGGAAATAAACCGGCAGGTTTTGCCACGCGGTCCGCGTGATGTCACCGAGGATTTGGTGGGCAAAATCAACATTCAATTCAGGAGAGGCCAAATGACAGAAAATTTCGAGCAATCAGATGAGCGGGATTCAACAAATCCTTTAGATTATCTAGGCTGGAATGTGCGGATGATTTCAATGAAACGCCGAAAATATTGGAAAATTGTTCGGGATAGCCCGAGTTCAACCGAGCGCGCAGATGCTGCGGATATGGTCGAAATTCTGTCCATAGCCCTTGGCTTGCGGCGCTGGCGTGAAGCACAGGCCGTCGAGATTGCTGCAGAAGAGCAGGCCAACGCTAAATTTGCTCAGCGTCGTGTCGATTTTTGGAACAGAGGTTGAGCGTAATGATTCAGCCCGAGCAAAAGTTCGAGAAATCTTTGGTCATTTCCGGCCAACCCAAACCTGAAATTCGTGGTTTAGATACCGAATTTGTGCGGTTTCCTTACTTTAGTCCGGCGCAATTGCCTCTTTTGCCCTCTGGATCAGAAGAAGGCCCAATTGGTGTGCTCCCACAGGATCAAGGGCCAGTTGAAAACGCTCAGGTGGGAGGCATTCAGCATAGCGGTGACGAACCTCCGCAGATTCGTGAGGGAGCGTTTCTGCATATAGACATATCCATGCCCCCTGGTTCTGGGGGCGAACTGTGACAACCTTCATCCCTGACAGTAGGGCCGTGACGGGAAAACCGTCGTCTTTGAGCATGATCTTTTCTTGTTCTGATTTCATCTGGTTGGCTCCTGAATTGTTGGCCGGATGGAAGAAGGTGCCGGAATTCAGCTCCGGCGCCTTCAACATATTTGGTAACGCCATCCAATCAAGCAGAGAGTTTTCCCATGCGTAACGTTCGCCACGGGTCCATCCAGTCAGCGGTCCGCAAGGCCATTACCGTTTCCGGTGGGTTGGAATGTGCCAGCGATGATTTGGGCATGTCGATCGCCAACCTCAGCCGCGCATCCAGTGATGACGAGGATCGGCCCGGTGGGCTTGGTGTGAACCATTTGCACCGATTGGGCCGCATTCTGCCGACGGCGGCAGTGCCAATTGCCCAGCATTTTGCGCATTTGTCTGGCGGGTTTTACCAGCCTTGTCCCGAATGGCGGTGCGTTGGCCTCTGATATCAGCAAGCTGACGATGGAATTTTCAAAACTCTTGAATATTCACGCCAAGGCGATGTCGGAGCAATCTGATCGGCCGAATGATTACACGCCGATCGAGGCACGCGAGCAGCTGGCTGAGATGGATCGGTTTATGAGCGTTGCGGCCGCTTTGCGCGCGGCATTGGTCGAAAAGGCAGATTTGGAATGATGACACATGCGCGCAAGGCAACACGACGAGCCTCATTGGACCATACCGCCGGGGGCGTGGTCGCGCGCAAGATGTGCTCCCGGACCTCCCTGATGGAGTTTGGTGTCGGGAATTTTCTCGGCACCAAACGGGAAGGTGGCCCGCGATGAGCATAAGATCTTGGCGCGACGAAGAAATGTTGTCCGTGCTGCATATGCGCGACATTGAGGGCCTCAAGTTTCAAAGGATCGCGGACGCCATTGGGCGCGGAAAGAACAGCGTGGTTGGTGTGGTTAACCGGATCAACAACGAAACCGATTCAACGGATAAAGCCGGAAACCAGAATGGCACCCTCTCGCCAAAGTGGTGGGTGCGATGAGCAGTCATAGTCTGAAGTCAGCGCGACGCCATCCATATCCGCAGACATTCAAACGCGAGGAATATTGTGTTGCTCATATGCTCTTTCAGGTGATCGATCACCCGAAAGACGGGCCAACATTTAGTTTGGGATCAGCACTTCACCCTTCAAAGCCCGCGCTTTTTACAGGGTTTGTTGAAAAAGGCATGGGCACGGCGCTGCGTCGATTGGCGCATCGGTTTGACGAGCTGGAGGCCAAGCTATGACCGATCGCTGCGCCGTCGAGTTCGGGTTGGGCTGCGTGGCCATGGCCATGCGCGCCAAACTTGGAGTGCTGGGGTGTGGCGAGGCGATGGATCTGATCAAATCAGCCACCGCGTTGGTGCCGGGCGATGAAAGTGCGGCGCTGGCGGTTGCTGAGTTTGCCAAGCGGTGTCAACTGGATCAATCGACCGCTGGCGCCGCGTTGCATGATTTTATTCTCGGTTGGCGTGGCGGCTGCATTCACCATGTGTCAAATCATTTTGCCTGGCAAGAGCGGGCGGATTTGGCATGAGAGGATCCCCGATCGTTGCAGAACGCTGTCTGGTTGCCACCTGCGCTCACCTGTCGCTGGCATTGATCCGCGACGAAAATTTCACGATGTGGCTTGGAGTTTTGAGCAAGGTTTTGCCAGATACAAAAAATTGCAGCCCTATTCTGGTGCCACTGCGGGTCTCGGCCGAGGATGTGGTCTGCGCTGAGGTCGGTTTATCATTGGATAATGCGATGGCGCGCCTTCGGGTTGAAACAGCGCGATATTATCTTGCTGCCGCTGCGGGCCGATATAAGGCTTGGCAAGATTCTGCACAAGCAGAGGTCGGCGCGCGATGAGTTATCCCGATGATCCACGCTTAATCGAAGCCAAGGCAATTCCAATGTCCGAGGTTGTCGAGCGACTCGGCATTGCCGGTTTGCGCCCGGCTGGGGCCG
>JAADIJ010000061.1 GCA_013151335.1 Alphaproteobacteria bacterium | reverse complement strand
G
Organism: Alphaproteobacteria bacterium; assembly: GCA_013151335.1. Taxonomy (GTDB): domain Bacteria; phylum Pseudomonadota; class Alphaproteobacteria; order Rhodobacterales; family Rhodobacteraceae; genus UBA5972. The sequence continues at coordinate 49,733 of JAADIJ010000061.1, read as the reverse complement.
GCGAGATCGGCGAGGGGGGGACCGAGGGTTGACAGTTCCCAGTCGAGCACGGCGATAACCTCGGCGCTATCTTGCGCAAAGATCATATTATCGAGCCGATAATCCCCGTGAACCAGCGTCGCGGTTTCGTCGTCAGGCATCTGGTCGAGCAGCCAGGCCATCAGACGCTCCATATGTTCGCTGGCCTCCATTTTAGAGGCATTATACTGCTTGATCCACCGATCCGTCTGGCGCGCAAAGTAGTTTCCCTGCCTGCCAAAATCCACAAGACCAACGGCGGCTACATCGACATTGTGCAACGCGGCCAAGGTCTTGTTCATCGCGTCATAGATCGGCGCGCGCGCGGATTTGGCCAGTTCGGGCAAGGACGGATCCCAGAAAATCCTCCCCTCAAGATAGCTCATGACGAAAAACATCCGACCCAGCGGATTATCTTCGCCCGCCAAGTGCAGCATTTTGGGCACGGGAACGTCGCTGTGGTTGAGCGCATCCATCACTTTGAACTCGCGATCCACCTGATGGGCCGATTTCAGCAATGTACCGGCTGGCTTGGCCCGCAACACATATTCGCCCGAGTTGGCGGTCAGATGATAGGTCGGATTTGACTGACCTGTCCCGAATTTCTCGACTTTAACAAGCCCCGAGAACCTTGAAACATGCGCTTCAAGATAGCCTTCAAGCGCTTGAATATCCTCGGTATTATTCACATCAGCCATATGATCTCTCCGCCTATATCCACTCAACTATTTTGTGATCACATGCATCACAAGCTGTTCGGCGATCAGGGCCGGAACTGCCTGCCCCTCGATCTCGATCTGCGCTTCCAGTTGGCATAAATACCGGCCCGGCTGTTTTTGGGTCACCGAACGCAAACTCACTTGCGAGCGGATGCGCGATCCACATGCGACCGGATGCAGGAACCGGACTTTGTTCATGCCGTAATTAAACGTCATGGCGCGGTTTTTGATATCGGGCAAAACCTGCGCATTAAGATGGCTCAGAAGCGAGAGCGTCAGAAATCCGTGCGCGATTGTCCCGCCAAACGGCGTCTCTGCCGCCGCCCGCGCGGCATCCGTGTGAATGAACTGAAAATCTTCGGTCACGGCGGCGAATTTGTCGATCCGGTCCTGATCTATCACCAGCCAGTCCGACTGCCCGAGGCTTTGTCCGACAAGGGCGGTGAACGCTTGGATGGTCATCACTTGTCGCATCATGTCCTCCTATTCCAACGCCGATCGAAACAGATTATCCGCGGTTTGCAAGTGAATTCCGCCATCAAGCGGCAAGATCGCTCCGGTGACATAGCCTCCGGCAGGCCCGCATAAATAGAGCGTGGCCCCGGCGATATCTTCGGGCGAGCCGCACCGGCCAAGCGGCACATCCGCGCCGACTTTTTGGGCGGAGTCCTCGGTGCCGGTGGCGAACGCGGTCATCTTGCTTCGAAATGGTCCGGGCGCGAAAGCGTTGACCGTAATGCGTTGATCTGCCAGCTCTTTTCCCAAGATGCGCGTTAAATGATGCACCGCAGCTTTGGAGGCGGCATAGGAGTACGCGCCATCCCCCATCGCCGCCGAGCCCATGACCGAGCCGAGGTTTATCACCCGCGCGGGGTCATCATCACTGGCGGCATTTGCCAGCGGGCCAAGCAGCGATTTGGTCAGATGAAACAGGCCGGCCACGTTGACTGACATCACTTTTTGCCACGCGGCATGGGGAAACTCGTCAAGCGGCGCTCCCCAAGTGATACCGGCGTTGTTAACCAAGATATGCAGCTTGTCGCCGCGTTTGGCGACCTCGGCAACCACGGCGACAATCCCCTCTTCGGTGCTGACATCACCGGCAAATGCCTCGACGCTGCCATCATAGCCAAGCGCATTTATCTCGTCGGCAGTCGCCGTCACCGCAGGGAGTTTTCGCGAGCAGATCAGCACCCGTGCGCCGCCCATGGCCAAGGCCTCGGCGATCATGCGACCGATGCCGGTGCCGCCTCCGGTTACCAGCGCCAGCTTGCCTGACACTGAAAAAAGTCCGTTCATGTCCATGTAAACCCCCAAGCTGCGCGCCCTAAAACAGACGATTGACAACATACCGATCAGTATGTTTCTGTTACGCACTGCTTGTAAAGACTAAAATCAAATGCCGGACGTAACGACAGAATGAACGCGCAAACCGCCCTGAAACCCGCCAAAGCGGCCCCCAAACAGGTGTTGGACGCGGCGGCATCCTGCTTCATGGAAAAGGGCTATGCGGGCACCTCGCTTGACGATGTTGCGCGGCATATGGGGGCAACCAAGGGGCGGATTTACCACTATTTTTCGTCGAAATCCGAGCTGCTGCACGCGGTGCGAAAACGCGCCATGGAGATCAACTTTGCCGCCATCACCCCGGCCTTTGACAGTGAGGAAGGCCCAGTTGAAAAGCTCCGCGCTATGGCCCGCGCGCATGCGCTTAACATGATGCGCGAGCAGGCCTATCAGCAGGCGTTGTTTGACCGTTTGAACCTGCATATCACCGGCGGAAACCGCGCGGATCGTGATGTCTGGCGCGAGGAATTCATGTCCGACCGACGTGCATTCGAGGACATGTTTCGCGCGGTTCTGGCAGAGGGTCAGGCCAGTGGCGCGTTCAAAATCCGCACGCTCTCCTATGCGCTCCACGCAGTGATCACCATGCTGAATTCGACGATTTCCTGGTATCGGCCCCGCGCCGATGAGCCTGAAAACACCCAGGCGCAAATTGCTGACGAACTGGTTAACATGACGCTGGGCGCACTTGGCGTTAATACTTGAAGAACGAAGGGTAAAGAAACGATGAACCTTGGAATAACCGACCGGCTGAAGCCGATATTAGAGCAGGTTTCGACGATGATCCGCGACGAAATTTCGCCGCTGGACGAAGAATTTCTGACCGAAGTGGATGTTGGCGACCGCTGGCAATATACCCCGCGCCAGACCGAAATCCTTGAAGGTCTGAAGGACCGCGCCAAGGCCGCGAACCTGTGGAATTTCTGGCTGACCGACAGCGCGCGCGGCTATGGCCTGACCACCGTTGAATACGCCTATCTGGCCGAGGAAATGGGCAAATCCCATCTGGCCGCCGAGATTTTCAACTGCGCCGCCCCCGACACCGGAAACATGGAGGTGCTGGAGCGTTACGGCACAGATGAGCACAAGGCGCGCTGGCTCAAGCCGCTGCTCAACGGCGAGATCAGGTCGGCCTATTTGATGACCGAGCCGGACGTGGCCTCCTCTGACGCCACCAATGTCGAGATGTCGTGCATTCGCGACGGTGACGAGTATGTTTTGAACGGCGAGAAATGGTGGTCCTCGGGGGCCGGTGATCCGCGCTGCTCGATCTATGTGGTGATGGTGGCCAGCCCGGATAAGGCGCGTCACCGGCATGCGCAGCACTCGATGATATTGGTGCCTGCCGCCACAAAAGGGGTGGAAAAAGTTCGCGCCATGCGGGTTTACGGCGAGGATGATGCTCCCCACGGGCACTTGCATATGAAGTTCACCGATGTGCGTGTTCCGGCCAGCAATCTGTTGCTGGGCGAGGGGCGCGGCTTTGAAATTGCCCAAGGGCGGCTTGGGCCGGGGCGGATACATCACTGCATGCGCGCCATCGGTCAGGCCGAAAAAGCGCTCGAGCTGATGTGTCGTCGCGGTCTCAATCGCACCGCTTTTGGCAAGCCGATTGTCAAGCTTGGCGGCAATTTCGACATCATCGCCAATTGCCGGATGGAGATCGAACAGGCGCGGCTGTTGTGCCTGAAGGCCGCATGGATGATGGATCAGGGGGACGCGCGCGCCGCTGCTCCGTGGATCAGCCAGATCAAGGTTGTGGCCCCGTTGCTGGCCTTAAAAGTCACCGATGAGGCGGTGCAAATGTATGGCGGTCAGGGCATCAGTCAGGATACACCGCTGGCCAAACAATGGACCCATGTGCGCACCTTGCGGCTGGCTGACGGGCCGGATGCGGTCCACCGGATGCAGGTCGCGCGGGCGGAATTGAAGAAATACACTCAGGAAAAAATTTGATGGCGCTGCCTGAGAAAATGCACGCGGTGTTGTTGAAGGAGGACGGCTATTCCTCCAGCGGCGAGGTTAGCCCGACGCTTGAAAATATTGGCAAGTTTCTGGAGCATGCCGAAATTGACCTGCCGCGTTTGAAGCCGGGACAGGTGCTGATCCGGGTGATAATGGCCAGCGTTAATCCTTCTGACACCATATTCGTGCAAGGCTATTACGGACAACCTCGGGTCAAGGGCGCTCCGGCTGGATTTGAAGGTGTCGGTCAGGTGGTGGCTGGCAAGGGGCTTTATGCGTCTTACCTGAAGGGCAAGCGCGTGTCGTTTGTCGCCGGGCCAAATGGCTCTGGTGCATGGGCTGAGTATGCGGTTGCCGATGCGTCGGGGGTGATCCCTTTGCGCAAAGACGTCCGCAACGAGGACGGGGCGGCGATGATCGTCAACCCGCTGACGGCCTCGGCTATGGTGGATATGGTGCCTGAAGGGGGCGCGTTTATTGCCACCGGAGGCGCCAGCCAGTTGGGCAAGCTGATGGCTGGCTTGGCGCGCTCAACCGGGCGTCGCCTGATCGCGGTTGCGCGACGCGACGAGCCGCTCGCCCATCTTAAATCGCTGGGGGCGGCACATGCGCTTAATGAGCGAAGCGAAAGTTTTCAGGCAGATCTTGTCGCCGCGATCAAGGCCGAAAACCCAACAGTAATGCTCGACGCGGTCGCCGGGTCTGTCTCGGCGCGGATATTTAACGCCATGCCCAAAGACAGCCGCTGGGTGATCTATGGCAAGCTCGCGCCGGAATTGCCGGAAATCCAAGAGCCCGGCAAACTAATCTTCATGCGCCAACATATCGAGGGCTTTTGGCTGGTCACCTGGATGTCGCGCACGCCATTTTTACGTAAAATCAAAACCATCAGGGCGGTGCAGGCGCGATTTGCCTCGGGTCAGTGGAAAACCGACATCTCCACGCATGTAAGCTTACGTAACGTCATGGCGGAGTTACCGGCGGCACTGGCCCAACCGGACGGAAAAGTCGTTATTACTTACGATCAAGGTTAACAGACCATGCCGGAACCAACAGGTCCGGCCACTAAACATGCCGGAGCCAGCAGTTCCGGCCACCAACACAGAGCCGATCAACGGCCGGGAGGAAGATTTGGAGACCCTGCAACTGTTCGTCAGCGGGCTTGCAAACGGCTGTGTCTATGGCCTGATCGCACTTGGGTTCGTGCTGATTTATAAGGCGACCGAGGCGGTTAATTTCGCCCAAGGTGACTTTATGATGATCGGCGCTTTTATCACGCTCGGCCTGACCAATGCGGGCTATATGGGTCTGCCGTTCTGGCTTGCCGCCCCTCTGGCCATCGCCATCATGGGGGTGCTTGGCTATCTGCTCGACTATCTGGTCCTCAGACATTTATTCGGTCAAAGCCAGACCGCGGTTGTAATCCTGACCATCGCCATCGGCTTTGTTTTACGCTTTATAGCTGGCGCGATTTGGGGCCACGAGCCGCAAACCCTCGAAAGCCCGCTCGCCGTTGGCGATTTTCGATTTGGCGGTGTCGTGCTCGGTTTCGCCGATGTCGCGGTGATTGTCGTCACCTTCCTGCTGACGTTTTTCCTTTACCAGTTTTTCCACAGAACCAAGCTTGGCCTGGCCATGCAAGCGGCCAGTCAGAACCAGATGGCGGCCTATTATATGGGCATTCCGGTGCGCCGCGTTCAAGGCCTGATCTGGGGTCTGGCGGGCATGGTCGCGGGGGTTGCGGGCATCTTGTTTGCCTCCCAAGGCGCGATTGATCCCAATGTGGGGCTGATCGGCATCAAGGCCTTTGCCGCCGCCGTTATTGGCGGGTTTGGCAGCCTACCGGGAGCACTTGCCGGTGGCCTGATCGTTGGGGTGATCGAACCGTTTGCCTCGCGCTACCTGCCCGCCGGATATTCGCAAATAGCGCCCTATGCATTGTTGCTTTTCGTGCTGGTTTTCCGCCCCAACGGCCTGTTTTCTCAGGTTAGAACCAAGAAGGTATAGGCGATGCGCATTCAGTTCAAAACCTCCTACGAGCATGACATCCGCCTGTTCCCCGACTGGTGGAGCTTTATCGTTTATGCCGCCCTGATAGCGTTGGCAGTCACGCTGCCTTACCTGCTTGACGACTTTTATATCGGCGAGGCCACCAACGTGTTGATCTGGGCAATCGCCGGGCTGGGGTTGATGATTTTGACCGGCCAAACCGGGCAGGTTAGCCTCGGCCACGCGGCGTTTTTGGCGCTTGGCTGTTACAGCACCATCATCTTGCTGGAAGCGGGCGTGCCGTTCATCATCGCCTTTCCGCTGGCGGGCATCATCACCGGCGTTGTCGGCATGATCATCGCCATTCCCGCCCTGCGCATGCACGGGGTTTATCTGGCCATCGCCACCATCGCGCTTTCGATATTGGCCGACGATATCATCGTTCTGCTGGCTCCGTGGACCAACGGCGTAAGCGGAAAATTCGCCCCAACCATCGACCTTTTCGGCTTTCAGATCGAACGCTGGAGCCAACCGGGGAGGTTCTATTATCTGGTCTTGGCGGTCACAATCATCTGCACGCTGTTTTACCGCAACTTGCTGCGCTCACCGCTTGGCCGCGCCTTTGCAGCCGTGCGCGACAGCGAAGTTTCGGCCATGGCGATGGGCATCAATATCGCCCGCACCAAGGCCGTCAGCTTTGGCATTTCCTGCGCCATCACCGGGCTTGGCGGCGCGTTGATGGGGTTTTATGCAGGCGCTTTCAACAACGAAACCTTCTCTCTGGTAATCTCGATCAGCTTGCTGATGATGATCGTGATCGGCGGGCTTGGCTCGATCCACGGCGCGTTTTTCGGGGCCTTCGTGATCGCGTTTCTGCCCCAAGGTCTCTCGATCCTCAAAGACAGCGTCGGCGGCGGTTCGGTCGCCATTCCGGGGCTGGAAACCGGCGTGTTTGGCATGATCCTGATCCTGTTCATCCTGTTTGAACCGATGGGGATATATGGCCGCTGGATGAAAATCCGCATCTGGTTTGAACTGTTCCCGTTTGCGCGCAAAGACATGTTCAAACGCCAGAAATCCTATCTCAAAACGGAGCGTCTCAGATGAGCCTGCTCGAGGTTAAAAATGCCACGCTGAAATTCGGAGGCGTGGTCGCGGTTAACGATCTCAGCTTCAACGTTGAGGAGGGCGAGGTTTACGCAATTGTTGGCCCCAACGGCGCAGGAAAATCGACGGTTTTTAATTTGATTTCAAGGTTTTACGACCCGTTCGCGGGCAGCATCCACTTTGACGGGGTAAATCTTCTCGACCTGAAACCGCATCAGATCGCAACCCATGGCATTGGTCGAACATTTCAGAATATCGAGCTGTTTGAACAGGCGACAGTGTTGCAAAACCTGCTGGTCGGGCGACACCGGCATCGCAAAACCACCATGTTGGAGGAGCTGTTTTTCACCCCGCGCGTGCGCCGGGCCGAGCATGAAAACCGCGAGGCGGTGGAGCAGGTGATCGACTTTCTCGACCTGCAACCTTACCGCAACAAAATGATCGCGGGCCTGCCTTATGGGGTGCGCAAAGTGGTCGAACTTGGCCGCGCGCTGGCCTCGGGACCGCGCCTGTTATTGCTGGACGAACCCGCCTCCGGTCTCAGCGTCGAAGAGACCCAGGATATGCGGTTTTGGATCGATGATATTCGCAAAGAGATGGGCATCACGGTTTTGATGGTCGAGCATGACATGGGGCTGGTCTCCAGCGTCTGCGACCGGGTTTTGGCCTTGGCGGACGGGGCGAAACTGGCGGAAGGCACCCCTGCCGAAGTGCAAAAAAACCCGGCGGTGATCGAGGCCTATCTGGGCACGGGAGCGGTTTGATGGGCGCTGAAACCTTACTTGAAATCAAGAACCTTGAGAGCTTTTATGGCCCGATCATGGCCATTCGCGGCGTCAGTCTGAGCGTGGCCAAGGGCCAGATCGTGACTGTTTTGGGGGCCAATGGCGCGGGTAAATCGACGCTTTTGAAAACCATTTCCGGCATTATGGACCCCGAAAAAGGCCAAATCATCTTTGAAGGCCACGAGATTCAAGGGCTGGAACCCCATGTGATCGTCAAGCGAGGCATCGTGCATATCCCCGAAGGGCGCGAGGTTTTCCCGCTGTTGACGGTCGATCAGAACCTGTCGCTTGGCGCCTATACCCGCAGCGACAAGGTCGAGATCGAACGTGACCGGCAGTTGGTTTTTGACTATTTCCCGATTTTGGCGGAGCGTCGAGGCCAAGAAGCAGGCACGCTCTCGGGTGGTCAGCAACAGATGCTGGCGATTGGGCGCGGCCTAATGTTGCGCCCAAAAATCATGCTGCTGGACGAGCCATCGCTTGGGTTGTCGCCGCTGCTGGTACAGGAGATATTCGCCATTCTTGCGCGTCTGAACAAAGATCAGGGCGTGACTATGATGCTGGTTGAGCAAAATGCAGGCGTTGCGCTGGATCTGGCGGATATGGGTTATGTGATGGAGATCGGGCGGATTGTGATGGACGGTACCGCCGAGCGCCTCAGCCAAAGCGATGATATCAAAGCATTTTATCTTGGCCATCAAGAGCAGGGCCAGCGCGGCGAGCGGCGTTGGAAGCGAAAGAAAACCTGGAGATGAACCGATGAATGTCCAGACCCCAAACCCGCAAGTCGCCATCGACGGCGTGCGCTACAACGCCGAACCGGGCCAACGCCCCGCCCTCGTGGATGGCTGCGACACCACCGTCAAACTGTTCGCCGCCCGCTGCGCCGAACTTGGCCCGCGCACCGCACATCGCGAAAAAGACCTCGGCATCTGGAAATCCTATTCTTGGGCGGATTACTGGAACCACGCCAAATGGATCGGCCTTGGCCTGCGCGCGCTCGGGCTTGAGCGCGGCCAAGTGGTGTCGATCCTGTCCGAAGACCGACGCGAATGGGCCTATGCCGACCTTGGGATCCAGTGCGTTGGCGCCATCGCTTCTGGCGTTTACACCACCGACAGCGCCAGCCAGCTTGAGTATCTTTTGCGCGACAGCAACAGCAAGTTTCTGATCCTTGAGGATGACGAGCAGCTCGACAAGTTTCTGGAAATCGCCGATCAGGCCAAACAGGTCAAAAAGATCATCATTCTGGAGCGCGAGGGCCTGCATGAACTCGACGATGCGCGCTTTATGTTCATGGACGAGTTGCTGGCCCAAGGTCAGGCGTTTGAGCGCGAAAACCCCGACCTGTTTCAGGCCGAGATCGACAAATCGCGGCCCCAAGATACCGGCCTGTTGATCTATACTTCCGGCACGACAGGCGCGCCAAAAGGGGCGATGCTCAGTCAGGAAAACATCATCGGCGCGATCGAGGCCGGTGCGCGCGCCCTGCCCGCCCTCGCCCAGGACGAGCAGCTTTGCTTCTTGCCGCTTTGCCATATTTTAGAGCGCGACATCTCGATCTATTTCCCGCTCGCGGCCAAGGCCACCGTTAATTTCGCCGAAAGCCCGGAGACGGTTTTTGACAATATGCAAGAGGTCTCGCCGACAATTTTCACCGCCGTTCCGCGAGTGTGGGAGAAAATTTATTCGCGGGTTCTGGTCTTGTCACAAGAGGCTACCTGGATTGGCCGCGCGGCTTTTAACCTGGCTTTGAAAGCTGGGGCAAAGCGCGCGAAATTCGCCATGAGCGCCAAGCCCGTGCCGCCATTGGTTGCGGCTCAATACGCCCTGTGGAATTTTCTGGTGCTTAGGAATTTGCGCCGGATGCTGGGCATGGATCGCTTGCGGCGTGGCACGACGGGGGCTGCTCCGATCTCTCCGGAGCTGCTGAAATGGTACTGGTCGATTGGTGTGCCGCTGATCGAAGGTTACGGCATGACCGAAAACGCCGGCCTTTCGACCATCAACACACCGCATGAAAACAAGGTGGGAACGGTCGGGCGCGCGGTGCCAGGCATTGGCGTTCGTATCGCTGAGGATGGCGAAATCCAGACCAATGGGCTGAATAGTTTTCAAGGCTATTGGCGCAATAACGAGAAGACCGCCGAGACCTTTACCAAGGACGGCTGGCTGAAAACCGGCGACGTGGGGCAGCTGGACGGTGAGGGTTATCTGACCATCACCGGACGGATGAAGGACATCATCATCACCGCTGGTGGCAAAAATATCACCCCGGCCGAGATCGAGAGCCGCCTTAAATTCAGCCACTATATCTCTGACGCGGTGGTGATCGGCGACAAGCGCAAATACCTGTCCTGCCTGATTATGATTGATCAGGAAAACGTCGAGAAATTCGCCCAAGATACCAAAATCCCGTTCAGTGATTTCGCGTCTCTCTGCGCGGCACCACCCATTGTCGATCTGATCCGCGCCGAGGTTGAAGGCGTGAACAAAGATTTCGCGCGGGTCGAACAGATCAAGGATTTTCGCCTGATAAACGTGCTGCTAACGGCCGAAGACGAGGAATTAACTGCAACCATGAAGCTTAAGCGCGGCCTCGTGGAACAAAAACACAGCGCGCTAATCGAGGAAATGTACTAGACTTGCTACCAACACCATCGAAAAACTAAAGGGAGAAGACTAATGAAAAAGATTACAACTACAGTTATGGCCGCGACGATGACGCTTGGAATGGGGCTAAGTGCGGCGGCGCAAACCCAAGGCGTTACCGATACCGAAATTCTGGTCGGCTCGGTCAATGACCTCTCGGGCGTGTTTGCCGCGGTGGGTGTTCCTGCCGTCAACGGGGCCAATCTTCGTTTTGACGAGGCCAATGCTGCGGGAGGCGTCAATGGCCGTAAAATCCGGTTTATCGTCGAGGATAACGGCTATCAAATTCCGCGTGCGATGCAGGGCTATAACAAGCTTTTGAACAAGGACAAGGTTTTTGCCATGCTGCTGTCGCTTGGCACGCCGATGAATGTTGCCGGTTTCAGGCTGCTTGATCCCAAGGGCATTCCCAATATCAGCCCGCTTTCGGCCTCTAAACTGATGCTGCAAGACCCGATCAAAACCCACTTCACCGGATTTTCCAGCTATTGGGATCAGGTTCAGGTCGGGGTTACCTATCTGGCGGACCAATTTGACGCCAAACAAGTCTGCTCGATGTACATCCCGTCAGGCTTTGGCAACGAGATCGGCAACAGCACCAAAGACGTGGCCACCAAGCTTGGCATCACATTCGCAGGCGAAACCACCCATAAGCCGGACGAGCTTGATTTCGTCGGCTCCTTGACTAAACTGAAGGCCGCCGGTTGTGACGTCATCACCCTTGGCTTAACAGTTCGCCAAGGCATCACCGTGGTTGGCACCGCCAAAAAGCTCGGCTGGACCGACGTTAAATTCCTCAACACATCGGCCGGTTTTCTCAGCCTCGTTGCCGCAATTCCCGGTGGCGTAACCGAGGGGCTTTACGCCTCATCCGGCTGGGTCGATCTGGCGTCGCGTGCCGATCAGCCCGCTCCCGCCAAGTTCATCGCCGACTATAAAGCCAAATATGACAAGCCCGCCGGTGGTTTTGCCATGCTCGGATATTCTGGAGCGGACGCGTTTATACGAGCCTTAGAGGCCGCTGGTCCCGACCTCACTGAGGACAGCTTTCTTGCAGGCATGGAGTCGCTTAACTTCTATGATCCGCTGACTGACAGCAAAATCACCTACAGCGCCACCGACCATCAGGGTGCTGACGAGGTTGTTATCTCTGTTGTTGAAGGCGGCAAATGGAAAGTGCTCAGCCGTCAAAAAGTAGCCGGTAACTAATAGGTTAAAGAACTGAACCATGAGGGCGGGGTCACGTGCGTCGCCCTTTTTACGTCATATAGCGGGCAAATATGGGATTTGAAATTCACGTTGACCGTGAGGATATCCGACGGGCCGAACTGGTTCAGATCGCCAAACCCGACCTCGGCGAGGGCGAGGCACTGCTGGCGATCGAAGGTTTTGCGCTCACCACCAATAACGTGACCTATGCGGCAACCGGCGACGTGATCGGCTATTGGAAATTCTTCCCGACAAAAGCCATCAATCGCGGGATCGTTCCCGTTTGGGGCTTTGCGCGCGTGCAAGAAAGTAACTCTGCCGATCTGAAAATTGGCACCCGCATTTACGGGTTTTTCCCGATGGCCAGCCACCTTGTTATCACCCCAAAAACCTCGGGCAACACGATCCGCGATGACGCCCCTCACCGACGCGAGCTGCCACCCGTTTACAATATCTATCAATATGCAGACCAAGCTTCGCTGCAAGAGGACGCTTTGCAGGCGATTTTCGCGCCATTGTTAATCACCTCATATCTTCTGTTTGACTTTTTGCAGGATAACAATTGGTTCGGAGCCGAGCAAATTATCATCGGCAGCGCCTCAAGCAAAACTGGGCTTGGGCTAAGCCATTTTTTATCCGAGATGCGCCCCGACGGGCCGCGGGTCGTCGGCCTAACCTCGGCCAATAATCGCGACTTTGTCACAGCACTTGGCACCTGCGATCAGGTGGTGACTTATGACAATATCACCGCCGAAATCGCCCAAATTCCAAGCGTTTATGTGGATATGGCCGGAAATGCGAAAGTGCGTCTTACCTTGCATCAACACATCAACGACAAGATGCTGCACAGCGCAGCGGTGGGCACCAGCCACTGGGACAAATTCGAGCCAACCGGAGAGATGCCCGGCGCGCGCCCTCGGTTCTTTTTCGCCCCATCCCAGATCGAAAAACGCCGTGGTGAGTGGCCGAAAGGCGAGGTCGAAAAGCGTCTTCACGCCGCTTGGAGCCGCGTTGCGCGCCAAAGCGCCGACTGGATGACGCTCAATACCGTCACCGATCCCGTCGAGGCTGCGCTGCTTTTTAGCCACCTCGCCAACGGGCATGTAAACCCCAAAATCGGTCATTATGTAGATTTAGCGCACACCATCTAGAGGCGGAGTTTACCCCTCGAACCGGTAGCTGAAAGTATTAATATCCGGCGCACAAATCTGGGCAACAAGTGCCGCATCGGCGTCCGAATAATACCTGCGCCAGTCAACAACGCGCTTGGATTTATTGACGTGGGCAAGGTTTGGCAACCTATACCCCAAGCGCGCTTCAAGTGCTGGAATTTGGGCGGAGAGCGTCTCTAGCCGGAGAAACATTGAGCAACGATCAACGCCGTTTGGATCAATGACATAACTCAAATAGCCGGATCTACTGAGCGACGCCATCGTGGTCGGATGGTTTAAAAATTCCGAGAAACTCGTGCTCTTTGCAAGACTTACGGCCGCGTGTTGGAACTCTTGTGCCACCAGCCAATGATAGTAACTCACCACACGATCCCAAGGATTGCGAACAAGTGTAAAGGTGAAAAACTGCTCTATCTCCGCCAAGGTTAACAAGCCATGAATATCTTTCAAAGTTGAATGCTTCCAGATTTTTCCAGCCGATCTCACCCCTTTCAATCGCCTCCGCCGACGCTGCGCCTTTGGGGTATCACCGATCAAGATATCATCCTTCATCGCCTTATCTTCCAGCGAAAGCATTAACGAAGTCCCGCCTGTCTTGGGGATATGAACAAAAATAAACCGTCTGCTGCGCGAGATAAACATGCGCCTACCCTAGTCGCGCGGGGCGCAAATATCAAAGCGCCAGACTTCTGACATATGGCTCTTGCAACGGGGGGCAAACTGGACAAAATGAACCTGCATATCACGCGTAGTTGCGGCACAAAGGAAAGCTGATGGCCAAAATGGCAGACGAAACCGGTCTTGACAAAGTTGCGGCAAATTATGTGCCCCTGACCCCGCTGTCGCATATGCTCAGGGCCAGCGATGTGTTTGCAAACCGCGAGGCGATGGTCTACGGAAAACGCCGATATACGTGGGCAGAAATGAAGGCGCGCTGCACGCAACTGGCCTCGGCTCTCGTTCAGCGCGGCGTGCATCCGGGCGACGTCGTGTCGGTGATCTGCCCCAACACCATTGCCATCGCCGAGGCCCATTTCGGTGTTCCCGCTGCGGGGGCTGTGATTAACACCATCAACACCCGACTGGATGTTGACACGGTGGCCTATATTCTCACCCATGCCGAAAGCAAAATGATCATTGTCGACAGCGAGTTTTTGACGGTGGTCGAACGCGCTATCGACAAGATGGACACCACACCGCCCGAAATCATCGAGATCCAAGACCGCCAAGCAGGCTTTATCGCAAGCGGAAAGTACCCAGAATATGAGGAGTTCTTAGCCACCGGCGACAAGGAGTTCAGATGGCTGCTTCCTCAGGACGAATGGGATAGTTTAGCCCTGAACTATACCTCCGGCACCACCGGACGACCCAAAGGTGTTGTCTATCACCATCGCGGCGCTTACCTCATGACCACCGGCACGGCGGTTGCGTGGCAAATGCCTTTATTCGCGCGCTACCTCACTATTGTGCCACTGTTTCACTGCAACGGCTGGAACCACACATGGATGATGCCGATGCTGGGCGGCACCATCATTTGCTGCCGAAACATTGCCGCCAAACCGATCTTTGACGCAATAGCCGACGAGAAAGCGTACTATTTTGGTGGCGCGCCAATTGTGCTGAACATGCTGGTAAACGCGGCGGATGAGGACAAACGTGCGTTTGACCACGTGGTTAATGTCTATACCGCAGGCGCTCCTCCAGCCGCGGCGACCTTGCTGGCGATCGAGAAAATCGGCTTTGACGTCACGCAGGTTTACGGTTTGACCGAGACCTATGGCCATGTCACCGAATGCGTCTGGGACGACGATATTTGGGGTCAATGTTCGGACGATGAGCGCGCGACTATTAAGGCCAGAACCGGCGTTTTGATGCCCATGATGGAAGATATCGACGTTGTAGACCACCATTCGCGCCAACCTGTGCCGCGCGACGGCAAAACCCTTGGCGAGATTGTCATTCGAGGCAATTCAGTGATGAAAGGCTATTACAAAAACCCCGAAGCGACCGCCGAGGCCTTTGCGGGCGGCATGTTTCGCTCCGGCGACATCGCCTTTCGCCACCCCGACGGCTATATCAAGATCACCGATCGGCTGAAGGACGTCATTATTTCGGGCGGCGAGAACATCTCGTCGGTCGAGGTCGAGGGCGCGTTGATGCATCACCCCGCCATTAGCCTATGTGCGGTGGTCGCGCGACCGGATGAAAAATGGGGCGAAACGCCTTGCGCATTTGTCGAGCTAAAGCCCGGCGAATCCGTTGAACAAGCTGAGCTAATCGCTTTTTGCCGCGAACGTCTGGCCGGGTTCAAATCTCCTAAAACCGTTATATTTCAAACCCTCCCCAAGACCTCTACCGGAAAAATTCAAAAGTTTGTTCTCCGAGATCTGGCCAAATCGCTTTAGTGGTCGTTCGGATTTCGCGGGCAAACAAAACTTCTACGCTAAAAACACAATTTTTCTTGCGGGAAATTCGTAACGCCAATGGATTGGAAAACCTATTTGGCGTAGCGTATGACCACCGGCAAAAACCACAAGATCGAGCAAAATGACCGCCCTGAAAAAATTCGAAAAGCTGGAGGCACCGGCCCTGTGGCGCGAGTCCTCCAAAGACAGCTCCGACAAGGGGAAAGGCCGCCTCAAAGAAGTCTTCGTCAGTTTTGGGGATACCTCGCTGATAATCTGCGACAAGCACGAAACCCCGCTATCGCATTGGTCGCTGCCCGCCGTTAACCGTTTGAATCCAGGCGAAAATCCCGCCATATACTCGCCTTATCTGGACGCGGATGAGACTATTGAAATCGATGATATCACCATGATCGAGGCAATTGAAACGGTTCGCAAAGCGATTGATCGCCGCCTCCCACGACCGGGCCGTCTGCGGCTAACGGTGTTTCTGCTGTTAAGTTTAACCACCGTCGGCATGGTGGTTTTTTGGCTTCCCGGTGCGATCAAACGCAACACAGTAAGCACGGTCCCGCCGGAAATTCGCCAGCAGATTGGTCGTGAAGTCCTTGATCAAATTGGCCGATTGGCGGGCAGCCCTTGCTCGTCGCAAGCGGGGGATCGCGCATTGGCGGAGTTAAAAAACCGTCTGATGCCGGGCCAAAACGCCAAGATATTGGTGCTTGCCGCAGGAATATCCAAAAGCGCCAATCTCCCCGGCGGATTTATTCTTTTGAACCGCAAATTAGTAGAGGATCCCGAAGCACCGGATCTGGCGGCGGGCTATATTCTGGCTACCGAATTATCGGCACAGATCAACGATCCACTGGCGGAACTACTTGATATTGCAGGAGGATTTGCGTCACTGAGATTGTTGACAACCGGCCAGATAGACCAAAACTCCATCGCGAAATATGCCGCGCATGTGCTGACTAAAACGATCAAAATGCCTCCTGATCAGGCTATTCTTGCGCGGTTCAAACAGGTCAAACTGGCCAGCAGCCCGCTTGGGTTCGATCTCGATAGCACCGGCGAGTCCACCTTGCCTCTGATTGAATCAGACCCGTTTCGCAACCAGCCCTATCCCAAACTTCTGAGCGACGCGAACTGGATCGGTTTGCAAACCATCTGCGACGGCTAGGGCGCCAACTGGCGTCGATCTCAAGGCGAATTACCCTCGGGATGATCGCACAAACGTCCGTCAACCAAATAAACCACCCGATCCATTTGCTGGCCAACGCGCGATTATGAGTGGCAATCAACGCGGTCAACCCAGTTTTGCGAACCAAATCGGTTAGCATCTGAAAAACCTGCGCCGAGGTCTCTGGATCAAGGTTCCCGGTCGGCTCATCCGCCAGCAATATGCGCGGAGAGTTTGCCAGCGCGCGACAAAACGCAACCCGCTGCTGCTCGCCGCCCGAAAGCTCCGCCGGGCGGTGGGAGGCGCGATCTTTCAGCCCGACCTGATCCAAAAGATCGAGTGCGCGCGAACGAGCGCGGGCGCGGGGTTTGCCATCAGCAAGCTGGGGCAAAACCACGTTTTCAAGCGCCGTAAACTCGGGCAGAAGGTGATGAAATTGGTAAACAAAGCCGATCTTCTGGCGGCGGGCGGTGGTGCGATGCCGGTCAGCTTTCTTATGCATATTCTGTCCGGCAAGCACAACTTCGCCTGCGTCGGGCGTGTCCAACAGGCCAGCGATATGCAAAAGTGTTGACTTCCCAGCGCCGGACGGGGCAACCAATGCAACGATTTCGCCAGCTTTCAGACAAAGATCGGCACCACGGAGCACGTTCACTTCACCTCCCTGCCCCTTCTTATAGGTCTTGGAAATCCTCTCTAAAACCAGCACCGTGTCATTCATAGCGAAGCGCCTCAACTGGGTTCATTCGAGCCGCACGGCGTGCCGGAAAAATGGTGGCGCCAAACGAGAGCACCAGCGCAAGTATCACAGCGTTCAACACGTCCCAAAGCTCCAGTCGCGCCGGGAGTTGCGACAAGTATCGCACCGACGGATCCCAAAGGCCACCGCCTAACATCCAGTTAACAAAGGAAAAGATTGGGTCTATATAGATGGCAAATAGGCTTCCGGAGATTACACCCAGCACGGTTCCGGCCACACCGATAGAGGCACCAACGATGAAGAATATCCTCAATATCGACCCTTCACTCAGCCCCATCGTGCGCAATATTCCGATGTCGCTTCCCTTGTTTTTCACCAGCATAATCAGGCCGGAAACGATGTTCATGGTGGCAATCAGCACCAAAATCGACAGGATGATGAACATCACGTTGTCTTCGGTTTTGAGCGCGCGCAGGAAACTGCCGGAGGCATCTCTCCACGTCCAAATCACTGCTCGCCCACCAGCGGCGGCAATAATTGGCACCACATAATTATCCACAGCATCGGGGTTTTCTACGCTAATTTCGATCTCGTCCGCCGTGCCTTCACGGTTAAAATAGCTCTGCGCCTCGGCCAACGGCATGTAAACGCGGGTGCGGTCGATGTCGTAGCGGCCGACCGAAAACACGTAAACCACCTTGTAGCTTTTGATCCGAGGTGCGGTTCCAAACGCGGTTTTCACCCCATCCGGCGAGATGATTTTGATGCGGTCCCCGGCCATCACCCCCAACTCTTGAGCAACCCCGGAGCCGATGGCGACACCATCCTCAAACTTGGAAATATCGCCGGAACTGCTTTCGGGATGGATGATCAGCGGCAGGGTCATCAAATCAGACAAACGCTCGCCAAACACTTCGATCCCGGCGTTTCGACCCGAGGCCGAAGCCATCAATTGGCCCCGCACAACCGGAGCCGCGCGCGTCACCCCCGGAACCGCGGCGACCTTGCGCGCCAGTTCGTCGTAATTCTTTATAGCGCGTGTCAATCGGCCCTGCGCATCGGTGTAGGAGCTGGAATAAAGCGTAATATGGGCGTTGGCGCCAAGGATTGTCTGCACGAATTCATAGCGAAAACCGGAGCGAACCGCCAAGGTTGCGATCAGTGCGAAAACCGCCAATGTGATCCCCAACAGCGAGATAACCGTCATAACGCTGACCCCACCTTCACGGCGGCGAGCGCGCAGATAACGCCACGCAATCATCCATTCAAACGCGGCAAAAGGGATGGTGCGACCGGACATAATTGGATGCTCCTTTGGCTTGGCTCACACCGCCGTTAACTTATATTTCTGCGTATATTTCCACAAGGCGAGCAACGGCATCCTCTGGCTTAAGCTCTTGACTTTCACCGGTTTTCCGGCTGGTCAGCTCGACAATTCCGTTTTTCAAACCACGCGGCCCGACCGTAATCCGCCACGGCAATCCGATCAAATCCATGGTGGCGAATTTGGCCCCCGCGCGCTCTTTTCTATCGTCATATAACGGCTCAAGCCCCTTGGCCGTCAGCGCACGATAAAGCGTCTCGCACGCCTCGTCGGCGGCGGTATCGCCCTGTTTCAGGTTGACGATACCCACGTCAAACGGCGTGACCGATTCGGGCCAGATGATACCGCGATCATCATGGCTGGCCTCGATAATCGCGCCGACCAGACGGCTGACGCCGATGCCGTGACTGCCCATGTGAACGGGCACACGCTCGCCCTCGGCATTAACCACGTTTGCGTTCATGCTCTCGGAATATTTGGTGCCGAAATAAAAGATTTGCCCAACCTCGATCCCGCGCGAGGACATACGCCGCGCCTCGGGCACTTTGGTAAAAGCCGCCTCGTCATGGGTCTCGTCGGTGCGCGCATATGGGGTCGTCCACTCTTGTTTGATCGCCGCGCATTGGTCCCAATTGTCATAGTCCACTTCTCGGTCGCCCAGCTTCAGATCAAGGATCGCGCTGTCGTAAAACACCTCGCTTTCACCGGTATCCGCCAGCACCAAAAACTCGTGGGTATCGTCCCCGCCAATCGGGCCACTATCGGCGCGCATGGGAATCGCCTTGAGGCCCATACGCTCGTAAGTGCGCAAATAGCTGACCATATGGCGGTTATAGGCGTGCATGGCCGAGGGCTGATCCACGTCGAAATTATAGCCATCCTTCATGAAAAACTCACGGCCACGCATCACCCCGAAACGGGGGCGCACCTCGTCGCGGAACTTCCACTGGATATGATAGAGGGTAAGCGGCAATTGTTTATAAGAGGTTACCGAATTGCGGAAAATATCGGTGATCAGCTCTTCATTTGTCGGCCCATAAAGCATGTCGCGGCCATGCCGGTCGGTGACGCGCAACATCTCGTCGCCGTAATCCTCATAGCGGCCACTTTCGCGCCACAGGTCAGCTGATTGCAGGGTTGGCATCAGCATGGGGTTGTGGCCCGCGCGAATTTGCTCCTCATGCACGATGTTTTCAAGCTTACGCAGAACTTTAAAGCCCATGGGCAGCCACGAATAAATCCCGGCGCTGGCTTGGCGAATCATGCCCGCGCGCAACATCAAGCGGTGGCTGACGATCTGCGCCTCGGCGGGGGTTTCTTTGAGGACGGGCAGAAAATATCGGCTAAGACGCATTGGGTTTATCGCTCCGGGACGGCTGGTTAAGTGCCAAATCCGTCTAGGGCATTGCCGCGCAGAGGGCAAGGCAGAGCGCTAGACGATGCTGACTTTTGTCGTGCATTCAAGCGAGCGCGACAGGCTTTCAAACCGGGTTTGAACCACCTCGCCAAAGAGATCCTTGGACGAGCGCGGCAACATCAGCTCCAACAGGCGCTCGCGGCGGTGAAGCTTGAGCTGCCCCATCAGTTGCACCGACGCGCCCGACAGCATCGCGCCAAATCGCATGGCTTTCCCCAGAATGGCGGCATCCTTTCGCTCTTGCTCGCTGAGCAGTGCGATCACCGTTTCAAACCCGTTGTCAGAGTTGTTGTTCTTGTAGCGATGCAGCAGCGCCATGCCCAAAAACACCCGACCAGCGTGGTCAAGACCGCCCAGATTGGCGCGGGTCGCGTTGTCAAAACACACCTCGGCCCGGTAATCCGGGTGGGCGCGCCACGTCACATCGTGCAACAAGCAAGCAGCCCGGATCAGGCGTTTTCGCGCAGCATTCTCGTGTGAGAACACGGGGCGCAGGAAGTCATACAAGACCTTGCCAAAGCCCGGATTTCGGGCCGAAGCGCGCTCCATATAAATGCAAGCCTCGATCAACGGGTCGCGTTTGCGCAGATTTTTAGGCATCTGTTCATAAAGCAAGCCTTCACGAATTCCATAGCTGGAGACCGCGATTTTACCGGGCGTAAACTCTGAAATCAACGCGCTCAGAACTTGCGAGGCCACGGGCACCAGCCGCAGCCTTTCGGTCGAGCTGCCGGTCAGCTCGCGCATCTCAGCCACGGATTTACTGTTAAGCCAATCCACGGTTTGAAGCGCCTCCCGAGGGGTCATGACATATTCATGCAGCACTTTTAGCGGATAGTCGCGCCGCTCCATATCCAAGCGGGCAATCGCGCGCCATGAGCCGCCGACAAGAAATAACCTACTGTAATCTCTGCTCATTTTCTTTCGAAGTTGGGCAACCCCTCGGGAAATCTCAGCCGTAAGATCTGCTTGAGTGGTGAACTGCGCCAGCTTCAGAGGGCCAAGCGGCGAGGTGACGCAACGCCCGACCTCTCCGTCTGAAATCTCGGCCAGCTCCATCGACGAGCCGCCGATGTCGCACATCAGACCCTTGGCACCGGGCCAGCCCAAAAGCACCCCTTGCGCGGAAAGCCTCGCCTCTTCCTTGCCGCTGGCGACATTCAAGATCAACCCGGTCGCGCGACTAACTTCGGCGCAAAATTCGGCCCCGTCGGTTGCCTCGCGAACGGCGGCGGTCGCCACGGCGAAGAGCGGGCCCGACTGCATTCCCTTAGCCAGCAGCACGAAGCGTTTCAGCGCAACCAACGCGCGCGCGCGCCCTTTCGGGTTAAGACGCCCGGTTTGCGCAACACCCGTGCCGAGGCCACACATGATCTTTTCGTTGAAGAAATATGCAGGCGAGCGCGCGGCCCCGTCAAACACAACCAGCCGCACAGAGTTTGAGCCCACATCAATCACGCCCAGCCGTTCGAGCCGTCGTTTGGCAGAATATTGGCGCAAAGGAAGCTCTGGCAGGCCGGTGAATTTTCTCTTGCCTGACACGATCACACATCCGGTTTTGTTGTTCTAAAACGACCCTATGGGAACCGGGGCGAGCAGGCAATCCATCGTTTTGACCCTCGGTTCAGTCGTCGGTATGGGTCAGTTCGGGGACATCTTTTGCCCCGACAGAACCGCGACCTGACAGCGAGGGGTTCTCCATAAAAAAGCGGTGGCAGTTGAACAGCGACTGGCCGTCGCGCGCAACATGGCGCTCGTATCGACCATCGGCGCACAGCACCCAGCTTTGCGCCTGATCGGCCAGATTGGCGGCCATGATCTGGCTCATCACCTGCGCATGCACGGTTTTGTTGGTAATCTCAACCAGCGTTTCCACGCGACGATTAAAGTTGCGCCCCATCCAGTCGGCGGAGGACATATAGACCTGCGCCTTTTTTGACGGCAAACCGTGGCCATTGCCAAAACACACGATGCGCGAATGTTCTAAAAACCGGCCAACGATTGATTTGACGCGGATGTTCTCCGACAGACCTTTGATCCCCGGTCGCAGCCCGCAAATCCCGCGCACGATCAGGCTGATCTTCACGCCAGCCTGCGAGGCGCGATACATGGCGTCGATAATATCCGCCTCAATCACCGAGTTCATTTTGGCCCAAATCTCGCCCGGCTCCCCCGCCTTCACATGGGCGATTTCGCCATCAATCCCGTCAAGAAGCGCGCGTTTCAACCCGTCAGGAGAGATCGCCAGTTTTTCCAGCTTGTCAGGCTTGGCATAGCCCGAAACATAGTTAAACACCTTGGTCGCATCGCGGCCCAGAGCGGCGTCGCAAGTAAAAAGCGAGAGATCGGTGTAAATTCTGGCGGTAATAGGATGGTAATTTCCGGTGCCGAAATGAGTGTAGGTCACCAGTTTTCCGCCCTCGCGCCGAACAACTGTGGAGATTTTGGCGTGAGTTTTCCAGTCGAGAAACCCGTAGACCACATGGGCCCCCGCGCGCTCCAGTCGCCGCGATTGACGGATGTTGGCGGCCTCGTCAAACCGCGCCTTAAGCTCGACCAACGCGGTCACCGATTTGCCTTCTTCAGCGGCGTCGCACAGCGCTGACACGATCGGGCTTTCGTTTGAGGTTCGATAGAGCGTTTGCTTGATGGCCAAAACATCCGGGTCATGTGCGGCCTGTTTTAAAAACCGGATCACCATGTCAAACGTCTCGTAAGGGTGATGCAGCAGCATGTCTTTTTGGCGGATCGCGGCGAAAATATCGCCGTCGTGATCCTGCACCCGTTCTGGCACGCGTGGGCTGAATTGTGGCCATAACAGCTCTGCCCGCTCGCCGGTGACAAATTCCGACAGGTCCGAAATACCGATCAGACCGCCCATTTCTATGACCTCCTGATCGCCGATATTCAAAGCGCCCGTGACCAGACTTTTGAGGTTGGCCGGGGCATCGCCCGACAAGGACAGGCGAATAACCTCGCCACGGCGGCGGCGTTTCAGGGCGGTTTCAAACTCGCGCACCAGATCCTCGGCCTCTTCCTCGACCTCAAGGTCGCTGTCGCGCAGCACCCTGAAAGAGCAACTGCCTTTGAGCGAATAGCCGGGGAAAAGTGCGCCAATATTGTCCAGCAGCAGCTCTTCCAGCGGCAGAAAACGCGCAGTCGTGCTCTCTGTTTGCGGTAATTTGACGAAGCGGTCGATTTGGTGGGGGATCGGCAAAAGCGAGATCAGCTTGCGGCCATCGCTTTTGCGGCTAAGCTCCAGCGCCAGCGACAAGCCTTCGTTTGAGATGAACGGAAACGGATGCGCGGGGTCAACGGCGAGCGGGCTGAGCACCGGAAAAACCTCTTCCAGAAAAATACGGCTCAGGATTTTTTGGTCTTCTTTGGTCAATTGCTGGCGACTTAGCAGGCTGATCCCCGCCTGCTCCATGGTCAGTTTGAGGTCGGCCCAACATTCTTGTTGGCGCAACATCAAGGCGCGTGCATCGGCGTCGATCAAATTGAGTTGCTCGGCGGGATTGAGGCCGTCCATGGCGGCGCGCGTAACACCTTTGCGCTGCAATTCGCGCAGGCCAGCCACGCGAACCGTGAAAAATTCGTCGAGATTAGTGGCGGAAATCGACAGGAAGCGCACCCGCTCAAGCAAGGGAACGTCGGGGTTTTGCGCCTCATCGAGAACCCGCCAGTTAAAGGCCAGCCACGACATTTCGCGGTTGAAAAAGCGCGCAGGACCGGCGGCATCGAAATCCGACAGCGTCTCAGGGGCCTCAAACGGTGCGTGCAAGAAATCGGCGTTGGTCATGGTTACATCTGCTTTCTGGATCGGCCCAAATATGCGCTGGATCAGCCCAGCTTGTCCAGAACCTCGCCCGCCATAGCCCGGGTTATCGCGCGTTTTTGCGCCAATGCCTGCCGATCAAGCACCGACACCAGAGCTTGGGCGGATCGCGCCGAGCGCTCCATTCTACCGAGCATATAGGTAATGACGGCGGGGTTAACCAGAAGCTGGCGGTCGGAAAATTGCTTGATCAACAATGCGGATAAAAGCGCATCATCCGGGGCCTCCATCGCCACAAGTTGTGTGGCCTCAAGTCGGCTTTTGAGGTCAGCCAACCCGATATCCAAACGCGCGGGCGCCGTTGCCGACGTCATCAACAAATGCACATCTTGCGCCTGCGCCATGTTCACCAGATGAAACAACGCGCGCTCGGCCTCGATCTGACCCGCAAGCCTGTCGATATCCTCCACCACCAGACAAGCGATGTTGGCAAAATCACCGGACAAGAGCGCGCTCATGTTTTTAGCGTCGATCACCCTTGCCCCGGTTTCCGATTGCCACACGTGCGCCAGATGGGTCTTGCCGCAGCCCGCAGCACCGACCAGAACCGCGCGGCCAAGCGGCCAGTCGCGCCAATTATCGACGCCTTGCAGCGCCAGCGCATTTGCCGGGCTGACGAAAAAATCGTCACGGCCAAACGCCGACCGCGCGGGGAGGTCAAATATCAGTTGTTCAGACACTTAAGCGCCCTGCTCCTCGTCGCCCTGCTCATCTCCGTTATATAGGCGACCAGCCAAATACTGGCGTATGCCAAATCGGGAAAAGACGCCGAGCATGGCAGCGGTCGGCACCGCGACCAACAGGCCGACAAAGCCAAACAAGCTGCCAAAAACCGACAGCGCGAACATCAACCAGACCGGATGCAGGCCGACGGAGCCGCCTACCAGCTTGGGCGACAGAAAGTTGCCTTCCACCAATTGGCCGACCACGAAAATTCCTGCGACCACGCCAATCCACAGGGGCTGATCCCAAAACTGAAACAGCGCAAGCCCGATCGCCAGCACCCCGCCAACCACCGCGCCAACGTAGGGAATAAACGAAATCAAGCCCGCGATCAGCCCGACCACCAGCCCAAATTGCAACCCGACCAACATCAGACCCAGCGCGTAATAGGTGCCAAGAATGGCACTGACAGTGATCTGGCCGCGAACGAAACCCGCCAGAACCTCGTTCACCTCGCGGCCAAGTGCGCGCAATGTGCCAGCGTGATCAAGCGGCAGCCAACTGTCAACCACCCCCATCATTCGATCCCAGTCCAGCAGCAGATAAAACGCCACCACCGGCACGACGACGATGAAAACCACGACATCAATCAGCGTGAAGGCGGAGGTGATCAGCTTGTTGGCGAGTTGCCCACTTTGCGCGCGCAGGGTCTCGCCAATGCCGCTGAGAGTTGCGCGCAGGGCCGAGTTTGGCTCCATCAATGTGGGGATATGTTTTTGCAGAAAGGTCTGAAGTTGCTTGGAATATTCAGGGGCCGCCGCGACCAGTGAGCTTAGCTGATTGATAAATGTCGGCACCAAAATCAGCGCCAGACCAACAAAGGCGAAGATGCCGACGAAGGTAATAATCACCGTCGCAATCACTCTGGAGCAGCCCATCCGCTCCAGCCGATCGGCGACCGGATCGAGGAAATAGGCGATCGCAGCCCCGGCGATAAACGGCAGCATCACATTGCCAAGCGTCCACATCAAAACACCCAGAACCACGGCTCCGATGCCCCACCACCGCAACTGAACTCCGACTGAAAGTGACATTGGCCGCACTCCTGAATAACACTGGCCAGAGTCTTGGCGCAGAGGCGGGCTTGATGCAAGGGAAACCACCCGATTGACCGCGCACGCGCCCTTGCAACTGGCGGAATTCTGCCTCAAGAATACCCTCATAGATCGCAAAGGGCATCGCATGGGCAGTAGCAATATTCAGGCGGAGACCAAGCTGCCAACGCATCAATTGCGCGATGACCTCGCGTTTTTCAGCCAAACGCTGGGCCTGCAACTGGAGATGATCTTCCCCGCCGACGACCCCACAGTCGCGGTTCTGTCCGGGCATGGTTTGCGCATTCGCCTGGAAAAAGGAGCGTCGGAGCCGCCGGGAACCATCCGTATCCTGACCGATGCTCCCGACAATTTTGCCGATGGCGCGCTTGAGTTGACGGCCCCGAACGGCACCAAGATCGAGATTTTGCCGCTTAACCCGCCACTGATCCAGCCTGTGACCGAGCGCGCATTTGTGGTGCGCCGCCTCAAGGACGAGGCCCCGTGGATCATCGGTCGCGCGGGCATGCATTACCGCGATCTGATCCCCACACGGCTTGGCGGCTCGATCATCGCCAGCCACATTCGCATCCCCGATGGCGGGCCGGTTCCCGACATGGTTCACTATCATACCGTCGGCTTTCAGCTTATCTTTTGCTATAAGGGCTGGGTCGATGTGCTTTACGAGGATCAGGGCGAGATGCTGCGTCTCAGTGCCGGCGATTGCGTCATTCAGCCGCCCGAAATCCGCCACCGCGTCTGCCACGCTTCGCCGAAAATCGAGGTGATTGAGATCGGGGTTCCCGCCGAACATATCACNNNNGACTTGACTCTTCCCAACGGCACAGGCGATCCTGATCGAGAGTGGCAGGGGCAGAAATTTGTCCATCATATCAAAGACAAGGCGAGCTGGCAGCCGTTTTGCCTCCCCGGTTTCAGGTGCCGCGATACCGGCATTAACGTGGGCACCAAGGGTATCGCCTCTATTCAGGTGGCGCGATTTGATGGCGGCGCGCAACCGCCTTTGACGTCGCACGACACCGATATCCATTTCAGTTTCGTCATGAGCGGCTCGATGACCTTGAACGCCGACGGCCAAGCGCCGCGTGACCTTGTGGCTGGCGATAGTTTCGTCATTCCTCCGGGTTTACCGGTTCAATACACAGACTGTTCAGACACCCTTGAAATCCTTGAAGCAAGCCTGCCCGGCAAGTTTTCAACCATCATTCACGCCTGAAACCGGGCCAAATACTCAGGAGGCCAATATGGCAAAACTCACTCAACGTCCTTGGGTTCCCGCCCAAAGCGAAGCCCTCGTTCAGCGGGTTTCGGCAGCGACATCGGCGATGCAAAACGCCGAAATCGCTGCGCGGATCAGCGCGCTGACCCAGCAAAACAGCGACATCCACACGCGCGATTGCCTCAATCTCAATCCCGGAACCAATGTGATGAACCCAAGAGCCGAGGCGCTGCTTTCAAGCGGGCTGGGGTCGCGCCCGTCGCTGGGATATCCGGGCGACAAATACGAGATGGGGCTGGAGGGCATTGAGCAGATCGAGATCATTGCGGCAACACTCTGCGCCGAGATTTTTCAGGCCAAATACGCGGAAATCCGGGTGCCCTCGGGCGCGATTGCCAATCTTTACAGCTTCATGGCCATTTGCAAACCGGGCGATCACATCATTGTGCCGAGCGCCGATATCGGCGGTCACGTCACCCATCACGACAAGGGTGTTGCGGGTCTTTACGGGCTGACAATCCATGATGCGCCCGTCAATGCCGATGGCTATACCATTGATCTTGAAAAGCTCCGCGCGCTGGCAAATGTGGTGCGCCCCAAACTGATAACCGTTGGCGGCAGCCTGAATTTGTTTCAGCATCCGGTCGCCGAAATCCGCGAGATCGCCGATCAGGTCGGCGCGCGCGTGTTGTTTGATGCGGCACATTTATGCGGCATGATCGCGGGCGGCGCATGGGCCAATCCGCTAAATGAAGGCGCGCATCTGATGACGATGAGCACCTATAAAAGCCTCGGCGGACCGGCAGGAGGCCTGATTGTCACCAACCAAGCCGATCTCGCCGAGCGGCTTGACGCCATCGCGTTTCCCGGCATGACGGCTAATTTTGACGCCGCCAAATCAGCTGCGCTGGCCCTGACCATGCTCGATTGGCGCGCCCATGGCTCGGATTATGCGAGCAAGATGGTCTCGGTCGCACACGCGCTATCAGACGCCCTGAGCGCGCGCGGATTGGCAGTTTTTTCGGGCAACGAAGGCTCTACCACCTCCCATCAATTCGCCCTGCTCGCAAGCCCGTTCGGAGGCGGACAAACCGCCGCCAAAAAGCTGCGACGCGCCAATATTCTGTCCTGCGGCAGCGGCTTGCCGATTGATCCGGTCGCAAGCGACATGAACGGATTGCGCATCGGCACGCCGGAAATCGTGCGTTGGGGAATGGACGAAACCCATGTGGAAACCATCGCCGGTTTTGTTGCCGACGCCTTGCTTGGGGATGATCCGGAAAGCATCGCGTCCAGGGTCTCGGAATTTCGAGCCCCGTTTAACAGCTTGAATTACATCATAAAATAGCGAGGGTATCATGGCGATCAGCGTCACAACCAAAGATCGTATCACGACCATTGCCATCAAGCGTCCCGAGGCGCGCAACGCGGTCGACCCGGAAACTTCGGACCAACTGTTCGCGGCTTTCTTGGCGTTTGAGACCGATGCTGGCGCGGATATTGCGATCCTGACAGGCGATAGCATTGCCTTTTGCGCGGGGTTCGATCTTAAGGTCGCAACGCAGCGTCCGCCCCAGAAATGGTTGGAAAAATACCATATTCCCGACGATTGGCGAGACCCGTGCAAAGACCCGCTCCCAAGCCCCATGGGCCCAGCCCGGCTGATGCTGTCAAAGCCGGTTATCGCCGCAATCGAAGGTGCCGCCGTTGCTGGCGGGATGGAATTAGCGCTGTGGTGCAGCCTGCGCATCGCCTCCGCCTCGGCGTTTTTCGGGGTCTTTTGCCGCCGCTGGGGTGTGCCGTTAATTGATGGCGGAACCGTGAGATTGGCGCAGATTGTTGGACAGGGCCGGGCCAATGAACTGATCCTGACCGGGCGCGCCATACATGCCGACGAGGCTTTGAGAATTGGTCTTGTCAACGAGGTAACCGAAGATGGCCAAGCGCTTTTAGCGGCCGTTTCACTTGCGAAATCCCTGCTGAAATTTCCGCGCGCTTGCATGTTGGCGGATTATCACAATGGGCAAATGCCTCCTCGGCAATTGGCAAGTGCTTTGCGTCGCGAATGGCAAAACTCGGCCATCGCGCTTCAAACCAGCGTTGACGGAGCGAGCAAATTCGCGGCAGGCGCGGGCCGTGCCGGAAGCTTTGGCTCTGATTAAGACCGCTTAAAACATCGTTGAAATATCAGGCGAATTGCTCGCGGATCAACCGCTCTTCCAAGCCGTGACCCGGATCAAATAAAATCCGGTGGCGAATATCGGTCTGACAGCGAATTTCCACGCTAACCACATTTTGCGCGTTCCTGCTGTCAGCGACCGCCGAAACCGGGCGTTTTTTCGGCTCTAACACATCAAACCGGATTTTCGCTGTCTGAGGCAAAATCGCGCCCCGCCAGCGCCGAGGGCGAAAGGCCGCTACCGGTGTCAGCGCCAAAACCCCCGCACCAATCGGCAAAATCGGGCCATGGGCCGAGTAGTTATAGGCGGTCGAGCCGGCAGGGGTCGCGAGCATAGCACCATCGCAAACCAGCTCCTCCATCCTGACGCGCCCATCAATCGAAATTCTCAATTTTGCCGCTTGCGGTCCGGCGCGAAAAAGCGAAACCTCGTTAATCGCCAGCGCCTGAACCTCACGGCCATCCTCGCAAATCGCGTCCATGCACAAAGGATTAAGGGTCGCCTCCTCCGCCACATCGAGGCGCGAAATCAGGTTCTCCTCGGCAAAATTATTCATCAAAAACCCGACTGTTCCCCGGTTCATTCCGTAGACCGGAACGTCCAGGGATTGGGTCGCATGCAGGGTCGACAACATAAATCCGTCGCCACCGAGCGCCACAATCACGTCCGCCTGCTCTTTGGTCGATTGTCCGAAAACATGCTTGAGACGGCCTGCCGATTGCTGGGCAACATCGGCCTCACTCGCCAAGAAACATATTTTTCGCTCGCTGCCTGCGCTCATGGGTTTGCATCCTAAAACTTTAGACCAACCTCGCCTGAGCGACGGAATGGTTCAAGTCTAAACTTGCCTGTGCCCACAAAGGTCTGGCACAGTTGCGATGGTTGCCACCAAAGCTGCGGCAAATTCCCCGCCACCTTGTTTTTTCTTCATTGGGCTGCATCTAGCACTTATTATCGGCCTAACTTACGGCCTAATTTATGGATGGAACAGCTCATGCAGACCTCTTCAAAATTTTCGTCGCGGCGCGCTCTGTTGTTGGGAGGAGCCGCAATCGTCAGCGCCACCGCCGTCGGTTTCGATCTGAGTCGAACCAAGCCTCTGTCTGCAGCCGACATCTCTGGTACACGGAAGCCATTGGCCATCCCGCCGCTTGACCGTGGCGAGATGTTAGACGGCGTTCGGCAATTCAGTCTGAAGGTTCAAGACGGAGAAACCGCGTTTTTTGCCGATCTGGTCACCAAAACGCGCGGTATTAACGGCAATTACCTCGGCCCGGTCCTGAGGTTCCGCAAGGGTGAAACTATTCGCGCGAACGTTACTAACACCTTGAAAGAAAGCACAACTTTTCATTGGCATGGCTTCAACCTACCAGCAAAAGCCGATGGCGGCCCGCATCAAATCATCAAGTCGGGAACCACTTGGTCGCCAGAGTTTAAGGTTTTGGAGAATGCGTCAACCATGTGGTTTCACGCACACATGCTTGGGCAAACCGCACAGCAAGTGTGGCAGGGTCTTGCCGGTATGGTGATCATTGACGATGACAATTCTGATGCTTTGAACCTGCCTTCGACCTATGGTGTCGACGACATCCCCGTGGTGCTTCAGGATCGTCTATTCGACGAGCTTGGCGGCATGGCTTATAGCTCCTCTATGGGCAGTCGGATGCTCGGATTGCAGGGCGATATTCCGGTGGTTAACGGAACGGTAATGCCGTTTCTTGAGGTAGTTTCCGGATTGGTGCGCTTGCGGCTTCTGAATGGGGCCAATGCCAGTATCTATGGGCTCGAGTTTTCCGACCAACGCGAATTTAGACAAATCGCCAGTGATGGTGGTCTGCTGGAAGCGCCGGTTTCTATGCGTCATCTCCGCCTCGCGCCAGGGGAGCGCGCCGAAATCATCGTAGAACTATCTGAAAATGAGACCGTTTTTCTGAAATCAGTATCAATCCCCGATAATTACGGGCTAATGACCAAAATGATGGGGGGCCAAACCCCGAATTTCGATATTTTGGAGTTGCGCGCCAAGGGCAAGCTCTCCACATCTTCCGATCTACCAGCTAAGTTGACGTCCCTCCCGACACCCGTCGCTCCTAAAGCCGCCAAGAAGCGGCGCTTCGTGCTTGAAATGGTTGGAATGGGCATGATGGGGGGAGACAGTTTTGCAATCAACGGCAAGCCTATGGACATTTCCGTGATCAACAATGTGGTTCCAAAAGGCCAGTTCGAAATATGGGAAATCTTTAATGCCGGTCCGATGGCCCATCCGTTCCACGTCCACAACACGCAATATCGCATCCTTGATCGCAGCAACATTCCGCCCGCAGCAAACGAGGCTGGCCTCAAAGATACCGTGCTTGTTAATCCGGGAGAAACCGTTCGGATCCTGGTGAAATTTGAAAACTACACAGACCCCGCTCGACCATATATGTACCATTGTCACATACTGGAGCACGAAGACGGTGGCATGATGGGACAGTTTACAGTGGTCTGAGCCGAGCACCCCCTGCCGCGCAAATCGTCGCCCTAGTCGTTTTCAGCGTTTCGCAAGTTTTGCGGGTGAGGTAGGAACACGAAAATCTGTACCCGATCCCTATTTTTGAGGACCATTTGTCATGACGTCTACTTCCATTAGCGACTCCGGATTTTTTACCGAGTCCTTATCCAGCCGTGACCCGGCTCTTTGGGGCGCTATCAGAAACGAACTCGGTCGTCAGGGCGGCGAAATTGAGCTGATCGCCAGCGAAAATATTGTCAGCCGGGCCGTGATGGAAGCGCAGGGTTCCGTCATGACGAATAAATACGCCGAAGGGTATTCAGGACGGCGCTATTATGGCGGTTGCCAATATGTTGATGTGGCCGAAAATCTGGCCATTGAGCGGGCTACTCAGCTATTCTCCTGCAAATTCGCCAACGTACAGCCCAATTCTGGCAGCCAAGCCAACCAAGGCGTGATGCTAGCGCTGATCAAGCCCGGCGACACCATTCTGGGCATGAATTTGGCAAGCGGCGGCCATCTCACCCACGGTGCGGCACCAAACCAATCGGGCAAATGGTTTAATGCCGTTCAGTACGGTGTACGCCGACAGGATAACCTGATCGACTATGATCAGGTCGAGGCTCTGGCGTTGGAACACAAACCAAAACTGCTGATCGCTGGCGGCTCGGCGATTCCAAGGCAGATTGATTTTGCCAAAATGCGGGAAATTGCTGATCTTGTCGGGGCGTACCTCCTTGTAGATATGGCTCATTTTGCCGGTTTGGTCGCGGCTGGCGAACATCCAAGCCCGTTCCCACACGCGCATGTAGCAACAACGACGACTCATAAGACCTTGCGCGGGCCTCGTGGGGGTATGATCCTCACAAATGATGAAGGAATCGCTAAGAAAATAAACTCTGCGATTTTTCCGGGCATTCAGGGTGGGCCGTTAATGCATGTTATCGCCGCCAAGGCCGTGGCTTTTGGCGAGGCTTTGCGGCCCGAGTTTAAGACCTATCAACAGCAGGTGATCAAGAACGCGCAAGCGCTTGCAAGCGCCTTGATGAAAGGGGGTCTGGACATCGTCACGGGGGGCACCGACACCCACCTCATGCTGGTTGACCTGCGCCCAAAAGGGGTGAAAGGCAACCAAACGGAGGCCGCTTTAGGGCGTGCAAATATCACCTGCAACAAGAACGGAATTCCGTTTGATTCCGAGAAACCGACGATCACATCGGGCGTGCGACTGGGAACACCTGCAGGAACCACACGTGGGTTTGGCACGGTGGAATTCGCGGAAATCGGGGCGCTGATTGTCGAAGTCGTCGACGGATTGGCCACCCACGGTGCGGACGAAAACGGAGCCGTCGAAGCGCGCGTCAAGGCAAAAGTTGCCGCTCTTTGTGGTAGGTTTCCAATTTATCCCGGACTGTAACATACTGTTTTTGTTGAAGACTTATACTTTCTAAAAATTATTTGCGGCTGGTAACCTACAATTAACCTTGAGATGTCAGCCTATGAGGGCTTCTCACGGAAACCAAGGGGGTTCTCATGTTGCTGAAGGCGGTTATTTTAGATGTAGATGGTACGTTGGCCGATACCGCCGACGTGAAACGAGCGGCCTTTAATCAGGCATTTGCTGAGTTTGGGCTGGATTGGGTGTGGGGGCGCGCGATATTTGCCCAGATCATTGCCAATGCGTTGGCCGGATCTGAGGTTGAGTTCTTTACGCTGTTGCGGCACCCGGAGGCATTCCAGCAGATGGAATGCGCCGGTAAAATTCGCCATATTTGTGCACGACAGCAGGAAATTTATCGCGACCTTCTGGAAGCCGGCGCAGCGCCCTTACGACCCGGAATTTCGCGTCTGTTAAGCGAACTCGTAACCTCTCAAGTAAAACTTGCCATCTGCTCCACCTGCCCAAGGGAGCATTTTGAAATTCTGCTGTTTAATCGGTTTGGATTGGAATTCATCGACGGGTTGGAATACGTGACCTCAGCCGAGGAACTTGACCGCCCGACGGCGCTTGAATCTTATCGTCTATTGGTGAAAAAGCTTGACCTCGCCCCAAGTGAAATTATCGCAATTGACGATAGTGCTAAGGGAGTCGCCGCGGCGGCAGGTCTTGGCATGTCAGTCCTCGCTGTCCCCGGATTTTATACGCGAAACGACAAGTTCCCCGGCGCGATGCTGGTATTAAGCGACCTTGGCCATCCGGCAGCGCCTTTTGCAGTTATGGCTGGGTCACTTCGCGGGGTTAGTCACATTGCACTGAACGATCTTCGGACTCTGCATGATCGTGCGCGGGTCCAAACGGCCAACGCCGCCTAAACGCCCACCAGTTTTTTGATCATCTCCCAGTATACTTGTTCAATATGATCTCGGCTCAACCGGCCATCTTGGCGGTACCAAGTAGTCACCCCGGTAAGCATGGCGATAAGAGCGAGTGTGGTAATTTTTGTATCCTCAACGGCAAACACGCCTTCGCTTTGACCTGCAGAAAGAATTACCTCGAGCTGGTTTTCATACTCGCGGCGCAAGTTCTCTATGAGACGGAAATTTTCGTCGTTAAGATTTCGCAACTCCATATAAGAGATAAATACCGCGTCCGCTCGGTCCAGATGATAAAAAATATGGAACCGGCAAAACTCGCGCAACTGTTCTGTCGGCGGTTTTGGTTGCTGGGATTTCTTCAAAGCGGCCAAAAGTTGCGTCATGTGATCTTGCAACAGATCAAACAGCAGGTTCTGCTTGTTCGATGTATATAGATAAAGTGTGCCAACCTGTACTTGAACTTCTCTGGCTATTTGGCGCATCGAAACCGCCGCGTAGCCGTATTCGGCAAACAACTTAAGAGCGGCCCCCTTTACCTTCGGGCCGGTAATTTCAGAATATGAGCCCGATTTACGCGCCATCTTTTTTGCTCCTTTACCGTGACATTAACTGAACAGGCGTTCAATTCCCAGAGTGTGGATAAGTATTTTCTATTGCCACCTTGGCGACTCAGCCCAATCTGACCTAAGATGCAGCACCGATCATCTGCCGGTCGGGGCTTGCCAGAAGTGTTCCGTTGATGACGAATATTCGACCCATCGCAGGTCTGTTCCTGTTGGCATCCGTCCTAACCGGATGTGCCGTGTCGGGATTTCCAGATATACGGCCCAGCTATTCTTCGACCGCTCAAGATGCCCAATGGCAGAGGTTTTTGCCCATGGAAGCAGTCCTGACACGTGAAAATACCTCAAATCTGAGCCAAACCCTTGCCGGACTTAACTCCTTGCAGTCGCGTGCTATCAGACTAAGAAACCGTGCCAAACTGCTTCGGCGCCCTGTCGTTCAGGGATATGAACGCCTACGCTTGCAACAAGCCGTCTCTCAACTTCAGCCATGACATTGCACCGGGCAGCAATTCCCGCTAACAGGACGGCGAATGTTTTCTGACAGACGGAGCCCGCCCATGCCAACCCCTTTGCGTCTCGGACTGGCCGGATTAGGAACCGTCGGCGTCGGCGTCATTCGAATGTTAGCCTCGCACTCAGATTTGCTGTCTGCCCGCGCGGGTCGCAAAATCGAAATGATAGCGGTATCCGCAAGGTCCCGTACCAAAGACCGGGGCGTGGATTTATCCGGATTTACCTTTGAGGACGACCCCATTTCATTGGCCTGCCGTGACGATATTGATGTTTTCGTCGAGCTTATTGGCGGCGAGGATGGCCCTGCCAAAGCCGCCGTCGATGCAGCACTTAACGCGGGAAAACATGTGGTGACCGCAAATAAGGCGATGCTTGCCATCCACGGTCAAAGCTTGGCTGAAAAAGCGGAACGCGCACATGTCGAGCTTAGATTTGAAGCGGCAGTCGCCGGAGGTATTCCCGTCATCAAGGCGCTGACCGAGGGTCTGGCCGGCAACCAGATATCGCGGGTCATGGGTGTCATGAACGGAACCTGCAATTATATTCTGACCCGAATGGAGAACGAAGGCGTCTCCTATAACGAGGTTTTTGCCGATGCGCAGGCTTTGGGATATCTTGAGGCTGATCCGAATCTTGATGTTGGCGGCATTGACGCGGGTCATAAATTGGCCCTGCTGTCAGCAATTTCATTTGGCACGAAGGTAAATTTTTCGGGCGTCGAACTGGAGGGTATTCAGCGCATATCCATCACGGATATTGAACAGGCCCGTGATATGGGCTTTCGAATCAAGCTGTTAGGTGTTGCTCAGATAACTGGTCGCGGGCTTGAACAGCGGATGCAGCCCTGCCTCGTCCCCGCAAGCTCGGCGCTCGGCCAACTCGAAAATGCCGCCAATATGGTGGTACTGGAGGGGGATGCCGTGGGCCGGGTCGTGCTGCGCGGAGCTGGCGCGGGCGAAGGTCCAACCACCTCCGCCGTCATGAGTGATGTCATTGATATCGCGCGTGGATTTCGCCGATTTACCTTTGGTCAACCGGCAAGCAGCCTTAAGGATATTCAGGCCGCACAAGTTTCAGCGGCGGCCGCATTTTACCTGCGCCTAACCCTAAAAGACGCCCCCGGCGCGCTTGCAAAAATAACCCGAGCACTCGCCGATGCCGGTGTTTCCATCGACCGGATGCGGCAATATGGTCATGAAAATACCGCCGCGCCGGTTTTGATGGTCACCCATAAAACCACGCGCGCCGAACTTAACCACGCCTTGCAGGGTATAAGCGACACGGGCGTCACCCTTGACGAGCCGGTAGCTATCCGCATCGAGGACGTTTGACGCTTTGGTCGCGATCACAAAACAACCCTGTGATTTGGACGGCATTGCCGATAAATATGGATCGAGCAAGTTTGGGTTTGGGATAATCTTCTATGCAAAATTTCCTCGGTGTTGAGTGTTCGGCGACGAACCGAAAATGGGTCGGCCCGAACGCTGAGCAAGACCGACACGCGCAGGCCTTGGCCCAGCAAACCGGCCTGCCGATCGCGCTCTGCCAGTTGCTGGCACAACGCGGCGTCA
Organism: Alphaproteobacteria bacterium; assembly: GCA_013151335.1. Classification (GTDB taxonomy): domain Bacteria; phylum Pseudomonadota; class Alphaproteobacteria; order Rhodobacterales; family Rhodobacteraceae; genus UBA5972. The sequence continues at coordinate 13,269 of JAADIJ010000061.1, read as the reverse complement.
ACGCGGAGGCTGTCACAGCTTTTCTGACCCCGTCGTTACGGGAGCTGATGCCTGACCCCTCGTCCCTAAAGGATATGGACATTGCCGCTGATCGTTTGGCAACTGCCGTGCGAGACGGGGAAAAAGTCGCGATATTCGCGGATTACGATGTCGATGGCGGCTCTTCGGCGGCTCTGCTCATGAACTGGTTTTCGCGCGTTGGCATGCAGGCGACGTTATATGTACCGGATCGTATCAGCGAGGGGTACGGCCCGAACGAGGCTGCGATGCGCGAGCTTGCCAAGCATCACAACCTGATCATTTGCGTTGATTGCGGCACCCTTTCTTTTGAACCCATCGCCGCCGCGCACCTCGCCGAAGTTATCGTTCTTGACCACCATCAAGGCGGCGAGACCCTGCCCGCAGCGCTAGCCGTGGTGAACCCGAACCGACAGGACGAAAGCGCCGGGCTTGAGTATCTTTGCGCGGCCGGTGTGGTTTTCATGCTGTTGGTTGCCACAAATCGGCTCATGCGCAAAGCTGGCGCAACCCCGCCTGACCTCATGGAGCTGCTTGATCTTGTGGCACTGGCGACGGTTGCGGATGTGGCACCTCTTGTCGGGTTGAACCGGGCATTCGTGCGGCAGGGGCTGAGCATTATGGCACGGCGACAGCGGGTCGGGCTGACGGCGCTTTGTGACATCGCGAAACTGGATGCAGCACCCAACACCTACCATCTGGGTTTTTTGCTGGGACCGCGGATCAATGCAGGCGGGCGGATCGGCAAGGCTGATCTTGGCGCGCGCCTGCTGTCGACCGATGATCGCCATGTTGCCGGCGCGCTGGCGGAAAAGCTCGACCAATTAAACCGTGAGCGGCGCGAAGTCGAAGAACAGGTTCGCCTCAAAGCGCTCGATCAGGCACAAGCGCGCGGACTGAGCGCCCCTCTGGTCTGGGCCGCCGACGAGGGCTGGCACCCCGGAGTGGTCGGCATCGTCGCCGCGCGCCTGAAAGAACTGGCCAACCGCCCGGCCGTGGTCATCGGCTTTGACGAGGGCGGCGGCAAAGGGTCGGGGCGCTCGGTTACCGGGGTCGATCTTGGCGCATCGATCACAACACTTGCCGCCGAGGGTCTGATCGAGAAAGGCGGCGGGCATAAAATGGCCGCAGGTCTCAGCCTGACACGGGCGCAGCTTGAACCGGCTATGGCGCGGCTGACCGAATTGTTGGCGGATCAGGGATCCGCTGAGATCGGTCCGGCAGAATTATTTATAACCTCTCTGCTGTCGCCAAAAGCCATCACCATTGAGCTGATCGAAACCCTCGAAAGCGCCGGACCATTCGGGGCGGGCGCGCCTGCACCGCGGTTCGCTCTGCCATCTGTTCGGGTGGCATTTGCCAAACGGGCGGGCGAGAACCACCTGCGCCTCGCGTTTGAAGACGCCGATGGCGCACGGATCGACGCCATCGCGTTTCGCGCTTTTGATGGACCGCTTGGCGATTTGCTTCAAAACCATGCCGGTGCGATCTTCAATGTGGTCGGTCGCCTTGAAATCGACAGTTGGGGGGGGCGCAAAAAACCTAAACTTCGGCTGGAAGATGCGAGCCTGATAGGCGAGGCGAACTGATAAAAGGCGAAATACCCTCTTGCGCCAGAAGGCTCCAATGAGTATCAACCGCTCCACAAACAGTGCGGTCCCTTCGTCTATCGGTTAGGACGTCAGGTTTTCAACCTGAAAAGAGGGGTTCAACTCCCCTAGGGACTGCCATTTTGTGCTGGTTTTCATATAAATTTCAATAAGTTACCGTAAATTGACCTGAACAAGCCCCACAATTTGCCCCACGAATGATCGGCCTTTATGAGGACAAATCAGACTATTTTGGATAATTGCATATCTATCAGTGGAATCATATCAAGTCTAAAAAACAAATGAAAACCCGCCGATTTCCCGGCGGGTTTGGTGGTCAAAACAGACGCATCTGCCTGTCCACTGGATCAGTAATGTCATAAACTTCACGCGCCATCGAAATTGTCGCTTTTCCAGCGAACAACAGCCTGCATTGCGTGACCGTCGTGCCGACGAGCAGAACGCAGCCGATCCGCCCTGTGGCCGCTGCAACGGCAATGATCCTGTGGTCCTCATACGTCATAATCCTCAAAACTATAATCGTTCAGGCGCTCATAGAGCCGGTTGAGGCTGCTTTGCCGCTCAAAGTTGCCGCCTCTGATTTCCGGCCCCTCGGGCATGGTTTCAAAGCTGGCGCTCATATGCGCTTTGACCTCATCAAAAATATCGTTGAACAGGCTTTCAAAGGATCGACCGAACAGAATTGAAAATGCGCAAATCTCTCTGAGATCCGGGATTGCCTGACCGAGGCGCTGTTTGAGGCGGTCAAAACCTACCTTCAAGAGCGCGCGCTGCTCTTGCGTGGTGGAAGGCCTCTCGTGGATTTGCTTCGCAATTCCCAAGGGGTCCGGCGCGACCCGGCGTTTCCGCCGGGCGGAGGATTTGAGGGAGTGAATGAAACCTCGAACGAGCATTTATTGTGATACGGATTTCGTATCCGTCACAGCACGGGCCAACCGCGCATCCATTTATATCATTGCGCAATCCGGCCCGAAAATCCTCCCCGCGCTATTCCAGCTCGATCAGCAAATCCTTGGCGTCGATTTGGTCGCCCGCGCGGATATGGACGGCCTTCACAACGGCGTCGTGTTCGGCATGTATCCCCGTCTCCATCTTCATGGCCTCGATGGTCAAAAGCAGATCACCGGCCTTAACCTTTTGGTCGATAATCGCGGCAACAGCAGCCACCACGCCGGGCATGGGGGCGCCGATCTGGTCGGGATTGCCCGCCTCGGCCTTGGCGCGTTTGGCGGCGACTGCGCGCACTTTGCGGTTGGCCACGCGAATGACGCGGGGTTGGCCGTTGAGCTCGAAAAACACCTTGGCCTCGCCCTCTTCATTGGTTTCGCCCACCGCCAGCAGACGGATTTCCAGCGTCTTGCCGGGGTCGATCTCGGCGGCGATTTCTTCGCCCGGTTTCATGCCATAAAAGAACGTGGGCGTCGGCAGGCTGCGCACGGGGCCGTAAATCCGATGGCGGCCCATGTAATCCAGAAACACCTTCGGATACATCAAATAACCGTTCAGATCCTCGTCATCGAGCGCCAGCCCTTCAAGCTCGGCGGTGACCTGCGCGCGTGTGGCCTCGATATCCTCGGCAGGCAGGTGCTTGCCCGGACGCTCGGTATTTGGCGCATCCCCTTTCAGCACTTTCTTAATAAACTCAGGCGGAAAGCCCCCCGGAGGTTGGCCGAGATTGCCGCGCATCATGTCAACGACGGAGTCCGGGAACGCCACGTCAATCTCGGGGTCTTCAACCTCGGCGCGGCTGAGGCCTTGGGACACCATCATCAGCGCCATGTCGCCCACCACTTTGGAGCTGGGCGTCACTTTGACGATATCACCGAACATCTGGTTAACGTCCTGATAGGTCTGGGCGACCTCGTGCCAGCGCTCCTCCAATCCAAGCGAGCGGGCTTGGGCTTTGAGATTGGTGAACTGGCCGCCGGGCATCTCGTGCAGATAAACCTCCGAGGCGGGCGCATCCATGCCACTTTCAAAGGCGGCATATTGGCCGCGAACGCTCTCCCAATAGTCAGAGACCTCGCGGATAGAACCGATATCAAGCCCGCTCGCGCGCGGTGTGTGCTCCAGCGCCTGAACAATCGAGCCAAGGCAAGGCTGCGAGGTGCCGCCCGACATCGCATCCATCGCCGCGTCAACCGCGTCCACACCGGCGTCGCAAGCGGCCAACACCGTTGCCGCCGCCAACCCGCTGGTGTCGTGGGTGTGAAAATGGATCGGCAGGCCGACCTCTTCTTTCAGCGCTTTGATAAGCACCCGCGCCGCTGCCGGTTTCAGCAAGCCTGCCATGTCCTTGAGGCCGAGAATATGCGCGCCCGCCTTGCGCAACTCCTGCCCCATCGCGACGTAATATTTGAGGTCGTATTTGGCGCGGTCGGGATTGAGAATATCGCCGGTGTAACAGATAGAGCCCTCGCAGACCTTGCCGCTTTCGATCACCGCATCCATGGCCACGCGCATGTTTTCAACCCAGTTGAGGCTGTCAAACACCCGAAACACATCGACCCCGGTTTCGGCGGCTTGGCGCACGAAAAACTGCACCACGTTGTCGGGATAATTGGTGTAGCCAACCCCGTTGCTGGCGCGCAAAAGCATCTGCGTCATGATGTTGGGCATGGCGGCTCGCAAGTCGCGCAGGCGCTGCCACGGACATTCCTGCAAGAACCTGTAGGCCACATCAAATGTCGCCCCGCCCCAGCATTCAACGCTGAAAAGCTGCGACAGATTATGGGCATAAACAGGCGCCACCTCGACCATATCATAAGAGCGCATTCTGGTGGCCAACAGCGACTGGTGACCATCGCGCATGGAGGTATCGGTGATCAGCACCTCGGTTTGCGCCGCCATCCAGTCGGCAACCGCCTGCGCACCTTGTTCGCGCAGTAAATCACCTGTGCCATGGGCCGGAGCCTCGGATTTCAACGCCGGAGCGATTGGCGCACGCGCGGATGCGTCAGGCTTGGCGCGACCTTCGGTCTCGGGATGACCGTTGACGGAAATATCGGCGATATAGGTCAGGATTTTGGTCGCGCGATCGCGCCGCTTGCGAAAGTTAAACAGCTCGGGAGTTTTGTCGATAAACGTGGTCGAATACTCGTTGCTGAGGAAAACCGGATGCTTCAGCAGGTTCTCGACAAAGGCGATATTGGTGGAAACACCACGAATACGAAACTCGCGCAAGGCCCGATCCATGCGCGCAATCGCCTCGCTCGGGGTGGGGGCCCACGCGGTCACTTTCTCCAGCAAACTGTCGTAATAACGCGTGATCACCGCGCCGGAATAAGCCGTGCCGCCATCAAGCCTGATCCCCATGCCGGTCGCGCTGCGGTAAGCGGTGATGCGGCCATAGTCCGGTATAAAGTTGTTCTGTGGATCTTCCGTCGTCACCCGACATTGCAGCGCGTGACCATGCAGGCGCACGTCTTGCTGACTGGCCGCGCCGGTCGCCGCCGCCAATGTTGCCCCCTCGGCGATGAGGATTTGGGCGCGCACGATATCAATTCCGGTAACCTCCTCGGTCACGGTATGCTCGACCTGCACGCGCGGGTTTACCTCGATAAAATAAAACGCACTCGTGTCCATATCCATCAGGAACTCGACCGTGCCGGCGTTTTCATAGCCCACATGGGCGCAGATTTTGCGGCCCAGCGCGCAGATCTCAACGCGTTGTTCGTCGCTTAGATAGGGCGCAGGCGCGCGCTCCACCACCTTTTGATTGCGGCGTTGAACCGAGCAATCACGCTCAAACAGATGATAAATCTCGCCGTGGGAATCACCAAGAATTTGCACTTCTACATGGCGCGCACGGGTGACCAGACGCTCCAGATAACCCTCGCCATTGCCAAATGCGGCCTCGGCCTCGCGCCGACCCTCAAGCACCTTTTCGCGAACTTCGCTTGCGCTGAAAATAGGCCGCATCCCGCGCCCGCCGCCACCCCAACTGGCCTTGAGCATCAAGGGATAGCCGAGCTTGTCGGCGTGGCGTTGCACCTCGTCCATATCCTCGCCCAGAACCTCGGTCGCGGGCACCACAGGAACGCCCGCCGCCATCGCCACCCGGCGCGCGCTGGCCTTGTCGCCAAGGGCGCGCATGGTTTGGGCTTTGGGGCCGATAAAGGTGATGTCGGCGGCCTCGCAGGCATCGACGAAATCGGGGTTCTCGCTGAGCAGGCCATAGCCCGGATGGATCGCGTCTGCTCCGGCCATTTTGGCTACGCGGATGATCTCGTCAATCGCCAGATAGGCGGCGACCGGGCCGAGACCTGCGCCAATCAGATAAGCCTCGTCAGCCTTGAAACGGTGGAGGCCCAACTTGTCCTCTTCGGCGTAAACCGCGACGGTTTTCTTGCCCATTTCATTGGCGGCGCGCATGATACGGATGGCGATCTCGCCCCGGTTTGCGATCAGGATTTTGGTGAAGTCAGACAAGCAGCGGTCCTCCAAGAGTCAGGCCCGATTTTCAGGCTTTTCAGACCATCGACAGGCGCTCGTGGTCTGCACATGCGCTGGTATAGAGGCGCGCGCGTGCGCGGCAAGGCCAAACCGCGCGTTTTCACAAAAGATGCAACCAATGGCCGCAGTCGGTCGTTGTGGCGCGATGGGCCGGATTTAGACGCGCCGTGATGTGTCTAATATCTCGGCCAGCACGCTGACGGCCAGCATCCGGGCATCGCGGACTGACGGGATCAGGCCGATGGGGCCGCGCAGGCGCTCAAGTCCGGTGGCCCCCATCTGGCGCAGGGCCTCAAGCCGAAGGTCGCGTGCGCGCTGGCTGCCTTGTGCACCGATGTAAAACGCCTTGGTGGCAAGGGCATTTTTGAGGATCGGCGGCTCCCATTCGTGATCGTGGAAGAACAAAATCACCGCCGACCAAGGGTCCGGCAGTATATCGCTGGGGAACTTGGCAGAGGTCAAATGCCGCGTCTCGCAACCGGCCTGCGCGCCAAACTCCAGCGTCTCGCGGTCGGGCGAGAGCAGCAGATTGGGAAAACCCGAAGCCTGAACGAGGCTTGAAAACGTGCTGGCCTCCGGCCCTTTGCCAAAAACGTAAAAGCTGGTTTCCGGCTGGATACGGATCAAAAACCGCGTGCCGGATAGGCCGGTTTGCCCGGTACTCAGAGCCTGCACCTCGCCTGAAACCAGATCAATAGACAGGGTTGACGGCTGGCGCGCCAAGCGGAGGTCATCGATTTCGCGCAAGATTTCGGTGTCGGGATTGGGCAGGATCAATATCTCCAACCCGCCACCGCAAGGCAGTTGAATATCGATAAACGGCGAGCCGAGCCCGTAAAGAAGCCGCGCGCTCTCGCCGGATTTGAGGGCCTTTTTCGCGTGCAAAACCAGATCGGATTCAATGCAGCCCGAGGACAGGGTGCCGACGCGGGTTCCATCGGCAAATATCGCCATCATCGCGCCAAGCGGCCGGTAAGACGGGCCGTCCACTCGAATGATCAGCGCCAAAGCTCCGCCTGATTTCCCCTGCACGAGGGCAGAAATCGGGTCTTTGATCGGGCTTGCTTGGTTGGTTCTAAGAGACATCATGGCACACGCGCTGTTTGCGGCCGAGCATAGATCGCGCAGGCTTGCTCGGCAAGATCGGTTGATTGCATGGACAGGCGCGAAACCCTCGGTATAAATGAACCTGAACGACCCTTTCGCGAAAGCCCCCGATGCAGCAATTGCCCACCAGTATTGACGAAACACAAAGCTTGCTGACCGCGCAGGATTACATCTGTGGTCGCGATTTGGCCACGGTCGGATTTCTGGCGCTAACATTGGGCAAGCCATTGTTTTTAGAGGGCGAGGCCGGGGTTGGTAAAACCGAGATCGCCAAGGCTCTGGCAAGCGCACTGGGGCGCCGGTTGATCCGCTTGCAATGCTACGAGGGGCTTGATGCGGCTTCTGCGATTTACGAGTGGAACTTCACCGCGCAAATGATCGCTATTCGCACGGCAGAGGCGACGGGCGGGGCCACGGGCGGGGTGACGCGAAAGGCGCTGCAACAGGAGTTGTTCAGCGATGAGTTTCTGATCCGCCGCCCGCTTTTGGAAGCGATGGAGCCACATCCCGAAGGCCCTCCGGTCCTGCTCATCGACGAGGTGGACCGCACCGACGAGCCGTTTGAGGCGTTTTTGCTGGAGGCGCTCTCGGATTTTCAGGTCACCATCCCCGAGCTTGGCACCATCAAGGCCGAGACCCCGCCGATCGTGATCCTCACCTCCAATCGCACCCGCGAAGTGCATGACGCGCTCAAGCGGCGCTGTCTTTATCACTGGGTCGATTACCCCTCGTTTGAGCGCGAGGTCGCAATCCTGCGCGCGCGGGTTCCTGACTGCACCAAAGCGCTCACCGACGAGGTGGTGGCGTTCGTTCAGGCCCTGCGCGGCGAGGATTTGTTCAAGAACCCCGGCGTGGCCGAAACCATCGACTGGGCGCAAAGCCTGATCGCACTGGATGCGGTGGCGTTGTCGCCGGAAATGATTACCGACACGTTGGGGGCGGTGCTGAAATATCAAGACGACATCGCCAAAATCGCCGGATCAGAGGCGGCGCGGATATTGGCCGATGCGCGCGATAATCTGGCCGACGCGCAAGCGGCTCTCTGAGCGGTGCGCGCGCCAGACCAGACCCAGATCACGGGCCGGTTGGTCGAAAACATCACCTATTTCACCCGCGCCTTGCGAAAAGCCGGCGTTCGAGTGGGAACGGCGCAGGTCGCAACTGCTATTCGTGCGGTCAAAGCCGCCGGTTTCACCAGCAAGCACGACTTTTATTACACGCTACGCGCCTGCCTGATCACTCGCCCCGAGCAGTTGGAAACCTTTCATCAGGTGTTCGGATTGTTCTGGCGTGACCCTGAGTTTCTGGAGCGGATGATCCGCATGATGTCGCCGCTTTTGCAGGCATTAGACGCCGCCCCGCCCCCGCCAAAACCCGCCGAACGGCGCGCGTTTGACGCGTTAACCGATCCGACAGAGAACGTGCGCGCCGCTCCCGAACGCGAAGTTCTGGAGATGGACGCCCGCCTCAGCAGCTCTGCCAATGAAGTGTTTCGCAAGCAGGATTTTGAGCAGATGAGTGCGGCCGAGTTGGCCGAGGCCGCGCGCGCAATCCACAGCCTCGATCTGGGGATCGCACCGATCAAAACCCGGCGTTTCGCCCCCACCTCCTCGGCAGGCAGACCGGACATTCGCGCCACCCTGCGCCGCAGCCTGCGCAAAGGTGGCGAGATCGAACGCCTGGCACGAAACGCCCCGCGCACGCGCCTCCCCGATCTGGTGGTTTTATGCGATATTTCCGGCTCGATGTCGGTCTATTCGCGCATGATGATGCATTTTATCCACAGTTTAATGTGGTCGCCAAACTCCCGTTGGCGCCATATCAGCAGCTTTACCTTTGGCACCGAGCTTACAAATATCTCGCGCGCGCTTGGGGCAAAAGACGTGGATCAGGCGCTGAATTCTGTCGGCCAAGACGCCTCTGATTGGCAAGGCGGCACACGCATCGGCGCCTCGCTGGCGAGGTTTAACAAGGACTGGTCTAGGCGGGTTCTGGGCCACGCGGCGACAGTGCTATTGATCACAGACGGCCTTGAACGCGGCGACCTCGCGCAACTCGAAACGGAAATAGAACGACTGTCGCTGTCGAGCAAACACCTGATCTGGCTCAACCCATTGCTAAGATTTGACGCATTTTCTCCCAAGGCCGCTGGGGTGCGCACAATCCTGCCATATGTGACCAGTTTCCACGCCTGCCACTCGTTAGATAGCTTGATCGATTTAAGCGTTACCTTGAGTAAATCCCATCAACAACAACGGCTTATGTCGGAGATATAAGGCCGCTACCTGTGGCTTTCTATCCGTGTTTACCAATATCCGTCAAGTCGGCCACGCGGCCTATATCCGTAGATGTGGCGGCGTCACGGGCCAATAATCAAGGTTTCTACAAAAAAAGTCAGCCTTCAAGAGAATATTAACACTATCGGATCAATATTTTCGAGAATCCTTTGGTCCCCGCCTCAGGAAAACCCGTAACGCCCCGACTATCAGGAGGTTTGGCTTGGTGAAAAATGGAACTCGAATTCGTTGGCCTGCCTATATTTTCAGGAGAGGGCAACAATGGATGAAGTAATAGATAGTCAGGTTGTTAATCTGGCCCATTCTCTGGACCTGATCGAGGCCGCTGAACTGAAGGCAGAACTTGATGGCATTGGTCAGGTTCCCGTCAAAATCAACGCGTCAGCCACCAGATTTGTGGGAACACATTGTGCCCAAATTCTGATCTCGGCGGCAGCAAGTTGGGATATATCAGGGACATCTTTTGAGGTGGTCGAGCCATCTGACGAATTCAGTCAGGGTCTCAATCAGCTCGGTATCGGTCAATTGGGGAATTTTATCCCGGAAGGTAAGTCATGAAAAAGAAAATACTGGCCGTGGACGACTCCCGGACTATGAGGGATATGCTCTATTATGCGCTGAGCGACGCTGGCTTTTCGGTCGAAGTTGCCGATGACGGTCAAGACGGGCTTGAAAAGCTACATGACGTCCAGCCAAACGTGATCATCACTGACATTAACATGCCAAGACTTGATGGGTTTGGTTTCATAGAACAGGTCCGAAAGGATGCGGTCCACCGCACCGTCCCAATTCTGGTCCTGACTACAGAAAGCGCTAACTCATTAAAAGAACGCGCCCGCTCGGTGGGAGCAACCGGATGGATCGTAAAGCCGTTTGATCAGACCAAGTTGATTTCGGCAATTGAACGCGTCGTTGCATAGGGTCCCAATTTATGAGCAACCGTGACAGCATACGCGACACCTTCTTTCAAGAATGCGAAGAACTACTTGAATCGCTGCAAGAAGGTCTGACGGCAATTGATGATGACACCGCAGACAGCGAGACGATCAATAGCGTTTTTCGTGCAGTTCATTCGATAAAAGGCGGTGCCGGTGCTTTTGGGTTTGACGATCTGGTCAGCTTTGCCCACGAGTTCGAAACCATATTGGATGAAATTCGTAATGGTCGACTGGACCAGCCGAGCAGCTTTGCGGATGTTTTGTGGAAATCCGCAGACTTGCTAGGTGACCTCGTTGCCGCTGCCGCAGGCGGCGTCGCGATAGAAACACACCGAACCAGTGATCTGATATCCAAGCTTGTGTCCTTAATGCCGGAAACATCCCCCAATTCAAACTGGGAGCAGGAAGCCGAATTTCAACCTCTAGCCTTTGCATTCGATGACCCGCTATTCTCGGACACTGCCAGTGAGGAGACCACCTACAAAATCCTGTTCCAACCCCAAGATTCGATGTTTGAAAATGGCAACGAAACTGCTGTCTTGTTGCGCAAACTGGCGACCCTTGGAGAAGCGACCATCATTTGCGATATCTCGCAACTACCTACTTTTCAAATCCTCGAACCTGAAAAATGTTACCTGAGTTGGATGATCGAACTTTGCTCTTCAGCCAGCATCGAAGAAATCCAAGATGTGTTTGAATTCGTCGAACAAGACTGTGATCTGAAAATATCAAGTACTCAGGATGCCCTCAACGACACATCAAACGCACCAGAAGACCCACCTCCCGAATCCAACCCACCTCTTCAACTGATAAACGATAACATCACTCAGCAGCACGATGTAGATGGCGACGAGTTGGAACAAATACCGCCAACCAGAGCGCCAGCGCCAGCACGCGACGCCTCTCGCGCAAACAGATCAAGTGACAGTAAGACAGCCGGGGCGCCTGCAACGGTTCGGGTCGACGTAGAACGCATAGACAAGCTAATTAACTTGATCGGAGAACTGGTCGTAAATCAGGCCATGCTCTCACAATGCCACTTGGACTCCGAGCTTTCCGCAGACTCGGATTTTGTCACCGGGCTTGACGAGCTCAAAACCCTGACACGAGACGTTCAGGACAGCGTAATGGCGATCCGCGCACAGCCGGTAAAGTCCCTGTTCCAGCGTATGGCGAGAATCGTACGTGAAGCCTCTGCTGCAACGGGTAAGGACGTGCATCTCGAAATTTCTGGCGAGTTAACGGAAGTTGATAAAACCGTGCTCGAAAGACTCGCAGACCCTCTGACACATATGGTCAGAAACGCGGTCGACCACGGGCTTGAAACACCCGAGCAACGACAAATTTCCGGCAAGCCGACCAAAGGGATCATCCACTTAGCTGCAGCGCATAGATCCGGCAGGGTAGTCATTGACGTCTCCGACGATGGTGCCGGCATCAATAGAGCGCGCGTTCTTGAAACAGCTATTCGAAAAAACCTCATTTCTCAAAATGATAACCTGTCACCAGAAGAAACCGACGCATTGTTATTTCTTCCCGGCTTTTCAACCGTCACAGAAATTTCGAACCTTTCCGGACGCGGGGTAGGCATGGATGTTGTCCGCAGCGCGATTCGCGCTCTTGGTGGCCGCATTTCGATCAACTCGGAGCCGGGCCTCGGCTCTACATTCAGCATCAGCCTTCCGTTAACGCTTGCCGTCCTAGACGGAATGGTCGTCGAAGTCGCGCAACAAAAACTAGTCATTCCAATCGCCGCAATCATCGAAACACTTCTCCCAAACACTAATAATTTCCACTCAATCGGCCATCAGGATGTAATCTTCATTCGCGATACCGTTATCCCGGTAGTTGATCTGGGCAACATACTTGGCTTCAGACCGCCACTCGAAAATCTAACCAAATGCGTGTTGATACTGCTTGAGTCGGATTTGGGCGTACAGTTTGCTGTCCTCGTGGATGCCATCCATGACCAGCGCCAACTTGTCATCAAAGCGTTGGAAGAAAACTACGGCGAAGTGGCCGGGGCCGCAGCAGCAACAATCCTCGGCGATGGTCGCATCGCGCTAATACTTGATCCCAATGACAGACTATTTATCGGCCACCGTAACGCAGTGACCACAGATTCCAGACAGATAGCGAACGGATAATAATATGCAGCAAGCGACCCAAACAAGTCAGTCGAACGAACCCAATTTTGTTGCGTTTCGCGTTGCGGATCAGGAATACTGCGTTGATATCATGTCCGTGCGCGAGATCAGAGGCTGGACTCCAGTAACGACCTTACCGCAAGCTCCAGATTCAGTATTGGGAGTAATTAATTTACGAGGATCCGTCGTACCAATACTCGATTTTAGCGTCAGACTAGGGTTGAAATCCCAGAACCCCACCGTGGATAATGTTATCATTATCGTACAAGTAGACTCACAAACAATTGGTCTGCTTGTCGATGAAGTCTCCGAAATCCTTAGCATAGAGGACGACGCTATCAAACCCACGCCGGAAGTAACTTATGAGGGGAGCGAAGCATTCATCACTGGCGTAATCACTTTTGATTCCCGCATGATCCGACTGGTCGACTTGTCATTTATCGTTCTCGCCTGCCCACAGCCAGCACCCCGTTAGAACACAGGTGACCTACGCCCTTATGTATCTCAACCTTGCTATAATTCCCCCGATCCAAGGTAAGCAGCCGGTAAAGACCGCGCTTCAGGCCGCGATGGCTGTCTGATTGCTTTTCGCCACCCAGTTCCAGGGCAGCAGTTCGTCGATCCGGTTGATTTTGTGATCTTGGATTCGGGCAAAAACGTCGGCGAGGTATGCTTCTGGGTTCAGGCCACTGAACTT
>JAADIJ010000164.1 GCA_013151335.1 Alphaproteobacteria bacterium | reverse complement strand
ATCCTCAACGGTGCGAAAAGAACGCGCTTTACCCGGAAACCTTTCCTCAAGCAGGGCAATCAGACTAAGCGGCAAACCGGCATGCCCAAGTTCAGCGGCCAGACAGCTCGGCCCCCTCCCCTGCTCGACCTTCACAGGGCACACATTAAAACCGGTTCCAATTCCGACGATCAGCGACTGCCCGTTGCGGTAGACATCGGTTTGGGGGTGCGAAATCTGCATCAACCCAGAGGAGTTAAGCTGGGGTAAGCTGTACCCCAAAGCGGTCAGGTCGTTCATCAGGATCGCGTTTTTAGTGTCAGTAATCCGCCGCAATTCCGCAAGCGAGATATGCCAGTCAAGATTGGTAAGCCGCGCTTGCCCGGCAGTCACCGGCCCGGCCATCGCGACACAACAGGCAGAGATAGTGCCATGCTTCTGACCGGTCAAAAACGCCTCCACCACCTCGGAAAACGAGCGGTGATCCGCATTCACGAAATGCCCAATGCTCTCTGACATTAGACCCTGATCATCGGCCAAGGCCAGCCGGGTGTTGGTGCCGCCCACGTCGGCCACGAGAAACGTCATGGAGGCCTCTTTTCTGGCGGCGATGCGTTACAGCCGGGTCAGTTCAGTCGTTGGCCCGTATTTGGAGCAAAATAGGACACCTTGCCAAGGTCAAATGCAAATTCCAGCGTCGCACCCGGTTCGGCCTTGGTCTCGGCATGAAAACGCGCGGTGACTTTTTTGCCGCCAAGATCGGACATTACATAAGTGTCCGCCCCCGCAGGCTCGACGATTTCAACCAGACAATGGGCGGTTTGCACCTGTTTGCCCGCGCGAAATCCGGCCTCGGCGATGTCTTCGGGGCGCAGGCCCAAAATCACGTTCTCTGGCAGGTCAGGATTCGCGGCATCGTTGAGGATCAGCGGGCCACCTTCGGGGCGCTCGATCTCTATTCGCATACCTTTACCGTTTTTGACGGCCTTGGCCGGGATCAGGTTCATCGCGGGCGAGCCCATGAAATCTGCGACGAACAGGTTCTCGGGGCGGTTATATATCTGCGACGGCGTGCCCATTTGCTGGATCACCCCGCCCTTCATGACCACGATTTTGGAGGCCAGCGTCATGGCCTCGATCTGATCATGCGTCACATAGACCATCGAGGCTCCGAGGTCGTGATGCAAGCGCTTGATCTCGGTGCGCATCTCGACCCTCAGCTTGGCGTCAAGGTTCGACAACGGCTCGTCAAACAGGAACAGTTTGGGGTCGCGGACCAGCGCGCGCCCCATTGCGACACGCTGGCGTTGACCACCGGAAAGCTGGCCGGGACGGCGGTTTAAAAGCGGCTCGATCTGCAATTGCTGGGCCACATCCGCCAGTTTGGTTTTTTGGGTTTGGGCGTCCACCCCGCGCACTTTCATGCCGAAAGTAATGTTTTTGGCCACCGACATGGTGGGGTAAAGCGCGTAGGACTGAAACACCATCGCGATATCGCGGTCTTTGGGCGACACGTCGGTCATGTCGCGCCCGTCAATGGAAATCGCGCCGCCGGTGATCGGCTCAAGCCCGGCGATACAGTTCAAAAGCGTGGATTTCCCGCAACCGGATGGCCCGACCAGCACCAGAAAATCTCCTGGATCAATCGACACATTAATGTCTTTGAGAACCTCCACAGATCCATAGTTTTTGTAGAGGTTTTTAACGTCAAGGATAGGCGTCATGAGTTACCCTTTCACCGAGCCAGCGGTCAGCCCGCGAATGAAGTATTTACCCGCAACCACATAGACCAGCAGTGTCGGCAGGGCCGCGATAATCGCTGCGGCCATGTCCACATTATAGGCTTTTACGCCGGTTGTTGAGTTGACGATATTGTTAAGAGCGACAGTTACCGGCTGCGTGCCAGCCTGACTGAACGAAATTCCGAACAGGAAATCGTTCCAGATTTGCGTGAATTGCCAGATCACTGTCACCACGATAATCGGCAGGGAAAGCGGCAGGAATATTGACCAGAAGATGCGGAAAAATCCGGCCCCGTCGACCTTGGCCGCTTTGACCAGCTCATGTGGAATGGTGACGTAATAGTTGCGAAAAAACAACGTGGTAAAGCCAATGCCATACACCACATGCACGAATATCAAACCGGGTATGGTGCCTGCCAGCCCCATCATCCCAAGCACTCGCGCCATCGGCAAAATCACCACCTGAAACGGGATGAAGCTGCCAAACAGCATCAAGGAGAAGATCATATTGGCGCCGCGAAAGCGCCATTGGGCAATCACATAACCATTCAGCGCGCCAAGCACGGTTGAAATCACCACAGCGGGAACCGCGATCAGGATCGAGTTCCAGAAAAACGGGCGCAATCCCTCGCATTGAATGCCGGTACAGGCGCTCGACCACGCGGTACTCCAAGCGTCAAACGTGATCTCCCGCGGTAGGGCGACAAGACTGCCGGTGCGGATTTCCTCAAGGCTTTTCAATGATGTGGTGATCATCACAAACAAGGGCAAGAGGTAGTAAAGTGCGAACAAACAGAGCAGCACATAGAGCAGCCATCTCAGCGCGATGCGCTTGACATTGCCTTGACGTCGAGAGCCGATCGCCTGCGTGGCCACGGTAAAATCACTCATTTCTCGTCCTCAGCTCTGAATAAAGGTAAGGGACGACTATGGCGAAAACCACCGCCATCATGACCATCGCCGAGCTGGCGGCTTGGCCGATGTCTCCGCGTGAAAAGGCCAGCGCGTACATGTAGGTCGCGGGCAGATCGGTGGCATAGCCGGGGCCGCCTCCGGTGAGAGCGATCACCAGATCGAAACTCTTGATTGCCAGATGCATCAACACGATGAATGCTGACAGGAATATTGGGGCCATTGAGGGGATTATGATCGCGGAATATATCCGCGCGGTAGGAATTCCGTCCACTTGGGCCGCCTTGATGATCTCTTCATCAACCGAGCGCAGCCCGGCCAGAAACAGGGCCATAACGAAGCCGGACGCTTGCCAAACCCCGGCGATTACCACGGTGTAAATGGCGAATTTCGGGTTCACGAGCCAGTCAAAGCGAAAGCTCTCAAAGCCCCAGCCACGAATGATATGCTCCACACCCAAACCGGGGTTCAGTATCCATTTCCAAGCTGTGCCCGTCACAATGAGCGACATGGCCATGGGGTAAAGGTAAATGGTGCGCAAAACGCCCTCGGTGCGGATTTTTTGGTCGAGCAGGATCGCCAGTAGCAAGCCCAGCGCCATGGAAATAACGATAAACAGCCCGCCAAACACGTAGAGATTATTAAGCGCCGTATCCCAGCGCGGCGATTGAAACAGCCGATCATACTGGATAAACCCGACGATATCGTATTTGGGCAACAGCCGCGATCTTGTCAGCGAGACCCAACCGGTCCAGGCGATAAACCCATAAACAAACAAGAGAATTGCTGCAAAAGATGGTGCCAGCACCAGCTTGGGAATGTGACGTTCCAACCACTCAGACATGATGCTCGCGCCCTTCATTCAGGTCGCTCCCCGACACCGGTTGATGTCGGGGAGAAACGTTTTCTCAATAGCTGTTAGCGACAGCTTTTACGAGCTCGTTAACGGCTTCTTGCGAAGACATGTCCGAGTTGAAATGTGCGGTCACAACATCGGTGATCGCGCCAGCTTGGGCACCACGAAGCGCCATGCCGTGGGCATAGCTTGGCAACAGCGTACCATTGGCAGTTGCGGCGGCCATGTCCTTTGATGACAGTTTTGCACACATGTCAAAGTCGTCAAGCGACACGTCTGTACGCACAGGGATCGAGCCTTTGTTCAGGTTAAAGGCCTTCTGAAAGTTCTTGCCCATGATCAGCTTGGCCAACAACAACTGTCCGGCTTTTTTGTCGGCACCCTTCACGTCAAACATCGCAAAGCTGTCAACATTGTAAAGGAAACCGCCACCGGGGGTCGCGCCACAAAGAAAGTCTTTGCCCGGCACTTTGCCAGCGGCCAGAAACTCGCCCTTGGCCCAGTCGCCCATGATTTGAAAGGCAGCTTCGCCATTCATCACCATGGCTGTTGCCAAGTTCCAGTCACGACCGGAGAAGTTGCTGTCCACATAGCCACGCATTTTGCGCATCTGATCAAACACTTTGATCATGGTGTCGGATTTCAGCGCTGCCGGATCAAGCTCCATCAAAGCTTTGCGGTAAAAGTCCGGGCCACCAATGCCAAGCACAACGGTTTCAAACACGGTCGCGTCCTGCCAAGCCTGACCACCATGTGCGAGCGGGGTGATACCGGCGGCTTTCAGCTTGTCGGCAGCGGCGTTGAACTCGTCCCAAGTGGTGGGCATTTTGATGTTGTTTTTGGCCAGAATGTCAGCGTTTGCCCAGATCCAGTCCACGCGGTGAACGTTAACAGGAACGGCGCACCATGTGCCCTCGCATTTCATTTGCTTGGCTATCGCGGGCGGAATCAGTTTATCCCAACTTTCGGAATTGGCGACCGAACTGATATCGGCCAGAACGCCCTCGTTATACCATTCCTGAATGGAGGGGCCTTTGATTTGTGCAGCGGTCGGCGGATTGCCCGACAAAACACGCGCGCGAAGTGCTGTCATGGCAGCATCGCCGCCACCGCCAGCCACGGGCATATCTATCCATGTGCCACCATTCTCAGCGAATTCTTTTTGCAGAACGGCAACCGATTTAGCCTCGCCGCCGGATGTCCAATAGTGCAGAACCTCTGCTGTTGGACCGGCAAATACTGCCGATGTGGTCAAGATGCTTGCAGCCACCACGGCCACAAATGCGGTTTTCATAAACATTGTTTTCTCCCAAAAAATGTCGCCGTCTTTTGCGACGCCCGCTAAACTCGTGCCAAAAACGCTTCAGTTGCAATCGCCAGTTGGCGGTTTGGTGCGCCGTAAGCCCTGTTTTTCGCTGGGACTGTTACACGCTGTTACGATAGGCTTGAATTTGTTGCACAGTGTTACAATGGCTTTGCACATTGCCACAAGTTGAAGGACCAAGTTCATGTCGATTCCCCGCCTTCTGGTCGTTGATGACGATGCCGAGATGCGTCGCATGATGACCGAATTCTTGCGCAAGAAGGGTTTTATGGTGATGACGGCGGCAAATCGCGCCCAAATCGTCAGCCATCTGGATCAGGGCCGCATCGACCTTATATTGCTCGACGTCATGCTTGGCGACGAAAGCGGGGTCGAGATTTGTGCCGAGCTGCGCCTAGAGCGCGATGTGCCGATCATTCTGGTGTCGGCCCTTTCGGCGGATCACCAGCGGATGCAGGGCTATGAAGTTGGGGCGGATGATTATATCGCCAAGCCCTTTAACCCCGATCTTTTGCTGGCGCGGGTGCGCGCGGTTCTCAGGCGGGGGCGGCGCTCGGCCTCGTTGGCTTATCGGCGCAACACCTCGATTTACAGCTTTGGCGGCTGGACCTATGACGGCAAAAAGGACATCGTGCTGGCACCCGATGGATTTCAGGTGGCCCTGTCCAAGCGCGAAACCAGCCTCTTGAAAGTGGTGCTGGCCAACCCGCATATCCCCCTGACCCGCGAAGAAATCGCCGATACGCTGGATGTTAATCATGACGGAGCAACCCAGTCCGAGGCCGCCACGGGTCGGGCCATTGATGTTTTGGTGGGCCGTCTGCGCTCCAAAATCGAGCGCAATCCCAAAGAGCCGGAGATGCTGCGGACAGAGCGCGGCACCGGCTATGTGTTTGCCGTTGACGTCGTGGTGAAGGATGGCTGAGTTTCGAGTGCTGAAATCCCTGCGCGCCAAGGGTATATTCTGGAGCCTCGGCGCCCTGATCGCAGGTAGCCTCGCCACATGGATCTGGATGTCGTCTCAAGCGGCGTGGCAAGCCCATCTTGACCGCGCATTTATTGCGGGGCTTGCGACTTTTGAAACCCTACGCCGAGGCTCGGATTTGCCACCGGGCGTAACGATATCGCGGCTGCCAAATGATCCGGTCAGCCGACACGAAAATAACGCGCTACCGAAATCCGCCGATCTGCCCTCGCCGGCATTCGTGACCTCCTTGTCGATTTTAGATCCGCCAAGCGGGGTGCTGAGCGGCACGAGATTGCAAATTCATATCGTTTCGCGCGATCTGAAATATCCCATCGCTAAGATCAAAACCATCGGCAACGGCCATCCCGCCGTGCGCTTTGGCAACATCACCCGTCTGCTGGCAAGCTATTGTAGTGCGCCGATAATATTCGTGCGCGTTGGAAGCGGCCGCTGGCAGCGCATCGACGGAAACTCTG
>JAADIJ010000083.1 GCA_013151335.1 Alphaproteobacteria bacterium | reverse complement strand
TACAACCGCCCAAACCGTGCCCGCCGAGAAACCTCAGGCCAATGCGCCAAAGGTCGATCAACAGGGCGCGCTGATGCGCAATCGTATCGGGTTTGATAATCCTAATGCCAAGCCCTTGATGTCAATAATTTTAATTGATGTTGGCAGCGACGGGCTTGATACCGGCGCGCTGCGCTCGATCGAGTTTCCGGTGACTTTCGCGATCAAATCAGATGCGCCGGAGGCCACCTTGCAGGCCAAACTTTTGGCCCAGAGCGGATATGAGGTTCTGGCCGTCACCCCGAGCGGGGCGGCCGAAATAGGTGCGGGTGAAAACTCCACCGACACCTCCAAAGCGCTGTCGAAGATTTTTGCCACCATCCCCGAGGCCGTGGGCCTGATCGACCCGATTAGCGCCGATATGCAAAGCTCGCCCAAGCTTGCCGACGAGGTCATCGCCGCGCTGAAAAAATCCGGCTACGGGCTTTTGACCTATGATATCGGCCTTAATCCCACCGACAAAAAAGCCCGCCACGCGGGGGTGCCATCGGGTGTGGTGTTTCGGGTTCTGGATGCCGAGCGTGAGTCCGGTGTCGTTATAAAACGCTATCTCAATCGGGCGGTGCTTGAGGCCCAGAAAACCGGACAGGTGATCGTGGTCGGGCGCACCTATCCCGAAACCGTGGCCGCGCTGTTTAGTTGGTCGCTGAGCGCAAAATCAGCAACGATTGCGCTGGCTCCGGTATCGGCGGTGCTGCTGGCGCAATAAACTGAATCCCGATCATTGCCGGGCCTATTCGACGCAAAACCAGCTTCTTTATGGCCCAAATATCCAATTTCTTCCCTTGCGTCTCAGCTCTGGCCACCAAATTTTACGAACAGTCCGGCATCCTTGGCCGCCTGCGTTAATGCTTTGGATTTATTGATGGATTCTTGATATTCCGCCTCGGGATCGCTGTCAAGAACTACACCCCCACCGGCCTGAATATAAAGCTTCTCATTCTTGATCACCGCCGTTCGCAGCGCGATGCAGATATCCATGTCGCCTTGGGCCGAGAAATAGCCGACCCCACCGCCATAGATGCCGCGCTTTTCGGTTTCCAACTCGTCAATGATCTCCATCGCCCGCACTTTGGGCGCACCCGAGACCGTGCCAGCGGGCAGGCCAGCCAGCAGCGCCGAGAGGGCATCCTCATCGCCCGAAAGCTCGCCCACCACGTTGGAGACGATGTGCATCACATGGCTGTAGCGCTCGATAATAAACTTCTCATTAGGGTTTACACTGCCGATTTTGGCGACCTTGCCCACGTCGTTTCGCCCCAGATCGAGCAGCATTAGATGCTCGGCGCACTCCTTGGGGTCGGCCAAAAGATCGACTTCCAGCGCTTTGTCCTCAGCAGGGGTTTCGCCGCGCGGGCGGGTTCCGGCAATCGGACGGATGGTCACCTCATTGCCTTTGACGCGCACCAGAATTTCCGGGCTGGCCCCAATCACCTGAAAGTCGCCAAAGTTGAAATAGAACATATAGGGGCTGGGATTGGTGCGCCTCAGCGCGCGATAAAGTGCGAATGGCGGCAGCGGGAAATCTTGGGTCCAGCGCTGGCTTGGCACCACCTGAAAGATGTCACCGGCACGAATATAGTCGCGGGCTTTTTGCACATTGGCAAAATACTGCACCTTTGAGGTATTGGAAACCGGCTCGGCCACATCAGTCATTTCACCGAGATCGCGGCTCTCGCTTGGCACTGCACGGTCAAGATCGCGCACCGCGTCCATCACCCGTTCGGCCGCCTGCGCATAGGCCGCGCGCGCCGATAATCCGCCATTGACCCAAGCCGGGCTGACCACCGTGACCTCGCCCTTGACCCCGTCCAGCACCACCACCACCGAGGGGCGCAGCATCACCGCATCGGGCAGGCCGAGCGGGTCGGGGTTCACGTTGGGCAGATGCTCAACCAGCCGGATCATGTCATAGCCCAGATAGCCAAACAGGCCAGCGGCGATGGGGGGCAAATCGTCGGGTAAATCAATCCGGCTTTCGGCGATCAGCGCGCGCAGCTCTGATAACGGGTCGCCCTTTTGGGCCAAAAAAGCATCGCCATCAAATTGCGCCTCGCGGTTGAGGCAGCTGGTCGCACCGTGACATTGCCAGATCAGATCGGGTTTCATGCCAATCACCGAATAGCGCCCGCGCACCTCGCCGCCGGTCACGCTTTCCAGCATAAAGCTGTCGCGCCGCGCTTGGGCGAGCTTGAGCATCAAGGAAACCGGCGTGTCCAGATCGGCGGCCAAACGGGTGTACACCACCTGATTGTGGCCCGCATCAAACCCGGCCTCGAACGTGCTGAGGCTTGGTGACAGTGCCATCTTAGCGAGACGTGCCGGGCCTGCGCGCGCCGTTCTGGCTGTAAATCGCGTTAATGATATTCTGGTTGATAGACACGCCAGCAGCGTCTTCCAAGGCGTTGGTATAGGCCAGCAGAAGGTCAGAGCCGAGCTGGGTTGAAAACTGTTGTTTGACGTTCTTGATTACATCCACATTGGCCGGATCGGTCGGATCAAACGGGGTGATCGCGGTCAGACGAACAACCGCGATTTTGTCTTTATCGCTGACCACGGCCACATCGCGAAGCTTCAGGTCATACACTTTGGCCACCAGATCAATCGGCGCGTTATTAATCGGGATGGCGCGGTGAATTCCGGTCTCGGCTATCGGAGTGACGGCCACAGCCTCGAAATTCTCGCCGCTGTCGAGTTGGGATTTGATCTTATCCGCAAGGGCCAGCAAGGTTTTGCGGGTTTCGGCATTTTTCCAGTTGGCAATAACCTGATCTTTGGTCTCGCTGAGCGGGATCAGGGTCGGCTCGACGATTTTGTCGAGCCTGAGCGCAAAAATACCGCCATTTGTTAGCGATAAAACCTCGGCGTAACCGTCCAGTTTGGCGTCAGTCGCGGCCTTTTTGAACACCGCGTCCGCACTGATACCATCATTGCTGCCCTTGACGAAATCCATCCTCGCCAGCTTCATATCGGATTCAGCGGCGATTTCCTCAAGTGTCGCGCCGCCTGCCAGAAGATCGTCAATTTGGGTGATCTGACTGTCGATTTTCAGGCGCGCATCCGCGCTGGCAGCCTCGGCCTGCAACTCGTCACGCACCGAGGCAAACGACTGGTTGATCTCTTTGATGATCGCGTTCACCCGGAAGATCGCTGGCCCAAGGGCCGACTCAACAGGCCCCACCAGACCCGGCTTTGCCAGCGCAAACACCGCTTTGCCCGCTTGGTCGCTGAGATCGGGTTGCGTGATCTCGCCCAGACCGATATCAGCCACGGCCAGCCCGCGTGCGGCCACCACATCCTCAAAGGTTTTGTCACCCGCGCGGATCGAGGCAAGCGCCGTCTTGGCCTCCTCGGTGGAGTCAAAAACCAGCCGCTCAACGATGCGTCGCGCCGGGGTGTGGAACCGGTCGGGCTGGCTGTCATAGGTTGCCTTGAGCTTGACCTCATCCGGTTTCATGGCCTTGATCAGCATGTCCGGTGTCAGCATTATATAGGTGATCTGGCGTTTTTGCGGGGCGGTATATGTTTTCGGATTGGCCTTATACTCGGTGTCGATTTCCGCAGAGGTCGGCTCTCGGGTCGGGGCAGGCAACATATCTGCGCCAATAACCGCCCAGCGAAAATCGCGTGTCTCGCCCAGATATTTCAGCAAGGCCGACGCATAGGTTTCGCCGCCTTGGACGCCGCCGATAATAGCCGTTTGCAGGATCAACCGTGTGCTGTCATTGCGCAAAATTGCGTCATATTGGGCCGGTTTCAACCCGGCCTGCTGCAAGGCGGCTTTATATGTTTCCTCATCAAACCCTCCGCTTAAGTCCTGAAACGCGCGGGTTTTCAGCAAGGTTTTCTTGACCTGATCATCCCCCACCGAGAGGCCGATCCGCTTGCTTTCCCCATCCATCGCGGCCTCAATCAAAACCTGCGCGATCACCTGACGATCCACGCCGTAAGTGCGGGCCTGATCCAGCGACAGGGGCTGGCCGATTTGTTGCGACATAGCGCGCACCTGTGTATTCAACGTGCGCATATAAGCGTCAACCGAGACCTCTTGCGTCCCGACCGAAGCCACCGTTTGCTTGCCGCCGGAGCCGATTGAGCTTACGCCAAATCCAGCCAGACTGAGGGCCAGCACTCCCAAGAGGATCAGGGTCATGGTTTTGTTGGATTTCTTGGCGCGCAAAGGTGCAGACATAGGGCGTGGCTTTCTTGGATCAGGTCGTCGGTCGGGGTCGAAGGGCGGTTAGGCGGGAAGTTCGGCGAAGTATTAGGGGCTGTTTGGGGTGCTGACAAGCACTCTCGACGCGCGCGCGCGGCGATTTTCGCGCCATGCTGTCAATATCTCGTCAATATCCGGTGAACATCGCCCAACCGGCGCTTTGGCCCCTCGAATTTTTACCCCGCTAATTTACGGCGTTCAGTTCGCCGCTGTTCACGATAAATACATCAAAACCAAAATCGACATCGCCAATTCTGGAACCCTTGCCATGCTGCCGCGGAACCCGTCCAATCCGCAACAAAACATGGAATCTCTCTATTATGCCGCCGTGCGCATCCACGAGGTCGGGGATTTTGACGGTGCCAAGCAGCAATACGAGTTGATCCTCAAACAGGCCCCAAATCAGTTGGAAACCAACTATCAATATGGCCGTTTGCTGGTGCAAATGGGGGCCCTAAGAAGGCGGCGAAGCACCTCGAGAAGGCCGCGCAGATGTCGCCTCAGACCTATGAGTTCTGACGTATTTTGATCGAGACTATGTCCGGCACAGGTTTGCGTAAACAGGCCAAAAAAACTGCTGGGCCGAGCATCTGGTGCGCGCAACCGAACTTGACCCGTTTTCCCGACGCTTTCAACAATCTCGGTCGCGCATATATTGAAATCGAGGCGTTTGAGGACGCTCTGGTGCCCCTGAAAACCGCGATTAAGCTGGCCCCTGATCTACTGGCCGCAAACGTTAATATTGCCGAAGCCTATCTGGGGGCTAAGGAATTTAAGGCGTCGATTGAGTTTTACGATAAAGCGGTCTCGATCAAGCCTGATCTACCCGAGGCCATCTCGGGTTTGGCGATGGCACACAAGGAGGAGGGTGCTTACCGGTCGGCCATAGAATATTTTCAGCGCGCGATGGAGCTTGTTGCCGATGAAACTAATCGTGATGCGTGCGCGGTTTCTATCGTCGACTGCCTTCAATCCCTTGGCGAAAACGATGATGTTATGCCGTTTATCGAAAATTTCCTCGCCGAGAATCCCCATTCTCCCAGTGTCTTGGGGCGCAAAGGGCAAGAACTGGGCCGCTCGGGTCGATTTGACGAGGCGAGCGCGTGCTATCAGCAGTCTACCTCACTGAACCCGCTGGAATCGGGGATATGGATTGGGCTCAGTCTCATTCGTAGATGGACCGCAGATGATCCCCTGTTGGTTCAGGTGCAGGACTTGTTCGATAGGGGGGAATTTGCGTCAGAGGACGCGGCAAATATCGGGTTCATGCTTGGTAAGGCGATGGAAGACATAAAAGATCATGCGCGTGTGTTCCCCTTTCTCAACCCGGCGAACGCGAGGTTCCGGCGCGAATTCGTCTATTCGACTGCGGATGTCGAAGCCGACTTCGAAAGTATGCAACAAAAATACAGTGCTGAGGTTTATAGAGATATTGCTGGGGCCGGAAGTCGTGACAGCACGCCGATCTTTATTCTGGGCTTGCCGCGCTCCGGGACGACTTTGATGGAACAGATAATTTCTAACCACCCAGATGTCGTTGGCGGCGGAGAGGTCGGCGCGTTTTCTGGCCCACTCATGCGAGCGATAACCGATAAGAACGGGAAGTTTTTATGTGCGATGCTCTCAACACAGACATCTTGGAACGAGCTGTCGGGGATTGCATCGATACGCTTCGCAATCGGTCTGCCGATACTAAGCATGTAACTGATAAAATGCCCCATACTTTTGTAACGTTAGGGTTTTTGCTAACGTTGCTGCCTGAAGCAAAAGTAGTGCACGTTCACCGAAATCCGGTGATAACTGCTTTTCGATTTACAAAAACAAGTTCATCGAAAAATCGCACCGTTATTCCAATGATCTGCGGGAACTAGGAGCTTATTATGGCATGTATTCCAACATGATGGATCACTGGCAAAGCTTGTTCCCCGGCAAAATTATCGACCTGAACTATGATGAACTTGTGACCAATCCCGAGCATAATACCCGCCAACTAATTTCCGCTCAATTTGCCTAAGTGTCTAAACCGAAACTATATGAGTAATTTCAGCAGGTTGTGATTCGATTGGATTGATTAGATTCAAAGGAGATCACCATGGCCTGGACT
>JAADIJ010000196.1 GCA_013151335.1 Alphaproteobacteria bacterium | reverse complement strand
CATCATTCAAAACCACAACATCAGCCAATTGACCCACCATCGTAAAACCCTCCAAAAATCAGAGCTTACAATGATACGTACTATAGTTCCAGGTGACTAGCATGCTGGCAAAAGCGCGCGCTGAGGCACGCCGGGGCGAGCAGAGCAAGCACAAAGGGTCTCGCGTGGCTATTGCTCAGCGCCAGGAGGATACGCACGGGATCTTCGTCCTATCGCAGCGCTCCGAGTATTTCTCGGCAATCTCGTGCACTTCCTCAACAAGCCGCTCGTTCAGTGTAGTTGGCTTAAGTCCTAGCCCGACGAGATGATCGTTGACCACATGCAATTCGTTTTCATCTGCCTCGTTGCGGGGGTTTTTAAGATGGTGAATCTCAACGCCTGTCTTCTCTGCGATCATCTTCGCCAAATCTCGCACACGGTGAGTCTCTGTCATCTGGTTGAGGATTTTCACCCGCTCGCCCTTCTTAGGCGGAGAAAGAAGCGCAAGTTCAATGCAACGACAGGTGTCTCGGATATGGATGAATGCGCGGGTCTGCCCACCAGATCCGTGCACCGTAAGAGGATATCTCACCGCTGCTTGCATGATGAAGCGGTTCAGAACTGTACCATAGTCGCCGTCGTAGTCGAACCGGTTGATGAGAGCTGGATCCATTTGGGTCTCGTCGGTCTGGGTGCCCCAAACGATACCCTGGTGCAAATCCGTAATCCTCACGCCGTCATTCTTGTTATAGAATAAGAAAAATAACTGGTCCTGTGTTTTCGTCATGTGGTAAATTGAGCCCGGATTAGCGGGATAGAGGATCTCTTGCCGGCTCTCGCCAGTTTCTGTTTCCACCTTTACGTGCAGGTAGCCTTCGGGAATTTTCATCCCTGCCGTGCCATAGCCATAAACGCCCATCGTGCCTAGATGGACGAGATGAATATCTTGGCCCGATTCAACAATAGCCGCTAGGACGTCATTGGTGGCGTTTAGATTGTTATTCACGGTATATCGCTTGTGATAGCTAGATTTCATCGAGTATGGTGCGGCGCGCTGTTCGGCGAAATGTATGATAGCATCGGGGCGCTCCTCCTTAATCAGCGTAAGCAACCGCCGGAAGTGTTCGCCAACCGTGAAATTGGAATATTTGATCTCGTTGCCGGTCAATTCCTTCCAAACACGCAGGCGCTCGCCCAAAGGCCGGATCGGGGTGAGGCTATCCACCTCAAGCTCTATGTCGATCTTTCTTCTGGAAAGGTTGTCTACTATTATCACCTCGTGGCCACGCTTAGATAGGTAGAGCGAGGTTGGCCATCCGCAAAACCCATCCCCTCCAAGAACGATTACTTTCATTGATCATCTCCGTTCGATTGCAAAATGATGAACTTCTTCACTGACTAGTCACCTGAATCCCAAGTTCGTATCATTGATACGGCAATCCACCCCGGATTGCCTGCAATCCGGTTCGCGCCACCCTCGGGGTCGGGCGCGAACTTGCCGTGTGCCCCCGGCTTCAATGATGTGTAGTACATTTCCATGACACTAGGGTCAGGACTCATTGATTAATCCAGAAGATAACGATTGCCGCGATCTGGATTGCCGATAGGCAATAGTTCACACCGCCGAGGCTGATGCCCAGCGCCTTGGCGATCTCGCGCTGGCTGGCGGTGGGGTTTTCCTCGAGGAGGCGCAGGAAGCGGAAGCGGACGTCTTCGGCCTTGGCCTGGTTTCTACTGGACATGGGGGATGGGTGGCGTCTAACCCTTGTACGCAGTCACGGCTACCGCACGGAGGCTCGCGCGAGGGGCCTCGGAGGGGGAATGGGCAGTGGTGTCAGCGAACCGAAAGGCATGATGGTTCAAGATTGAACACTTAACCGATTCCCGTTCCGAGGGA
Organism: Alphaproteobacteria bacterium; assembly: GCA_013151335.1. Classification (GTDB taxonomy): domain Bacteria; phylum Pseudomonadota; class Alphaproteobacteria; order Rhodobacterales; family Rhodobacteraceae; genus UBA5972. The sequence goes on along the minus strand of JAADIJ010000196.1, from coordinate 4,532 downwards.
AAGACCCAATGTTGTCTTCCCCGACAGTTTGCACGTGGCACCGGCAGCCCAACGGTTCCATGCAAGGGCGGCTGGCCGGCGGTGCCACGCTCTCGACCTCGCAAGTGAGGCGAGAGAAGACGACAATACGTCACCTCCTGAGCGCTGGGCGCGGTTCCTTAATGGCGATGTTTTCAGCATGTTTCAGTGGCGAACAGCCCCAAAACCCCCGAAAACATCCTCCCAAATACCGTTGTCACATTTTGTCATATGTTCCCGATACGTCCCGCCGGAATTTTCCCCTTACCCTTTGATATTTCCAATATTACTTCCGGCTTGCAAATCCGTGTACACCGGTTTGATGAGCTATCCCTTGATTATATGAGACCTCCTAGTCCTGCTCTTCCAGCCCTCATCAATGGCCGGACCGGCATCCGGTATCCCGCCGGAGCGTAACTGATTGACTTGGTGGAAAGCTAGCATACGGCTATTGCCTCGGCAGTTTTGCACCTACGACGAATTCGCCAAGATCTTCCCGCACCACATCAATCTCCGCCTTCAGCGCCTCATATTCCCGCATTTTGCGGGCTAGAAACCGTCCCGTCAGCGCCGTCTTTTCGGCGATCCCCTTGGGCGTCAACAGATACACATACTTCCGTTTGTCTTCCGCCTCCCGGAAATTCTGCATTTTGATGTGGCCCTTCTCGACCAGCGCATTCAGGCAAAAATTGACGCCGCCAAGGCTGAGCCCGAGGGCTTTTGCGATGTCACGCTGGCTGATTGCGGGATTTTTCTGCAGCAGGCGTAAAACCCGAAAGCGAGCATCTTCGGCCCTGATCTGGTTTTTGTTAGACATCGGCGCCCGATGATGCGTAGTGTTTATGAGAAGTCACGGCTACCGCATGGAAACTCACCGTGATGAGCCTCTGGGGCATATTTACCAGCGATGTATCAGAACCAGTCAGCATAATAGTTCAAGATCGAACACATATCCGATTCCCGCTCCGGGCGAAACCCCTAAAATTGTATATGATGAACTTTTTCCACATCTGCGCGCGGGGCAACACCTTGCGGTCCCGCCAAGCATCATTCCGTCGCTTTGACGGGCGCGGCGCTGTGGCCGGGCGCAATACTAGACTCGATTCACAATAACAGGTCAAAATTTTTGCAATTTTAAAAAACACCTCAAAACCGCTCTGCGAGTCTAAAAAGCACCTTAGAAACGATTTTAACCAAATTCCTAATTCTGGACGGTTGGCTCAAAAATTTGCTTAATGCTCACTAGGCGGCGTTCTGTGAGCTCCGATTGTTGAAGCTCTTATTATGAAACGGGTCTACTGTCTGGCAATGAAACGTCTTCTGCATCCGCCGGTTTTGTTCCCGCCGTGTCGTGGTGAGTTCCGTGTCCGGTTTCCTCGATCTCGGGTTCCATTTCCGCCCCATCCCCCATCGTCTCCGCCACATAGGCCGCAATGCTGGCACTGGCATCCAGACCATCAGCCCCACTCGCGGCCTCCTCGGCTTCCTTCTGCTGCAACGCCTCTTCCATGCTAACGGTATTCACAACCAACTCAAAATGCTCCAGAATCTCGGGGGCAAAGCGGCCGATGTAGGATTTAACCGCCTCATTTGACACCAGCTTGGTCAAATACCCCTTGGCCACCACCAGATTGAGCAATTCCGAGCCATAGTTTTCCTCGGCATCCTTGTATTTCACCTGAACCTGGTTCATTTCCCGCTCAAGCCGCACGATCTGCTCCAGCGGATCGCCCTTCGGTTCTTCGGGTTGGGGTGGTTTCATGTCCGAGCGTTGCTCGGGCGGGGTAGCTTTCAGTAAAGCGTCGGCGTGCGAGGCGGTGATGGAATTGGCCGCGATCATCAACTCCACCGCCTCGATCTGGCGGGCGGATTTCATTTTCCGCAACAGCCGCGTCACGTCTGGCGTAAACTGATGGTCTTGCAACAACTCGACCGCTTTGGGGCAAATCCCGTGCAGCAGGTTGATCCGCCGGTTGATGGTAGAGAGGTTGACGTTGAAGGCCCGCGCAAGGCGTTCGCGGCTCACACCCTTGTCGATGGCCCGGCGCAGCATGTAATGTTCCTGCACGCTTGAGAGCCGGTTGATGCGGTGATTGTAGGTGTAGGTCTCAAAATCCTTGGCGATCAGGCAGGGCGCAATGTCCTGCCCCAGTTCTTTCAGCGCCAGCACCCGCAGATTGCCGTCGAGAAGCAAGAACCCCTCGGCCCCGTCAGCGGGTTTGATCACCGAAAGCGGCTCGATCAACCCGATCTCGCGGATCGAAGCAACGATTTGCTTGAATTTGCGCGTGGTCATCACCCCGTCCGGCACTATTTTGCTGGGCAAAAGTTGGTCAAGCGGAATCTGGTAGGTTTCAAGATCAAACCCGAGGGTCAGATTCAAGGGTGCCGTGGGCAACCCGAGAGTTTCTTCATCGTCCGGACTGGGTGGTGGATAGGCCCCGGGGTAGATTGGCTTTACGGTGTTTTCCATGGGTTTTGAGTCTGGCATCGGTTTGTCCTTTCTTAGATGGTTTGAACAGGGGTGGTTTGAACGCGCTCGGCGAGGTATTTCGGCAAGGTATCGAGCCCTTCGGCCCGCAGAAGGGTGACGAAGTTCTCGTCGGCAAACAGGGATTTCAGGCCCTGGACCACCAGAAGCAGGCGTTGCTGGGCGTGTTCGGCCTTCAGCACCATGCTGTGCTGGCGCGCGACCTCCTTTTGATAGGCTTTCACCAAGGAATATGTGGAGACGGGCAGTTTCGCACGCGCTGAGGCGGATTTCGGCCCGTTCTGGCGGCGCTTTTCAATCAACCGTTTTGCGTCCGTAATCTGGTGGCCTTTCAATTGCCCCGTCTGATAGGCCTCCTCCAGCATGTCGCCCAGATTCTTGTCGCTGTCCTCGTCCCCATCCTTGGCACGGGCAATCTCAAGCGCGGTGGTGAGTGGAATGGTGCCATGTTGGACCGCCTCGATCAGCCGTTCCTCGCCCTTGTTGAGCAGGAAGATGATGTCGCGCACGTATTTCTGCGACAGGCCGGTTTTCTGGATGATGTCCTCGGCAGACAACCCGCGCGCGATCAGCAACTCAATGTCGGCGAGGATTTCGAGCGGTCGGTGGCCCTTCCGTGCGATGTTTTCGGCGAGCGACATGATGAAGGCGTCCTCGTCACTCACATCGACGACCAGAGCCGGAATATGCGTTTCGCCGAGAAGCCGGAAGGCATTTAGGCGTCCTTCGCCGCAAACCAGCAGAAAACTCGGATTGCCATCCGGCCCGGACCGCCCGGTCACGGTGATCGGCTTTTTGAGGCCGATGGCGCGGATATTTTCCACGATCTCCTCAAACACCTTCATGTTGCGGTCGCGCGAGTTCAAAACCTCGATCCGCTCGATCGGCACCATTACAACGTTCTCGGGTATGTTGGTCATCATCGGGAGGTCCTCCTGCCGGGTTGGTTGTCGTTCATGATATGTTCACCTTTCCTTTTTACGGTTGATTGATGTCATAAGGCTTTCTTCCAAATGCCGACCCGTTCGAACATGGCGTAGAAGAAATCGAGGCTCTCAAAGCGAAAAGCTTCAAAATGGCTGCTGTTGCGGTTGCACATGCGTATTTCCCGCCGCGGAAGGTCGAAGCCCGGCAGCAGGAAATAATCAAGCTCGGCCTCATTGGCGTAATCGAGCCGCACCGCCAGCGTGACATCCGGTTCAAACCGCGCCGGGTCAAAGCGGATGCGCCAGCGGTGCCGCCCGTCCGGTAGGCTCTGGCAACGCGCCAGCACCAGGCTGATGACCAGCTCGTCATTGAGATGTAGCAGGCCGGATTTGGCGTCACAGCGAACCGTGCCACCGGCCTCAGCAATCGCCGCCTCGGTGCGTTTGATGATTTCGGGGTGCAAGGCGCGCAGGCGGCGATTGACCTGCATGCGTTCCTTATCAAAACCTGTCTGATGACCAATCAGGGCGTAGGCCCGCGACAGCGAGCCAAACCGGCTGCGAAAAACGGATGACGAGGGCATATCATCGGCTTGATCAATGAGCACACCGGACAATTCCCCCGCATCCGCATAAAGCCGTTTCAGGTGATCGAGCAGTTCCTCGTCCGAAAGACGCGCTGAGCGCGCGGTAATAATCTCCTGCGCGGTCATAAACACCTCAAGGGGCACCACCCCTTCAAACGCGCCCTCCTTTCGGATCCACATGTCCGGCGGGTTTTCCACATGCTGCATTTTCAGCTTGAAAGATTTGCGGTTGTAAACATTGTTGCCGATGTATTTTTCACCCGTCAGCACGGTCTTGACCGAGCCCGACGTCCAGGGCCGGTTGAGATCGGTAACGACGCCCGCCTCGTTCAGCCGCTCGGCGATCTCGGAAAAGCTCAAGTCCTCGTCGATCAGCCAGCGAAACATCTGGTTGACCTGCGTGACTTCCTCCTCGGGCCCCGGCATCAGAATGACCCGGTCGGTTTGCAGGCTTTTGTGCTCGCCAAACTTCAGAGGCCCCTTGATTTCGCCGCTCTGGTCAACCAGCAC
>JAADIJ010000160.1 GCA_013151335.1 Alphaproteobacteria bacterium | reverse complement strand
CGGACAGAATTGCGAATTTTTTATGCATTTTAGTACTCCGTATTCAATGCTACCTGAGCCATAGCGCTCGGCGCGACTTGACGACCAAACCGTCCTATCTTCCTTGCGCTTGATCACGGTTTCGTTATTAAGTCTGCGCGTTGCAAAAATGTGACAAACGAAAGACCGAAACCTGTGGGGCAGGCAGATTTTACACAATCATCGAGCCTCCAATACGCCAAAAAATCTTGATCAGCTTGACCATACATCCAGCTTCGACGCGCTCTAACCCGTTGTTTTAGATGGGGTAACTGAGATCGTGAACTACTGTGGCTAAATCTCAAGCCACATTCCTTCAAATGTTGCCCAAATTGAGCCTTTGGAATATCCCGTTGGCTGGCAGGCCACCCAAATGTCATAGATATCCGGGGCGAGGGTATAATAGTCGCCATAGATAGTTCGGCCAAGCCAAGACGTCGCTCAAGTTGTTTGATTCGGCGCGCAAAATCGGCTACGAGCCCGCCGATTCGGTGGTGCGTCGCACTGTTATCGTCCCTGCCATGCCGCAAGGGCGACATCTTTGGCCCGGCCTCTGCGCATGAGGCCCCAAAGAGGTCGATCTGGTTGTCGATGCGACTGTAAATGCTCTCAACAAAGTACTTTTTTCAAAGATTATGTCGAGGTTGACTGCTCATCGGGGCCAAGGTCAGCGTGCTTGGCCAGCTCTCCGCCAGTTTTCACCACCTATCGCGACCCCCTCACTTGGTGGCCTCGACGGGCAACCCTGAGGCGCGCCATTCGGGATAGCCTTCTTCCAGCCGGTGCGCGGTGTAGCCTTTGTTGCGCAATGCGGCCACCGCCTCGAACGACAGAACGCAGTAGGGACCGCGGCAATAGGCGATGATTTCCTGATCTTTGGGCAGGTCCTTCAGGCGTTTTTCCAAATCCTTGAGCGGCAGGTTTACAGCCCCCGGAATATGCCCGGCCTGAAACTCCTCGCTCGGGCGCACATCCAGAACAGTTACCAGCCCCTCGTGACTGCGCTTCAGAAGTTCCGCGCGCGAGACCGGTTCCAGACTATCGCGCGCGTTGAAATAGCCGGCGACGATGCGGTCGACCTCGGCCACATGGCGCTCGGTGGTGTGGCGCAGAGCGCCGAGCAGGCCGACCACATCCTCGCCAGCCAGCTGGTAAAACACCTGCAATCCGCGTTTTTGCGAGGTTATCAGCCCGGCCCGGCGCAGGTTTTGCAGATGCTGCGAGGCGTTGGCAACCGACAGGCCGGTGGCACGCGCCAGCCCGTCAACCCCGCGCTCGCCCTGCGCCAAATAATCCAGCAGGTCGAGCCGATGCACATGTCCAAGCGCCTTGGCAACGATGGCAAATTGCTCAAACAGTTGATGTTTTACGTCGGTCACGGCTCTGCCTCGCTTTCACGGCTGCTCATACGGGGCGGTTTCACCACACCCATTTCGGGCTGTTGGTGGCGCCGTGTTTCATTTTCCACAAATAATAGCGCGAAAAAACCTTCTTGGCCATCAGCCAGCGCTTGCCGGTGCTAAAGCTGGTTCGGTTGCGCGGTGGACGCACCGGATCGGCAAAGATATGCGCGCCCCCGTTGCCCATATCCATGATACATTCGACCATCAGATCGTGGCTGGTTTTTTCGCCGCCCTGAATGTCGGCAGCGATGTTTTTGGCCGCGATTTTGGCCATCTGTTCGGTCATATGTCCGGTCTTGGGGAAATTGACCGGCACCGGCAAATCCTCGACCGGTGGCATGGCCACCGCCACGCCAACCGCATAGATATTGTCGAAATTCTGGTGGCGATAGGTGGCGTCGACCGGAACGAACCCCTTGGGATTGGCCAGCCCTTTGGCCTCGGCCACCGGGTTTATCCCGGCCAGCGGTGGCAGGATAAGGGAGTATTGCGAGGGCACGACCTTGCCATCCGCCAGCTCCACCGAGCTGTCGGTGATCTTGGTGACGGCGGCTGAGGTGTGATAGCGCATGTCGCGCTCCTCCAGTTCGCCTTCCAGATATTGGCGGATTTTGCCAAAACCACCGACGCCAAAATGGCCCAAAAATGGCTCGGGCGTGACGAAGGTGATCGGAGCCTTATGCGCCAGCGAGCGGCGTTTGAGGGCGTGATGCACCTCAAACAGAAACTCGTACGCTGGCCCGACGCAACTGGCACCGGGTGCCGCGCCGATGACCATGGGACCGGGATTGGCCAGAAAAGCGGCCAAGGTCTCGCGCGCTTCCATCGCCTCGGGGGGCGACATCAATGAGTGGCCGGGGCCGTCGAACGGCCCAAGACCGGGCACCGCCTCATTAGCACTGCGATGGCCGGTGGCGATCACCAGAGTGTCATAGGTGTAGGTTTCAGTCGCGGTCTTGATCTGGCGCGCTTGCGCATCGATCTCGGTCACCGCCGCGTTGACGAAATTGATGCCCTTCGCGTTTAGCGGCCGTTCCAGATCAAACGAGATATCCTCCAGCGACTTGTGCCCCATCGCCACCCAAGGCAGCGACGGGATAAAGATAAAGCGGCGTTCGCTGGCGATAACGGTGATCTCGTGCTTGCCACGCGGCAGCCTGCGCCGCAGCTCATAGGCCGTGGTCAGCCCGCCAAACGAGCCGCCGATAATGATGATATGCATGGGTTTTCCTTCATTTTTTTCGGCCCAACCGAACCTGGATTTAAAAAACCAGCACCTTGTCGGCGTCATTGGTCATGTCGGCAAGTTGGGGCATGGTGCCGCGCACGGTGCCAGCGACAAGCTCGTCATCTTTGATGCCGCGTGCATCCAGACAGGTGCCGCAAAGCACCACATCGGCCTGACGCGCCACCCCTTTGATCATGCGTTCCAGATTGTAATAACCGTTGGGTGTGATCTGGCCTGCCTTGGCGCAAACCACCGCATCCGCCATCAGAAACACCGCTACTTCTGGCGCAGGTTCGCTTTTCAGCAGGGCTTGCGCCAGCCGCAAACCGTTGAAGCAACGTTCGGTGCCATAGGGTGGGTCGTTGAAAATAATCAGGTATTTCATGGTCTTACTCCTGTGTTATGGTCGATCTAATGTGCCTTGTGATCACGTCTTGACCGGATTGGCTATTCGATATGCTAGTATTCAAGCGAATAATTGATTACTAGAACCTGTGCTTCCCGATGTCAACCTGAAACACGACCAAACCAACAAGGACTTGAGCCTGAGCGAACATCCTGCGCAGCCGCTGACGGCAGGTTGGTTATGGGTCATGACAAAATCACCGGGCGCCTTGTATTAATATGCCAATCGGTCTATATAATTTATATGAAAACCCCTCCCCATGTCCGCAAGGGCGAAGCCACGAGATCTCGTATCAGCCGCTCCGCGATAGAGCTGATTAATGAGCGCGGATATTTTGGCACCGGGATGAATGACATTCTTTCGCGCGCTAAGGCACCAAAAGGCTCGATGTATTTTCATTTTCCGGGCGGAAAAGAGCAAGTTGCGACGGTAGCTATTCGCGAAATCGGTGCCGAAATTGGCGGATTGCTGAAAAGGGGACTTGCCAATGTAAATAGTCCGGAGGATGCGGTCGTTACCATTTTCGCCTATTTCAAGGCTCAACTGATCGCAGGAGGCTATAAATGCGGCTGCCCGGTCTCTATTGTCGGTCTTGAATTGTCAGGAACAGATTCTGTGGTTTTAGAGGCGTGCTCTGACGTCTACGCCGAATGGATGACCTTGATGTCCGACTATTTCGCGGCGTTTCTTTCGCATGACGATGCCGCAAAGCTGTCCAGTTCAATATTTGCGATGGTTCAGGGCGCACTCTTGCTGTCTCGGGTCAGCGCCGATCCCTCTCATCTTGGAAATGCACAAAAGGCCTGTATTTCGCTGCTGCATCAGACCCTCAAATCATGAGTTGCGTTACGATGGCCTAAAACTCGCCAAATAATATATAGACCAGTCTATAGAAATAGGAGAACTCATGTCCAAAACACCTGATACAATCGTTACCGGCGCGACCGGCCTTGTTGGCCGTTGGCTGGTGCCCCAACTTACCCGGCAAAACCGGCAGGTGATGGTGTTGATCCGCAAATCAACATTGCGAGCCGCCGCTTATGGGCGCTGGGTTGAAACCCATGGCGGAAATCCCGCGAACCTGTCGTTTCATGATCTGGAAATGGACCAAGACAATCTTGGCCTTGCGGATATTGATACCAGCAAACTCAGGGACGTCTATCATCTTGTCGCGCGATACGAGTTCGGATTGACCCGCGATCAAGCCCGCAGGATTGCGGTTTTGGGGAGCCTGCGCCTGCTTGACTGGTGCCAATCGGTTCCCAAATTAAGACGGTTTGTGTTTATCACCGGCTACCTCGCCGCAACTCATGCAGAGACGATAAGACAGGCACCCATTGCCCGTCAGCAAAAGCTGATCGACAAACAATATCGCAAATGCGGGGCTTATGAGGCCTCCAAAGTGGAGGAAAACATACTGGTTCAGCGCAAGGCCAAACAACTTGGCATACCCTACACGATCGTGAACCCGTCGGCGATTTCAGGGGATTCGCAAACCGGAGAGACCACCCAGTTTATCGGGCCGGCAGAGCTGGTGCGCGATATTTATCATGGCAAACTGCCCGCTTTGGTTGGTGGCGCGGACACCTTCGTGCCGCTGGTTGCCGTTGATTATGTCGCCAAGTTTATGGCCTCAATTCCGCAACAATCAGAGGCCGAGGGGCAGTCCTACTGGCTGCTGGATCAAGCGACCCCGAATTTTGCGAAACTGGTTGCCCAAATAGGCCAGTATCTCGGGGTCGATTACCCCAAAAAATTGATCCCAAAGCTGCTGGTCCGCGCTTTGCCACGGGTCTTGAGCGGTGCAGACCCGGAGGCCTTGGTGTTCATGACCAACCTTCGCTATGACACAAAAAACGCCGATAAACTTGCGAAAAAAATGGCAATTGCGCAACCAGAGTTCAGGTCCAGCCTTGAAAACTGGATCGACTTTCTTGTGTCAAGGTCTGCGTCCTAGTGGATCGAACGCGACGTTTGAGTCCCGCCACGTGCACCGGACCTTTCCAGTAACTCGCTCAAATGTCGTGATAATTTGATCCATCAAGCAAAAGCCTAGCGGAGCGATCGAGACATATAATCCCCGCCCCGCGCTGCCTTTACCACGGCGAGATGTAAAAAGAGGTCTTGATCCGGTCCATCACAACCGTGGTTTTGAACCCTTTGATATCCTGATTGTCGTAAAAGAATTTCCGGGTAAAATTCTCGTATTCCTGCATGTCTCGGGCGCTAATCATCAGAATGAAATCGCTGTCTCCGGTCACATAGTAGGCGCTCATGATTTCGGGTACTTTGCGCACTGATCTCTTAAATCTATCAATGATATCAGAGCGTTCGCGCTCCAACTCGACCGCGACCATCAGGATAAGCGGTCGCCCCAGCGCCACATACGAGGCGATAGAGACATCGGCCTCTATGATCTTGTCGCGACGCATCCGGTTCAGCCGCCGCTGAACCGATGTAGGGGACAGGCCAACCAGCTCGGATATCTGCGTGCTGGTCAGTTGATTATTGATCTGAACCTGGTGAAGGATCTTGCGATCCATATCGTCAATTCGCATATTATCCGCGTTCAAGGAATGTTATTTGCAGTTATTAGCTGATATTTGGCAATTTTTGCATCAAACGTCAATATCTTCCCGCATAACATGGACCGACTTGTTTATATTTGCCACATCACGATGACCTGTGCGGCTCTGCCCTTTGTTTGACGGCTTGCCCCAGACCGCCGTGGCGACAGCATGATCCGCCACTTAATGACCCGCCAAACATAGAGGCGCAACCGATGACGACAACGCACCCATCCTTCGCAGTTTCTGAATACGCCGACCGTATCGCGCGCACGCGCACCGCAATGGAGGCGCGCGGCGTTGAGGTTCTGATCGTCTCGGACCCCTCCAATATGGCTTGGCTGACCGGCTATGACGGCTGGTCGTTTTATGTGCATCAGGCGGTGGTGTTGGCTCTGACGGGTGCGCCGCTTTGGTGGGGGCGCAGCATGGATGCGCTCGGCGCGCGCCGCACGGTGTTCATGGATGACGACGACATTTCTGGCTATCCTGACAGTTTTGTCCAAAACCCCGACAAGCACCCGATGGAGCACCTCTGTCATCTGATCAAGGCACAGGGTTGGGCACATGCGCGCATCGGCGTCGAGATGGACAATTACTATTTCTCGGCCGCCGCCTTTCAATCATTAGAGACCGGCTTGGCGCGCGCGCGGTTTTTGGATGCCACCGGTCTGGTCAACTGGCAACGCGCCGTCAAAAGTCCGGCCGAGATCGGCTATATGCGCAAAGCCGCGCGCATCGTTGAGAACATGCATAGAGTCATCGCCGAAAAGGCCGAGCCGGGCTTGGCTAAAAATGCGCTGGTGGCCGAGATTTATCAC
>JAADIJ010000138.1 GCA_013151335.1 Alphaproteobacteria bacterium | reverse complement strand
GTGTTTGCCCGTTTGATAAAACTATAGCCGATTCTTTCGCGCTAAAGCACTCCCGTCTGGAAGACGGGGGGTTTGAACCAACGAGTGGATAATAAACGGGTGAAATCTGGCGTGGTCATGAGCGGCTCTCCAATGCGGCAAGGGTGGATAATATCCCGTCTTTATCCGCATAGCACCCCTGAAGCCAGCGCGATCCAGCGCCCGAAAATCCGGTACGCGAATGTAAAACGCGGGTGTTATCGACGATAAAACTCTCCCCCGGCGACAGCTTGAACGCCACCGCCATCTTTGGGTCGTCGATGATCTCGCCAAGCTGGCGGTAGGCGGCGTAATAGCCCTCCATCTCGTCAAATGGCACGTCGATAAACGGGGCAGCCGAGCGGTTGTTGAAACGAACCGAGATCAGCTCGCCATCAGGCGCAAGCTCGATCATCGGGCGGCGGGCGCGCAGGCAAACTCCGGCCTCGCCCGCATATTCAAACCGGGCGCAATAGCGCGACAACAAATCAAAGCCTTGAGGGTTTTGGCGTTGCAGTTTCTTGGCGGCAGCAAACCCGTCAACCACCATCGAAAGCCCTCCCTCGGCGAAGTTTTCCAAGCAGTAAAGGATTTGCAATGTGGGCACGGGATCGCGGTAAGGATTGTCCTTATGCGCCTGTAGGCCCAGCCCGGTATAGGCCAGATTGGTCGGGCTGACCTCGGCGCGCACATCAAACCACCGGCCGTAATTGGTCTCGCGCACAGAGCCGAACAGATCGGCGACTTTCAGCAACGCCCCACTTGTGATCTCGCCGCCGGTGGTTTTGGCAAAGCCGTAGGTGCGAATGGCTGAAAGCCAGCGCGCGAGCACCTGCCCCCGCCGCTCGAGCGCGCCCATATCGGCGACGGGAACATGGTCGCTCAGACCCTGATCCCAAGTGGTCACGGTGTCAGAAAGCCAACCCTGAGGCCTGACTTCTATCTGGTCATACGCATGGGCCAGCAGCCAGTTTGCCTCAAACCGGATGGTCCTGTTTTCGGGCATAAACGTCAGCAACAGGCCTGAGCCGTCGATTTGAACCCCGTCAATCGCCGTGCTCGCAGGAATATCGCCAAGCGTGATCAGACGCCGCCCATTTCCCGGCGCGCGGGTTTTGTCGTCTTGCGCATTGTCGCGCAGCCAGATGGCGTGAAACCTGTTTTGGCGACCATCTGGCCACCCTATCGCCAGAACAGAGCCGCTCTGCTCAACGGGCGCTCGCTTTATCGCTGCCATCAGATCAAATCCTCGCCCTCAGGCCAGTTCAGCCGCCAAATAACCCCGCCAGATCGCGTGATCAAACACTACCAAGCCAAATTCAGTGTCGTCGAGAATAAAAACGTCACTTATCTGGTCGGCATTAGGCGTTTTGCTTGGATTGGGCGTGGTTTTAGGCGAGATTGGCGTGAAAAACATCCCCGCATAAAGGCAGAGACCCATGGCTCCTGAATATTCAACCCCGCCAAACATCGCCATCGTGTTGCTGGCGGCGGGGGCCTCTAGCCGGATGCGGGGGCAGGATAAGCTGTTGAGGCAGATCAATGACCAAGCTTTGATCCTGCGTGCCACGTCAGCCGCGCTCGCCAGTCATGCGGCACAAGTGGTCGTGGTGTTGGGCAAAAACGCGCACCTGCGCCGGGCCGAGATCGCGCCTCTCGGGGTGAAAATCGTCGAAAACAAGGCGTGGTCAGATGGTATGGGACGCTCGATCGCGCACGGGGTCAGGGCGCTTGATAGCTTGGCTTTGGGGGTGGTGATCGCCTTGGCCGACATGCCCGATATTCGCGCGCAAGACTATGATCGCCTGATCGCAGCCTTCAAAAACCACGGCCCCGAGAAAATCATTCGCGCCATGACCCAAGACAGCCAGCCCGGCCATCCGGTGCTGTTTGGACGGCGCTATTTCGGCTCACTCGCGCAGCTTTCGACCGACACCGGAGCGCGCGAGGTGTTGCGCCAAAACGCCGGCAAGGTCATAAATGTCGCGCTGGATGGAGGGCGGGCGCGAACCGATCTTGATACTCCAGACGACTGGGACAAATATCAGGCCCCGGCGTGATCGCCTTCAGAGCGACCGGATATGTAAATGGCTCACCCGTTTTGCAGCAGACTTACGTGCGTCCCGACGGACCTGACTGGCGGCTATTTCAGGAAATATCTCGAATATTTCATTGCGTTGGGAATTGCCAAACGGGCTGATGGAGTGATCGGCGGGATTGAAACATTCGCTCCAGAACCCGTTCGCCGCAATCACCTGATGCCCGTCAAATTTTATATGCACATAGCAGATCCCTACCGAGTCGATCTGTTGAATTCCCCGATGGTTGATCATGGCTTTTATCGCCGTCATTTGCTCTGATATGCCACCGAGAAAGCGTCCAGTCTCGCGCGCAACCGGCAGGCGGGTATTGGGAGAAATCATGGTGTCCTGCGTCGGCAAGCCATTTCCAAACGCGCCTTTGTTCACGAAAACCGGGCGCAAATGCGGGTTGTCAAGCAACGCCCGTCCGCCCATCGCCCGGATGCCGATCCAGCGCAAGGGTTGCAGGCCGTTATCGCGGGTCATGATCAACATGCCGGGGCGAAGCTCCTCAATGGGGAGGTCGCCTTCGGCGGTTTCAATCGACGTTCCAGTGGTAAAACAAGGCATCTGATCAACCTTTTTGTAGAGGATTTTTGGACAATTTTAGGATAATTTTCGAATAAGTGCACATGGGGTCAAACCCGCCGAGGGATTTGGTAGCTGCGCACCAACTCAACCCCGATGAAGACCGATATGGCGATCAATCCAACGAGGTTTGTGCTGAGGCCAAAAATAGTCACTACATTGGCGATTGTTGCCGCGACCCACATGACCACCAACAGCGTAATATATAATGTACGAAAGGCTGGGATGTGATTTTGGAGCGTTTTCATTTTAAACCGTAAACGCATCTTGCCCGATGCGACCTTGTAAACGCGGCCGCCCCTGACCTCATCTCAGCCCTTCCCAGACGGGCGTTGATTGGCTCAAGATAGTAGATATCGAGCCGATCACAAAGCAGATTTTGTCAGCAATAAGGCGAGAATGTGCAAATCAAGTGATCTGATGATGACAAAACCAAGGACAGGGAGGCTCGCAAATCATCGCTCAGATTGTTTCCATTTTATCGCCAATGAGAGCCTCAAAGCCGGTGGATGGCTTGCAGATCAGAGCCGTGCATTTGGTTTGTCCCACAAACGCTGACGTCAAACAATCGGCCACATATTCCATCCGACCCCGTTGTTTCGTATCTGGGATCAATGCTAAAGCGCCCTCTCCGACCAATTCAGGTATTGTTGTGGCGCACATGCGCCCCCCTTTGTAGCGTCCGCGAAAACGCATAGTTTCCGGCAACGCGACAATATTTGCTCCATTTCGGCCTATTTAGCCCCCGCCCCCTGCCCTTTTTGCATCGGCGCGCGCCCAAACAATACCGCTCCGGCGTGTCCATAATTTGCCACTGGACCTTCTTGGTGCGCCGGTTACTCTGTCGGTGCTGAAATATCTCAACAGGTCTCACATGCCCGATATCTTGATCAAGAACGCCGACGTGATCGTAACCATGAACGATCAACGCCAAGAGCTGAGTGGCGCAGATATTTTGGTCAGCGACGGGGTGATCAAGTCAATCGGGCCGAATATTGGCAATGTCGCCCAAACCATCGACGCGTCCGGCTGCGTGGTCACGCCGGGTCTGGTGAACACCCATCACCACCTTTACCAAACCCTGACCCGAGTGGTTCCCGGCGGGCAGGATGCGATGTTGTTTGGCTGGCTCAAAACCCTCTATCCGATCTGGGGCCGCATGGGGCCTGACGAGATGTTTGTGTCGGCTCAAGTCGGTCTGGCCGAGCTGGCTCTGTCAGGCTGCACCATGTCCTCGGATCACCTCTATCTTTATCCCAACGGCGTGCGGCTTGAGGACACGATCGAGGCCGCCAAGACCATCGGTTTGCGGTTTCACGCGACCCGTGGCGCCATGAGCATCGGCGAGAGCGACGGCGGCTTGCCCCCCGATCAACTGGTCGAGGCCGAGGATGCCATTCTCACCGACTGCATCCGTGTCATTGACGCGTTTCACGACCCAAGCGAGGGCGCGATGACCCGCGTTGGCATCGCCCCGTGTTCGCCCTTTTCGGTCAGCCGAGAGCTGATGCGCGACGCCGCCCTGCTGGCGCGCGACAAAGGCGTGATGCTGCACACCCATCTGGCGGAAAACGACGAGGATATCGCCTATTCGCTGGAGAAATTCGGCTGTCGCCCCGGCCAATATGCAGAAGATCTCGGCTGGACCGGCGGTGATGTCTGGCACGCCCATTGCGTGAAACTCGACAGTTCTGAGATCGACTTATTTGCGCGCTCGCAAACCGGCGTGGCCCATTGCCCGTGCTCAAACTGCCGCCTTGGTTCGGGGATCGCCCCGGTTCGCCAGATGCGCGATGCCGGGCTGAAGGTCGGCATCGGGGTGGATGGATCGGCCAGCAATGACGCGGGCGATCTGATCAGCGAAGCGCGCCAGTTGTTGCTGCTTCAGCGCGTGGCCAACGGGGCTGATGCCATGAGCGCGCGTGAGGCGTTAGAGATCGCAACTCTCGGCGGGGCCAAAGTGCTGGGTCGGCCCGAATGCGGCGCGCTTGAGGTCACAAAACGCGCCGATATCGCTATTTGGGACATGTCGGGCATCAACAATGCCGGAGCGTGGGATCCGGTCGCAGCCTTGGTTCTGTGTGGCCCCCATCGAGTGCGCGACCTGCTGGTCAACGGCCGCGCGGTGGTGCGCCAAGGCCAACTGACCACGGTCGACCTCGGTCAGTTGATCGAAACCCAAAACCGACTGGCAAACGCGTTGATGGCCTGAAAACCGCCGCCGTTCAGTGTTCCAAAAATACTCATCCGACAGGAGAGCGGCGCGCAAAGGCTAGACCTTCTGCCCGCCGACCCAAACCTCGCGGATCGCCCGATCATCGCCCATCATGATGGTCGGAAACAGCGACTCCCAAAAACTATTGGCGCGGCGCTCTCTTTGGGCAATCGCCGGGGTTGAGGCGAGATCAAGCACCACCAGATCAGCCTCCATTCCAGAAGCCAAGTTGCCAATTTTATCACCCATTCCCATGGCCTGCGCCGAACCTTGGGTCGCCAGCCAATAAAGCTGCGCCGGATGAAGGGCGGCACCGCGCAACTGCCCAACCTCGTAAGCCGCGGCCATGGTGCGCAGCATGGAAAACGACGAACCTCCGCCGGTATCGGTGGCCAGACCGACGATTTGTCCGTCCGATTTCAGCCCTTCCATATCAAACAACCCCGAGCCGATAAACGTGTTGGAAGTCGGGCAATGCACAAGGGACGAGCCGCTCTCCAGCAGCCGGTCTTTCTCGCGATCCGTCAGGTGGATCGCATGGCCAAACAGCGCCCCTTTGCCGATCAGACCATAGCGTTCATAGGTGTCCAGATAGTCGCGCGCTTCGGGGAAAAGCTCGCGCACCCACTCGATTTCTGGTATTTGCTCAGAGAGATGGGTTTGCATCAGACAATCGGGGTGTTCTGACCACAAGGCCCCCATCGCCTCGAGTTGTGCAGGCGTCGAGGTGGGTGAAAACCTCGGCGTGATCGCATAGGTCAGGCGCGCGACCCCGTGCCATTTTTCCAGCAACGCGCGGCTGTCGTCATAGGCGGATTTCGCCGTGTCGCGCAGGGCCTCGGGCGCGTTGCGATCCATGCAGGTTTTGCCGCCCGCAACACGCATACCGCGCGCTTGGGCCTCAGTGAAAAACGCATCAACACTGGCCGGATGAATGGTGCAAAAGCTGCACATGCTGGTGGTGCCATTGGCCAGCGCCAAGTCAAAATAGCTCTCAGAAATCTCGGCGGCGACCGCGGGATCAGCAAAGCGGATTTCCTCGGGGAAGGTGTACATATTCAGCCAATCGATCAACTGTTTGCCCCAACTGGCGATGATCGCGGTTTGCGGATAATGCACATGCGCGTCCACGAAACCCGCTGTGATCAGGGCGTCACCATAATCGGTGATATTGGCCTCTGGATGGGCTTTTCGCAGGATATCGGCCTCGCCAACCTCGGCGACCTTACCGTTTTCAATCAACACAGCCCCGCGCCGAACATGCTTGGCGGCCTCAACAACGGGGGTCAAAAACGGATCGGACGCAAACCCGAGGGTTTGACCCAGCAAAAGATCAGGCTTCATAGGCATCAACCACCGCTCCTCATTGCAACCGAGCCACGGTATTTCGCCAGCCCTCACAGGTAAAGCATAATTCACGGCGAAATCGGGTCAGGGCAAAATTGGGTCAGGGCAAAATCGCGGGCAAATCCCCACTGTCGTTTGCGCGCTTCATCCGCTAGGGTGCGCCAAAATTCCCCAACAGGAGGCGTCGCGATGACCGAAAATTATATCGATCCGCAAGAGCAAGACGACGACGCCTATGTTCTCAGCCGCGAGTTGGTCGAGACCATTCTCAACGTGGTCACACAGGACGACCAGCC
>JAADIJ010000140.1:6641-7332 GCA_013151335.1 Alphaproteobacteria bacterium | reverse complement strand
GACGAACTGTTCAGCGTCAACAAGGTGCTGAACGAAATGGATTTCTGGCCGCTGATGGATATCCACGACACGCTGATCGCGCTCAAGATCGGGCGGCATTACAAAGACAGCTTCCGCCTGACCAAGGCAGGCCAGTCGCTGGTTGACCATCCCAGGCGGCTGTTTGGCATTATCACCCCGTTCTATCTGTTCGAGTTCGATCACCTGCGCTTTGCCCGCATGCCATGAGATCATCAAGCAGTTCAGAGGTCTGCTCTGTTGTCCATGCGTATGGGCGTTGATATGCTGGTATTTCAAAAAGATAGTCGTCGCTGAAAATGCGTTTTAGTTTCTGCTCTTTGGCTTCAATAGTTTGCTTCATTAACTTTGCCTTCAAAACTGTGTGTGACCTTGATTTATGGTTTCCTCCTAGTCTGTTACAGTCAAGGAGCCACACGACCTTATCTACGTAAATGATGAACCGCTATGATTCGCTTGATTCAGCGGATTTTACCGGTTTGTAGACGGAACCTTCGAAAATTAATCGTTACCAAACCTTGAATGTTTTCGACCCACCACGCGTGATTGCGTCAACCCATTGATATTACTTGATATACTTTTACACATCCCTTTCATACGACAAAACCAACTCACTCTCTGGAGGTCGTTATGGAAGAACAAATCGTCGGGCCGGACCCTTATCCGGTGGACA
>JAADIJ010000140.1:0-6571 GCA_013151335.1 Alphaproteobacteria bacterium | reverse complement strand
CGGGAACGGGAACGGATGCGGCGGCCGCAGATTCGCCCCGTTATGTCGAGGTGATCGGCAAGAATCTCCGCGGGCGGCGCACCAAGATCCGGATCGGGGGTGTTAAATGACCGCTGCCCCAACTTCTCCGTCCAAGCCGGGCGAAAACCCCGCCACCGACCAAACGGTCCTTTCCCGCCTCGCAGCCCTGAAAACTATGAGCGTGAACGAGTTGAAGGAAGAATGGGAACGGCTATTTGCCTCCGGTGCGCCGAATAACAGCCGGTCCTACCTGGAAATCCGCATTGCCTACCGCATTCAGGAACTGACCTATGGCGGACTGTCCAAGAAAAGTCGCCAGATGCTAAAGGCACTCTCGGCCGAGATGAACGGCAAGCGGATGGGCGGTACGCCTAAGATGCTGGATGATCGAAAACCCATCCCCGGCACCCGCCTGATACGCGAATGGCAGGGCGTTACCCATGTGGTCACCGTCCAGCCGGACGGCTTCGATTATGACGGCCAGCGTTACAAATCGCTTTCCAAGGTGGCCAACACCATCACTGGCAAGCACTGGAACGGGTTCGCCTTTTTCGGCCTTGGCCGCGCCCGTAAAGGCGATGCCTGATGGACGGATCATTGCACGGCACCCGCAAACTGCGTTGCGCCATTTACACCCGTAAATCCACCGAAGACGGGCTGGAGCAGGAATTCAACACCCTTGATGCCCAGCGCGAGGCCTGCGAAGCCTATATCACCAGCCAGCGTTCCGAAGGCTGGGTCGCCTTGCGCGAGCATTATGACGACGGCGGATTCTCGGGCGGCACGCTGGAGCGCCCCGCGCTGCGCCAAATGCTGGCGGATATCGAGGACGGGCTGGTCGATGTGATCGTGGTCTACAAGATCGACCGGCTTTCGCGTTCGCTGATGGATTTTGCCAAGCTGGTCGAGGTGTTTGATGCCCATGACGTCACCTTCGTTTCGGTCACGCAATCCTTCAACACCACCACATCGATGGGGCGGTTGACGCTGAACATCCTGCTGAGCTTCGCCCAGTTCGAGCGCGAGGTGACCGGCGAACGCATCCGCGACAAGATCGCCGCCTCGCGCAGGCGCGGCATCTGGATGGGCGGCAGCGTGCCGTTCGGTTATGTGCTTCAGGATCGCAAACTGGTGCCCCATGATGTCGAAGCCCTGATTGTGCGGACCGCATATCATCGCTATATTGACCTCGGCTCCAGCACACTGCTGGCACGGGAGCTGCAGGCCAAGGGTGTGACCACCAAGGCAGGCAATCCGCCGAATTCACAATTCGTCATCCGCATGCTGCAAAATCCGGTCTATGCGGGCATGGCGCGCCACAAGGACAAGAGTTTTCAAGGCGAGCATGATGCCATCGTCGATCAGGCCACGTGGGACCGCGTGCAAGAACGGCTCAAAGCAAACGGTGGGAAGCATGGGCGCGGTCGGCGGCCGAAAAACCCTGCCTATCTGCGCGGGTTGATCTTCCATGACAACGGTGCCGCCATGACTCCGCATCACACCGGCAAAAAAAACAAGGAATACTGCTACTACGTCTCGACCGACTATCTGAAGGTCCGCCACACCGAGCCATCCGCCGCGCCACAGCGCCTCGCCGCCGGTATGGTCGAAGGGGCGGTGGTGCGCGAGTTACGCCGTGTCCTGCGCTCGCCAGAAATTGCCGCCCGCACGGCCGCCGAATTGGGTAAATGCACCGATACCAATGAGGTCGCCGCCGCCCTGCAGGATTTTGACACCCTTTGGGCGCAACTTTTTCACACCGAGCGCGCCCGTATCGTACAGCTTCTGGTGCAACGCGTGACCGTCACCGGTGCGGGGCTGACAATCGACCTGCGGGCAGACGGGTTGAAAGGGCTGGCAACCGAATTGATGACCCCACAGGAGGCAAACGCATGACCACCCCCGACACCATCCGCATTTTCGTGCCGCTGGAATACCGCCGCCGCAACGGCCGCACCCAGATCCTGCCACCCGAAAACCGGCTCGATGCCGAGGACCGCCAGCAGGATCCCCACATCCTCCGTACCCTGGCCCGCGCATGGGAATGGCGGCGAAAGCTTGAAACCGGCGAGGCGAATACGGTCAGCGATCTGGCTGGCGCTGAAGGCCTGTCCGACCGTTTCGTCAGCCGCCAGATCCGGATTGCCTATCTCGCGCCAATGGTCATCGAACGGTTAGTTGTGAAACAGGAAATACCGGCTGTGAAGATCGCCGATCTGATTGATATTGCGGCGAAGCCATGGAGGGAGCAGGAGGGAATGGTGTTTGATAGCAGGTACGAATTTCAGTGACCTTATTGTCCTGCTGATAGATTATGAATTTGGCAGTCGTCTCCCAATTTTTCTCTCGCCAGATCAACAACATGTTCATGATGCGTAAAATATAGAGCCTGCCCGTTCTGGGAGATTTGCCCGAGCAAATCCAGTGCCGCTGACGTCCGTGTGTTGTCGAATGTCTCCAGGATGTCATCGGCTATGAACGGAAGTGTCGTGCCATCGGCAACAAACTGGCCATATCCCGCAAGCCGCAATGCCAAATATAACTGAAACCGCGTGCCTTTGGACATTTTGGCGGCAGAAATGGAACGGCTATCCTCACCCCGAACGGCAAGCAGGATTTCGTTTTGCCCGTCGGGTTGTGTCGCCAGCTTGGCATATCGGCCTGCAGTTAGTTTGCTGAAAGCCTTTTCCGTGGCGGCGAGCATACCGCTGCGATGGGTGTCACGATAGCGGGTCAGAGCCTGCTCGGCCAAAAGAATGCCCAGCCTTAGGCGCAGGCTTTGCTTGGCTTGTTCGGCTATGTCCAGCAAGAAAACCTGCCGCTTTTCTTGCAATCTGGCGACAGCATCATCGCCGCCAACCGCCGCAAGCGCATCCCGGGCCGCGCGCAAATCTCCGATGGCGCCTTCCAGCGTGGCTTCCGCCTCCTCGAGGTCGGCTTTCACCACCTGCAAGCGCGCAGTGGCTTCAGGAATGTCCGTGCCTTCAAGGATTTCCTGTGCCTTGTCGAAGTCGTCCTGCCCCAAGCGAAGCATGATGCGGCGCTGCAAATCCGTGATACCTTCGCGCAGTCCATCAGCTTTTTGGGCATTTGAGACAGCATTCAGCAAATCCTCGGTGGTTTGGACCGCGGCTGTGTCGGGAAATGCCGTTGCCATCTCCTCAACGGCAGTTGCTATGTCTTTGAATTCATTTCCGACGCTGGTCAGCATACCTTCTTGTTCCTGAATTTGTGATTTCAGGGTTTGTAAATCACGGCTGGCCTGTTCGGCTGATTTCAGTCTGCTCTGCAAATCTTGCGCCAGAACAAAGGCTTCGTCTTTCAGGTCGCCCCCCAGTCGCGTATTCAGGTCGCGCACGGCTATACCAAAGTTGTTGCTATCGTTTTTCATGGCCTCGATCCGGCCACTCAGTTTTTTGCACTCAGACAGCCAAGGCTCGAGTTTGCGCAGGATCGGCAGGGCATCGTGAAAGCCTGACGGCTCGTCAATCTTCAGAGGTGAAGCATCAGCCTGCGTCCGCCATTTGGCCTCAGCGTCCGAAAGGCATCCTTCCAGTTCTCCTACTTTTTTCTTGCGCTTTTTCAGCTTGGCGCAAGCTGCCTGAATTGCACGCGCGCGCTCCTGGGCGCGTCCGGCATCCTCAAGAGTTTGGCGCGCCATGCGGGTAAGGTCGGACAAGTCCCCGGAATCCGGGGCAGCGTTCAATGCATTGCGCAGGGCCGCCTCGGCCTGGGCGATATCCGTCTGCGCCCGGGCCTGAACCTCTTTCGCATGCGCAAAGACTGCGGTGGCCTTATGGGCATCAGCAAGAGATTTCAGCCAAGGCTGCAGATCGTTCGGATCAAAATTCTCGGGCAAGGCAAGCTGTTTGAGGATGGCGGCAAACGTGCCTTGTTCGGCATCAAGCGCTTGTGTCTGCGTCTCAACCTGCGCTTTCCAATGAGCCTTTTGTGCTGTTAGGTCAGCCGCATTTAATTGCAGTTCCCGCAACCGCGCCAGCCGGTCGGCGGCCCCAAGCTGCGCGTCCTGTATGGTGTCCACCCGCACCATTTCTTCATGAAACCTATCCGCTGTCTCAAGGGTAAGAGCCTGGGTGTGCTCGTTCCAGACGGAATCGCGATGGGCGCGCGCCTCTTGCTTGTCCTCATCCGA
Organism: Alphaproteobacteria bacterium; assembly: GCA_013151335.1. Lineage (GTDB taxonomy): Bacteria > Pseudomonadota > Alphaproteobacteria > Rhodobacterales > Rhodobacteraceae > UBA5972. Next base: position 2,397 of record JAADIJ010000140.1, on the reverse strand, counting down.
AAACAGGCTGGCATCGGTTTTGATGGTTTTGAGGCGAGCCTCGATACCAGCCAGTTCGCGCGTCACCTTGTCAAATTCCTTTTGCGCCGCTTTGTGCTCATCTTTCTGCACTGAATGCTCATCGGCGATCCGCCGCGCCTGATCTTCAGTCACCGGAGCCACCGGCAGTTGGTCAGTGTCCCCGTGCCACGGCACAAGACCTGCCAGCGCGTCCCTGACAGCATTCTTTTCACGTCCTATGGCAACATTGGCCTCAAACAGCTGGCTGACCAAGGCTTCGGGCTCAAGACGAGCCAGGAGCGAGCGAAGATCATCAACCAATGGAATAGCATGATTTTCTTCGGCTTCACCTTCGGAGATTTCGTCCAGTTCCGCCTTCGCGTCACGCTCTTCATCGCGTGCAGCGTCGAGCGCATCCCGTGCTGTTTTCACATCAATTGCCAAGCGCTCAAACCTGCCTAGAACTGGCTCGGCAAAGTTTGCCGATTCGACCTCGGTCAGGCCCAAATCTTTCATGGCTCGCGCGATATCCGCATTCAGTTCTGTCAGATTCAGCTCCCGTTTCGGCAAATCATCGCGTGCCGTCAGCGCCCGAGAACGTGGCGCATCCATCAGTTGTTCAATCTCTTGCCTGACGGCTAGGATATCGGGATCCGGCTTGATCTCGGTCCGTTTTTCACGTAGCTTTTCAAGCGCATCCTGCGCCGCAGTTTCCTTGGCTGTAGCCGCAACCTCGCGCTCACGCAAGCCGCGGGCCTGCTCGGGCCAAACCTCTTGAAACACAGTATATTCTTTTACTGCCTCCAAATCGGAATGCAGCCCATTCAGTTCAGCCAACAGGGGCAAGCATTCTTTGACGGCCTCAAGCCGGGCTTTGTCGCCCAGCAAATTGTCTCGCGCATTGCGTGCGGCCATTTCCCCCGTTTCTGCAGCTTCCAGTGCCGCGCGCAGGGTTTGATACCGGCTGGCATTCAGGTCAATATCGCGGATTTGCCCATCCAAGTCCTTGAGCGTCCTCTTGGCCTCGGCCAAAAAACTTTTGCGCGCAGATTTCTTGTGGAAACCCTCCGCCGCCTCGCGCGCCTTGTCCAGCACGCCGCTCAGGTCAGAAAGTCCAGCGGCTGCAGAAAACAGAAGCTGACCAAGGTCGCCATGGCTGGCAAGTATATCATCGCCACCTTTTTCGATTGTCTCGTCATCAAGCGAGAACATCGCCCGATACTGCTCTCGGTTCATGCCGCCGAGTGCGCGGGCCAAAATCGCCGAATTAACTGGGTTGCCGTCGGCGTCGAGAAGACTGTTTTGCCGCTTCTTGATGCGGACCAGCTCGCGTTCCGCCCCGTCGATTTCCAGACAGGCCCCGATGCGCATGTTGTCATAATCATGCAGGAAATCGTATTGACTGCGTGGCGGAACGCCAAAAAGCAGATCCAGATAGGCCTCGAACGCCGTTGTCTTGCCTGACTCATTGGGACCATAGATGATATGCAGATCGGCCGTGTCCGGCTCGTGCGCCCCGAAGTCCAGCGAGAAATCGGTGAAATGGCCAAAGCGGGTGAGATCAAGACGGCGAAGACGCATTATCTGTCCCCCTCTGCATCTTCCGGCGCATCTTCACCCATCATCATGGCCACGACATCTTCGCAACCTTCTGCAAGAAACGTGGCGACGCTTACCGCCAACGCATCCCTGTCCGCGCCAAACTCGGATCTGATTTCCGGCGGCAGTTCTGCGACCAACCATTCTGACATTTCCACTGCGCGGGCCTTGACGGCCTCGTCCTGCATCAGCGTTTGCATGAGTGCCTGAAGCTCGAACCGCGGGTCCTCGCGTGTTTCGGATGCTTCCGGCTGGCGCAAATGACATTCGACTTTTTCAATCCAGACGGTCCCAATAGCTTCGGCCGCTTCCCTGATCTGCTCGCTGAGCAGGTCCATATCGCGGCGAACCCGCCAGGCAAGCGGCGTCTGTCCTGTCAGTTCAACACGCAGGATGCTATTGCCCGCAGCCTGGGAAACCGTCTCTTTTATCGCGGCGGTGATCTGCGCAAGCATTTTGCGCCATTCTTCCACATCATCCAGCGCACAAGACAATCGGCTAAATTCAACCTGTGATGTGCGCCTTTCCTCCAGCGTGACCTTACCATCCGATACACTGACCAGCGTGACCGTTTTGGTCCCAGCCTCACCAATGTCGCGCCCCTGCGGCATTCCCGACATGACGATATGGGGCGTTTCTGAATGAACCCGCCGTTGGTGGATGTGCCCCAGCGCCCAGTAATCATAGCCGAGGTTTTTCAGGTCCGAGACGGAACAGCTTGAAGAATACGGCGTCGCCGTTCATGGGGTCAGCTTTGCCAAGCCTCAGGCACCGGAAAGCCTGCTGCCCAAATATCCT
>JAADIJ010000089.1 GCA_013151335.1 Alphaproteobacteria bacterium | reverse complement strand
AGTAGTTCCTTGGAAATAGTCATTGTCGTCATGCTCCTTCGTTGGTGAAGCATGGACCAAATTACTCATACACAGAAGATCGGACACTCTCAATCCAAAAGGCGGGAGCCGGTTGCCAGATCAAATAGCGCGCAACTTCAAACGAATAATACCGCTCCATGATCGACGTGATACGGACGCGATTTAGGTTCAGGCTCCGCTCAGGTTCAAGCTCCGCCAAAAGTAACGATAACTCTGATGGTTTTGATAACGATCCAACATTCGAGCCGGAAACTAGCGTTTTTGATATAGGCGATGTCCGCTGCAACCTTGCGGCAGGGGCCGTCGCTATCGTCAACATAGCCCACGACCACCTGCGAAGCCACTGATCCCGGGCCGAACCCGATAGCGGCTCGCATAGTTGGGCACGACATTTAGATAGACCAAAGCGTGCTCGTGGTAATCGGGCCGCGGACCGATCAGGCTCATATCGCCCATCAGAACGTTGAGAATTTGCGGAAGTTCATCCACCCGGCTTTTTCGGAGCAACCGGCCAAATTTCGAGATGCGGTCATGCTCTATAGGATCTTCCGGACCGCGCGTGATCTCGGGCGCCTCTGCCATAGACCTAAACTTAAGCGCCTGAAAAGAGAGACAGTTCCTCCCCATTCGCTTTTGAATATAAAAAAGCGACCCGCAGTTGAGCAGTGGGTTAAAAACCAACAGCAATGCCGAAAAAAATATCAGTAACGGGAGAAGAAGAAGACACAAAACCACGTCAAAGGATCGCTTGGCGGTCCAGAAATAAGAACTCCCCCCCCCTCGTCGCGATCGACTTGTTACTCTGATCACGAGACGCAGAAATTGGTTCGGGTACAATCGAATCAAACATAGCAGCACCAAAAACAAACGTGCAGTCAAACATCTGCACAATAACCAATATACAAGGTCATTGTGATCGAAATTGGTTACTTTTGCAACTGCTAATAATCATTGCCGACCTAGATACACGCAGCTTATGGTGGTGGAGAAAGCGCTCCACGGCACAGTTTTGCCAAGTTTTCTGCGTCAGCACATGATTGCAAAACTGCCGCGTAGTATTTCGCCGGAAAACGATTTCCTTGCGAAATAGGGCGCAAGTTCAACCCGGCGCAAACGCACGGGGGGGCACATAAGCTGCCCTAGCGGAACTTTGCGACCGCCGCCTGAACCAATGGCCCCATCTGGGTAAGCGTGCGATTCCACTTCGTAACCGGTTGTTCGGCCACAAAAATGATGTCGTTAGGGCGCAGCTCCATCCGCGTGGCCAGCATCATGTTGGCGATGTTGCGCGCGTCAAGCTGATAGGCGGTAACCTCGTCCCCCTTGCGGTTTCCCCTCAGGATGTAGATTTGGCTGACATTGCCGCTGTTAGTCGGAATTCCCGCTTGCGAGTAAATCGCGTCGGCAAGCATGGCCCGGCGAGAAAACGGCAAGGTAAACCGACCCTGGTTTGTCACCTCGCCGGTCAAATAGACATAATCTCTCGGCAAAGCATCAAGCGCAGCGCGCGCTGTGAAGTTCTGGCGCAGCTCCGTCGAGCGCCCCTGCGCGATCGAAATCTCCCCTTGAAGCCGGGTCAGCGCCTGCGTGCGCGCAGCACTTTTCAGCGTCATCAACTGGATCTGCTCGGCGAAATAAGATTGCGCCCGGTTAAGATCAAAAGTGGTGTCCACATAGACGCTGTCGCGATCCTTAAGGCGGATATTCTGCAAGCTTCCCTTGGCCAGAAACGCTGTCAGCGGAATACTATAAAGCTTGCCGTCGCGATAAATGCGAATGGTCGTGTAATCCTGATCCTTGGCCGAGATGCCGCCCGCAAGTTGCAACGCTTCGCCCAGATGCAGGGGCTTCAGCGTGATCGGCGCAAGTGTCGGCTTGGCGACCGCGCCGCCAACCGTGACACGCTGCGAATTAAACTCGGCGATCTCGATGCTGAATGTTGGGCTTATCTGGTTTTTGACTAAGGCTTTGAACACTTCGGCCTCAGCCTCGTCAAGCGTAAGCCCCCCCACCGAAACGCGACCGACATCGGGAATGGCAATCGCACCGTCATCCTGAACCGTATAGCCTTGGCGCTTGTTCTGAGCGGCCAGAAGCCCCGAAAGCTGATCGACCGTCGAAGCCGCCGTCGGCGTTGCCAGCAACAAAACATCGGCAACTCCGATGCGGTATGGTGCGGGTTTCAGTTTGGGAGGGACGCGAAGTTCGGCGCGCTTGGGGCGGGCTTCGGGTGCCGTGGCCGGATCAAGCGAGGTCACGGCGGCGCTGATTTGGTTGGGAATTTTCGTGAGTTGATAGAAAGCCCGCGGCAATCCCTTCGGCGTGTAGGGAGAGAGATTCGCCTGCTTTGCAACCTGCGATGTTAAAGGAACAACAGTAACGGCGACCGATTTTGCATCGGCCTTAGCGACTTCCTGAACCGCCGGGGATATATAGGCCGACCCGCAACCCGACAGAAAAACGAACACTGAAACCCAATATATTCTCATAACTGCCCCCAACACCACTAAATCGTGATCTACAATATATGTGACACACCAGTACTCGTCGGTACAAGAACAAAAACGGGGCTTTACGAAAAAGCCCATTTTGTTTGGAAATGTGCTGCGACAGCCGCATGATGGCCGCGCGGTCGAATGAGGTGGATATCGTTACTGGTTCAGGCTGCGCACCACCCTTTTGGTCAGACCGCGAGAAGTCCACGTCTATGCCCAAGCCTTCGCGGTTAAAGTCGTGCAGCACGTTCAGCGTGCGAATAAAACGTCCGTGCGCAAGTTGGTCGGCCATGAAGCGGATGCGCAGTAGGGTTGCGGCAGAAAACACGATTGCACGCTTATCGCGGCCACCGCGCATCTGGCGGTCAGCTGGTTTTTGATCTGGGAGCCAAGATCGCCTTCGCTGTCAGTTGATACGCCTGAACTGCCCCAATCCCCGTCCCATGTGCTGGCTGTTCATCGTATCTGGCTAATCCAGCGTCTGGCGATAGCGTTTCGCGGCGATCAGGCCGATTACGAGCAGGATAGTCGCTAGCGCCATGTACTCCCCAGTCACATCGGCAATGCCCGCGTTCTTTAGCATGACTTTTCGCACCAGGCGCAGGAAGTGCGTGGCGGGAACGCCCGCTCCCAGAAATTGCGCCCAGCCGGGCATCCCGGCAAAAGGGAACATGAATCCCGACAGCAAGATCGACGGCAGGATGGTGAAAAACGACAGTTGCATCGCCTGCATCTGGTTCTTGGCCACGGTTGAAATAAGAAACCCGAGCGCCAGATTGACAACGATATAAAGGTTGAAACCAATGAAAAACGCCAGTTTTCCGCCGGTAAAGGGAATATCGAACATGGCGAAGGAGGCGGCCAGAAAAACCAAAGTCTGCACGTATCCGACTAATACATAGGGTAATATTTTTCCAAACATGACCTCTAGCGGGCGCACAGGTGTTGCTATCAACATCTCCATTGTACCCTGTTCGTATTCTTTTACGATCGCAACCGCCGTGATCATCACCATGGTCATCGACAGGATAATCCCCAGCAAGCCCGGCACGATGTTGGTCGAGGTGCGCCCCTCGGGGTTATATTCACGTTGAACATTTATCGAGAACGGCGAGGCCCGCGGGGTATTTCCTGCCAGCGCACCGGTCAGGTTTTGCCGGATGACCACGTTTAGGATTCCACGCAGCGCCCCGACCGCTCCGCCCGTCGCCGCCGGGTCGGAAGCATCGGCGGCCAGCAGGATTTCGGGTTTGTCGCCGCGGATGATATCGCGCTCAAAGTTGGGCGGGATGACGACAATGAAATTGGCCTCTCCGGTTCGCAATGCGCGCTCGCCATCGGCAAGTCCGTCCACGTAGCCGGTGAATTTGAAGTAGTCCGATGTTTTCATCGCCGAGATAACCGCCCGCGTCATCGGGCCATTATCGCCCAGATCGATCATCGTTGGCAGATTGCGCGGATCGGCGTTGATGGCGAACCCAAACAAAAGCAACTGGACGATTGGCAGGCCTATCATCATGGCGAATGTCAGCCGATCGCGTCGCATCTGGATAAATTCCTTGGTCAGAACCGCCAGAAACCGGCTGATGGAAAACCATTTCATTGTTGCGGCCTATCGGGTGTGGCAAAATTATCGTTACTGCCGGTCATCAGGTAGATGAAGGCCTCTTCCAGCCCGGCCGGTTGTTTGCTCCAACGCCGGTTTTCGGCCGTGGCAATTTTTTTCACGGTCTTGCCCAGCACTGCCTCATCCGTGCCGGAAACATGGATGCCGGTGCCGAATCTGGCCACCTGAACCACGCCCGGCTGGCCGGTGATCCGGTCTTCCAAATCGGCAAGATGCAGGCCCTCAAGGCGATAGGTGGTCAGTCCAACTTGCTGGGCAATTGATGCGGACGGCCCATCGATCAACTTTTTCCCGTAGGCGATATAGGCGATGGAATCGCATTGCACCGCCTCGTCCATATAGTGGGTTGAGACCAGAACGGTTACGCCCTGCTTGGACAGACGACGGATTTCGTTCCAGAAATCACGCCGCGCCTTGGGGTCGACCCCGGCCGTTGGCTCATCCAGCAACAACAGCTTGGGGTCGTGAATCAAACATGCCGCGAGTGCCAGACGCTGTTTCCAGCCGCCCGACAGATCTGCCGCCAACTGGTGGGCGCGATCGGCAAGCCCAAGGTTTTCCAACGCCGCGTCAACCCTGTTTCGGCGTTTTTTGATGCTGAACATTCGAGCGACGAAATCGAGGTTCTCTCTGATTGTCAGGTCTTGATAAAGTGAGAATTTTTGCGTCATATAACCAACGCGTGCCTTGATTTCCTCAGGCTCGGTACGCAGGTCAAAGCCAAGGCAGGTTCCGCTCCCCGCGTCCGGCGTAAGCAAGCCGCACAAGATGCGAATGGTGGTTGTCTTACCAGAGCCATTGGGCCCGAGAAACCCGTACACGGCACCCTTGGGAACGCGAATATCAAAATTGTCCACAACGGTATGGTGGCCAAATTTCTTGCTTATCGCCTTTACATCGATGACGATTTCAACGTCTTGGGTCATTTTATGGCCTTCAGGCTGACCGGCTGACCGGGGTTCAGGACAAGGCCGACTGGAAGGCGCGCCTTGGCCCGAAACACAAGTCGAGCGCGTTCAGCGCGGCTATAAATGATTGGCGGGGTGAATTCCGGCTGGCTGTCGATGGTCTGCAATACCACGAGCTGGCCCGGCGGGCAGCCGTCGCAACTGAGGCCAAGCACGTCGCCGATTGTGAACTGTGCCAAACGTGTTTCGGAAATGTAAAAGATGACTGAGCGCGCGCCGTCTGGCAAGATCGAGACCACCGGGGTGCCGACCGTAGCAACCTCGCCGGTTGAATAAAATACCCGCTCGATACGGCCCGAGACTGGCGCGCGCGGTTTCTGTGCCGCCAGCCTGATCTTGGCGGCGTTGACCTCGGCCTCGGCGACCTGAATGTTGGCCTCTGCCTTTGACAACTCGGCACTGCGCGCCGGGAGTTCCATCAAAACAAGCTGCGCCCGTAGCTGGCTGACCTGAGCGCGGGTACTGGCCTCGGTGGCGCGGTCACGATCGACTTTGGCGCTGGCCACCACTCCCTTGGCCATGAGTTTGATATCGCGCGTCAGATCGCTGGTTGCCAGCGTCTGGTTGGCTTGCGCTTTGCTTAACTGCGCCCGCACCACGGCCAACTCCTCTTTGCGTGCGCCGGTGCGAATGTTTTCAGATGCCGCTCTTAACGCTTTTAGGGTCGATTGCGCGACCTGCAACGCCGCTTGTTGCTGGTCGTCCTCAAGGGCAAACAGCTCTGCGCCATCGGTTACGCGCTGGTTTTCGACGACGGCTATGCGCGTAATCCGGCCAGTCGTGGTCGGCGCGACATAGACATAGTCCGCCTCTACATAACCGGAAAAACTCTGATCCAGCTCAACAACGAGGCCGGGAAATATTGTGCTCAACAGGGCAGAAAAAAAACCAATTATTTCATTCATGATTTGGGGCTGCCTTTGACCAGTCCGTGAAAAAGGACGTCGATGTGATTGGATAAAAACGCATCGAGACCTTTGGGTGACAGGTCCCCGGTCTTGAACACCGTAGCCAACAGCATATAGACGACGAGCGGCCCGATTATATTGCCGACGCTGAGGTTTGCGTCCACATCCCGAAGTTCGCCGGACGCAATTCCGCGATCAACAACCGCGATCAGGGCTGGCAGAATCTGAGAAATCACCTCGTCATAATAGTACTGCGCGATATCGGGAAACCGCCCGGCCTCGCGCATGACGATCAGCGGGATGGCTGACACGTCCGGGTCGGAAATCTTGGTACACACGATCCTCAGAACTATCTTGATGGCATCCTGAGCGCTTCCCTCAAACTGCAAGATGGATGTTTTGGCCATCTTTGCTACCGGGGACACAGCGCGGTGGATCAGCCCCTCGAGCAAAGCGAGTTTTGATGGAAAGTAAAGATATACCGTCGCTTTGGATATTCCTGCAACCTTGGCGATATCTTCAACCCGCGTCGCCTCAAACCCGTCGCGCATAAAACACTGAAGAGCGGCGTCCAGCACTTCAGTCGGACGCGCGCCTGCACGCCGCCGGAATCTGACACTTTCACTTGATTCTGGTTCATCGGTCATTGGGGCACTTCCTGATCATCTATTGCTAACTAACTGACTGGTCAGTAATATACAAGACGGATTTACCACTCAGACGAGAATTTTGATGGGTGTTACGAGGACGTTAATGCAGGCGAATGATTATGATAAATGGGATGGCCCGAATTCAGCCAGTTTTGCTTCTCGTTCTGTCTTCCACTCTTTGAATTCCGCCATGTCGAAGTACCGCCTGTTTTGCCAATCCTCGTTGATCTCTGCATGATTCACTTCATGCGCAATGTTTTGTCCTAC
>JAADIJ010000188.1 GCA_013151335.1 Alphaproteobacteria bacterium | reverse complement strand
CAGCAAGCGGGATGTTTACCGGGTTGGTCGCGGTAATCCTGCGGTCATTAAGAACATTGGCGGCTTTGGTATCCGCCGCCGCAGAGGAGTTGGCAATCAGCCAGTCGGTAAGCTGGCGCTTGGTGCGCGAACCCAGGCTGGCATCCTCGCCGAAATGATTGTCCAGATTGGCCATTAACAGCGCCCAGTTTTCCCCCTGCATCAGGCTGGGGTGATAGGCGATGTGGCAGTCGGCGCATTCCGAGCCGTATTGGCTGCCCGCGATATTGATCGGCATGCCGATACCGGGTTTGGAGCTCATGGACAGGCCAAGCAGCCCGACACCAAGCCAGCCGCCCATGACCAGCAACAGGGCCAAAGCAGGCTTTGCGCCGATTTGCGGCAGGATATGATCGCCGCGGCGGCGCTCTTTTTTGCCGGTGATCATGGTCAGGGGAAGGTTCTCGCGGGTTCGCATGCTCTCAAAAACCGCGCCGAGAATGTGCAGGCTGATCAGCGCCAGCAAGCCCCACGCGATAAGCTTGTGAAGCCCGCCAAACGTGTCGCCGTAAAAATAGGTGGTCAGAAACGAAAACGGTCCGACCTTGAATTCGCCGCCAAGCTGAAATGTGCCGGTAATGGCCAACGCGAATATCGACAGCATCAGGCCGATAATCATCGCGCCACCCAGCGGGTTATGGCCCAAATGACGCTTGGCCTTGCCCGAGAGAACCTCTGAGCCATGCTCCATAATCTTGAACGGCCCGGCGATGAAACTGCTGAAACGGGCATATGTGGGGCCAAGCACCCCCCAGATTGTGCGCGCAAAAACCAGCGCCGTCATGAGCGCGCCAGCCCAGAGGTGATATGTCAGCCAAGTCGGCCCCAGTATAAATCCGGTCACACCAGCGACAGTCACCGCCCCCACCAGCGACCAGTGAAAACAGCGCACCGCAAGATCCCACACGGGAAGCATCGGCTTATCTGTATTCTCTAAAGGCGGCATTGGGGGGAATCACTCTTTATCTATGTCTCTTGGCCCAGTATTGCGCGGCTCGCCCTCAGGATTAAATAGGCTGAAGGTTTACGTTAGGTGAAAATCGTCAATCTAAGCTAAAGTTCAATGCGGTAATCAGAGGGTTTGGTGTGGGTGTGGTGTGGGTTTAGGGAGGGCTGCGCGCCCTTGCTCTTGACATCTGCCCTGCAAACGCGTGTATCCGCCATGATCATTTTACCGCCCGAAGGGACAGACCCAATGCACGCTTATCGCAGCAAAACTTGCGCCGACCTTACCGCCGCTGACGTGGGGCAGACCGTGCGCCTCGCCGGTTGGGTGCATCGGGTGCGCGATCACGGCGGCATCCTGTTCATTGACTTGCGCGATCATTACGGCATGACGCAGGTTCTGTGCGATCCCGACAGTGCCGCGTTTAAGGGCGTTGAAAAGCTTCGGTCTGAGTGGGTGATCCGCATCGACGGCGAGGTCAAGGCCCGCGATCCAGAGCTGGTAAACCCCAAGCTGCCAACTGGCGAGGTCGAGGTGTTTATCCGCGAGATCGAGGTTCTCAACGAAGCCGAAGAGCTGCCCCTGCCGGTGTTTGGCGAGCAGGATTACCCCGAGGAGACCCGCCTCAAATACCGTTTTCTGGACCTGCGCCGCCAAAGCCTGCACGACAATATCATGCTGCGCTCAAACGTGATCTCGTCTTTGCGCCGCCGCATGACCGATCAGGGGTTTAACGAGTTTCAAACCCCGATCCTGACGGCCTCTTCTCCTGAAGGTGCGCGCGATTTTCTGGTGCCGTCGCGCTTGCATCCCGGCAAGTTCTACGCGCTGCCCCAAGCGCCGCAACAGTTCAAACAGTTGATCATGGTGGCGGGGTTCGATCGTTATTTCCAGATCGCCCCGTGCTTTCGCGACGAAGACCCGCGCGCGGATCGCTCGCCCGGCGAGTTTTACCAGCTTGATATGGAGATGTCTTTTGCCACCCAAGAAGACGTGTTTCAGGTGATCGAGCCGGTCATGCGCGGCGTGTTTGAAGAGTTCGGCGGCGGTCGCCCCGTCACGCCCGAGTTCCCGCGCATCGCCTACCGTGATTCAATGAAATGGTACGGTTGCGACAAGCCCGATCTGCGCAACCCGATCAAAATGCAGGACGTGAGCACGCATTTCGCTGGCTCCGGCTTCAAGATTTTCGCGTCCCTGCTGGAGCAGCCCGGCAACGAGGTCCGCGCCATTCCCGCCATCGGCGGTGGCTCGCGCAAGTTCTGTGATCGGATGAACTCGTTCGCGCAAAAAGAAGGTCTGCCCGGCATGGGGTATATCTTCTGGCGTGATCTTGGCGAGGGTGTAGAGGCGGCGGGTCCGCTGGCCAAAAACATTGGCCCTGAGCGCACCGAGGCGATCCGTATCCAACTTGGCCTTGGCCTTGGCGATGCGGCATTTTTCCTTGGCGGTAAACCTTCGAGTTTTGAGGCCGTGGCCGGTAAGGCGCGCGATCAAATTTGGGGTGATACCCAGAAAACCGATGAGTGGAAGAACGAGTTCAAATTTTGCTGGATCGTTGATTTTCCCATGTACGAGGCTGATGAGGAAACCGGCGCGCTCGATTTCTCCCACAACCCGTTCTCCATGCCCCAAGGCGGGCTTGAGGCGCTGGAGACGATGGAGCCGCTCGACATCCTTGGCTATCAATATGACATCGTGTGCAACGGGATCGAGCTGAGTTCGGGTGCGGTGCGAAACCACCGCCCAGAGATCATGTATAAGGCGTTTGAGATCGTCGGTCATGATCGCGATTTTGTCGATGCGAATTTTGGCGGGATGCTTAATGCGTTCAAACTCGGCGCGCCTCCGCACGCGGGGATTGCGCCGGGGGTTGACCGGATAGTGATGCTGTTGGCAGATGCCGAAAACATCCGCGAAGTGATCATGTTCCCCATGAACCAACGTGCCGAAGATTTGATGATGCAGGCCCCGTCTGAGCCGACAAACGAGTCGCTGCGCGAGCTTGGATTGCGGCTTATTCCCCAAGATTAGCGGTATTTGCGGCCAAAACCAGCGGCGCGACCCTGTGGATAACACCTTGGAGAACTGCTGGTTTTGGGCCAATAACCCGGCTCAGACCTCACTGTTTAGTGATTGGCAACAATAATCACAAAGTCGTGGCTGCGATGGCACGGTTCACACAAAGCGCTCGGCCAAGCCGCTATTATCACGGTCAATCCCGCCGGTTTCTGGCATATAAAAAGCTGGGGGATTAAAGTGGCTGGATTTGCGACGTGACGCGCATTGTTAAGAAATTTTTACTGCTCGCAGGGGTGCTGCTCGTGGCGGCCTGCACCAGTAATCCGCGTCAGTTGAATGTGTCGCTGAACGGACGCGCTTTGCTGCAATCCTGGCGCTGTGAGAACGCTGAAGAGCGTGTTACCGCCGAGGCTCCGCAAGCCGATGGTCAGCCAGCCACCATCGCCCAAAAGCTGCTGCAATGCCCGTTTTACCGCGATTACCAAATTCAGGCGATGCAAAACGACACGCCCGGCGATATTGGCGCGGATGCGCTCTCGGAGATCATCTATAAAATCCGCTGGGGCATTAATTATCAGTATAGCGAATACGAGGACCGCATTCTTAACGGCCCCAAAAAGCGCTTTTTCATTCCGCGCCTGCTTGATCGCAACTATCCGCTGCTCGGCGACGTGCTGGAGCTTGGAGACGTGCTGAACGACAATCAGATGAGTGTCGGCAGTGCGGGCTCGCTGGTGTCGCGCCAGATGCAGGTTGATCGCGCGGCCAGCTCGTCGGTGATTGACAGCCGACTTGCGGGCTATAAGGCGGGCAAAAAGCTCTATCCGCTGTGGCAGGCGATGATTGATCTGGATGGGTATTATCGCGCCGGAACCATCCTTAGCGCGATTGAAAGCCTCAACCGGGGTGTGACCGCCAAGTCCAAGATACAGCTCAACCTGTAGACCGCTGACGCGGTTTCGCGCCTTAGCATAGCCATATTTTTCTGCTTTTCAGACTTTGGTAAGTTTTGCCCTAGTATAAGCGACGGAAATCCGGTTCGGGCGCGTATAACCTCAAAAGGTTCATCAGGAGCAGGTGCATGAAATTGTCTTTTCAGACCACGGCAGCTATTCGGTTTGGCTATGGCCTGTCGCCGCTGGTGGCGGCTCCGGCGTCGGGTGCTGACATGTTGGCGCGCCTTGCTGGCCCTGACAAAACTGCCGCCCGCTTCCCGATAAAACCCTTCGCCATAAGGCTGCAACAAGAGCGCGAGATGGGCAAGCTGCGCAAGAAACGCCGCAAAGGCGGGGCCGCTGCCGAGGCTGCCTATAAAAAGGCCATCAAGACGGCGAGTGCCGAAAAACTGCGCGAGTTGCGCGTGACTATGATCCGGCCAATGATCTCTGAGGACGGTTTCCGCGAGCGTCTGGTGCGGTTCTGGGCCGACCATTTTGCCGTTTCGGCGCGGGGTAAGGGCCTGCGATTCGTGGCCACCTCATATATAGAGGACGCCATTCGCCCCAAAATAACCGGCAAGTTTCGTGACCTTCTGCGCGCGGCAACTACCCATCCGGTGATGCTGACCTATCTGGATCAAACCCAGTCAATCGGCCCCAATTCGGTTATCGGTAAAAAGAAAAACAGAGGGCTGAACGAGAACCTCGCGCGTGAAATCCTCGAGCTGCACACGCTAGGCGTCGATGGTGCCTACACCCAGACCGATGTGCGCCAGTTCGCCGAGCTTTTGACCGGGCTTGAGGCCAGCTATCGCAACGGTTTCAGGTTTCGCCCCCGCGCCGCCGAGCCGGGAGCAGAGACGGTTTTGGGGCGTGTTTATGGTGGAGGGGCCGCAAGTATAAACGATATTTATCAAGCGCTTGACGATATTGCCATCCATCCCGACACCGCTAGAAATATAGCGCGAAAGCTGGTGGTACATTTCATAAGTGACACCCCGCCAGAGGCGCTGGTTAATAATCTGACCAAAGCGTTTCTCGCCACCGAGGGCGATCTGATGGCTGTTTATAAAGCCCTGCTCAACCATCCCCGCGCGTGGGATGATTTCGGTCAAAAGGCCAAACAACCGTTTGATTATCTCGCCTCGGCTATGCGCGCGCTTGCGCTGGAGCCAGCGGTGATCGAGGGTCTGTCCTCTCGCGAAACCCGCCTCTATCTGGCCGGACCGATGGAGGTGATGGGCCAGCCCTATCAACGCCCCAGCGGTCCCAACGGCTGGCCCGAGGCCATGGGCGACTGGATCACGCCGCAGGGATTGGCCGCGCGCATCGAGTGGGCGCTGATCGTCACCAATCGGCTGGGAGGGGGCGGTGATCCGGTCAAATTCGCCCGTCAAACCCTGTCGGATGCGGCCAGTCCACGGCTGCTTGAGGCCGTAGCGCAGGCTGAAACCGCGACCGAGGGGAGGGTGCTTGTGCTCGCCTCGCCCGAATTTAACCGCCGCTAAGGAGCAGATCATGACCAAGATGCAAAACCCTTCCCGGCGCAAGTTTTTAATCAGAACGGCAGCCCTTGGTTGCTCGGCGGCGGCCAGTCCGTTTATCACGCCGATGACGTTTGCCGCCGCCCCGTGGGATCAGCGGCTGGTGGTGATTATTTTGCGCGGGGCGATGGATGGCCTTGATGTGGTGCGCCCGGTCGGAGACGCGAATTACGCCGCCTATCGCCCGACGCTGGCCGGTGATGTCCAAAGCGGGACCGATCTGGACGGCTATTTCAGCCTCAGCCCCGATCTCGCCCGTCTCGCTCCGCTTTGGCAGCAGGGCGAGCTGGCCTTCGCCCATGCGGTCTCCACCCCTTATCGCGACAAGCGCAGCCATTTTGAGGGCCAGGATCTGCTTGAGGCAGGCACTGGCATGGATGTGCCGTTTGGCGCGATCAAGGGCGGCTGGCTCAACCGGATGCTGGGGCAGGTGCCGGGAGTGAGCGCGCGCACGGCTTTTGCGGTTGGGCGCAGCGATATGATGGTGCTGGATGGCGCGGTGCCGGTTTCAAGCTGGTCGCCCGATGCGCGGATGGACCTGTCGCCCTCGGGCAAGCGCTTGTTGCAAGACATCTATCATGGCGATCCGCTGTTTCAGGAGGCGGGCAATATTGCGACCGAGTTGACCGCTCCGCTGGCTGGGCGCGGGGATGTGCTTTCGGCGGGGCTTGGCACGTCCGCAGGGCAGATGATGAAGTCGATGCTCGGGGCCTCTAAATCCAGCCGCGCGGGGGCGTTGGCGCGATTTGCTGCCGAGCAACTTAATCAAGAGACGCGAATTGCGGCGTTTTCAATCGGCGGTTGGGACACCCATCGCGGTCAGAGCCGCGCGCTGAAACGTGCTTTGGCCGAGCTGGGCGATGCGGTGCTGACGCTGCGTGAAACCCTTGGTCCTAACTGGCAAAACACTGCCGTGCTGGCCATGACCGAGTTTGGTCGCACCGCGCGCGAGAACGGCTCTGGCGGCACCGATCACGGCACGGGCGGGCTGATGCTGATGGCGGGGGGTGCCATTCGCGGCGGTAAAATCTATGGCGACTGGCCGGGGCTTGGCGACGCTGACCTCTATCAAAACCGCGATCTTTTTCCCACGACCGATGTGCGCGATTTCGCGGCCCAAGCCATGCGCGGCATGTTCGGCCTTAACCGTGACATGCTTGAAGGCGTGGTGTTT
>JAADIJ010000031.1:62213-72933 GCA_013151335.1 Alphaproteobacteria bacterium | reverse complement strand
GCGAAATCATCCGTCAAACCTGTGCCGAAATGGGAGTTCACATCGTGCGAGGCGTTTTGGCGCGCGACCATGTGCACATGTTTCTGTCGATTCCGCCAAAGCTGTCGCTCTCGGACGTCACGCAGCGCATCACGGGGTGATCTTCGCGACGCATTCAAATGGAGTTTCCAGAATTGCACAAGCGCTACTGGGGGCAGGCGGTTCCTCCTTTCAGGCATGTAAACATGCCCTATCGGGCAGAGGGGCGCGCGGCTACTTCTCGACCACTTCGGGTAATGTGACTGACGACATCATCATGCAGTACCTGGAATTACATTCCGCCAAATGATGCTACCGGCATCAGCCGGTAGTTCTTCACTTCTGGGGCATTTGATTGTGCGACGCTAAACGCTACTCCGCCGTCTTGGGCGTTTGGAAATTTGGGTATTACTGTATCGGCGGGCCAAACCGTATCTTGGGTGCCGGAAACCGGTGTAGGGACGTTTGAACTTACAGCGGGTATTTTCAGACCTGTTGTTGCCAGTGGTAATTCCGGCTCCTATACCGCTTTGTCCGGCGATACGTCGTTGGTTCTGGTCTACGTTTCGGGAGATGTGTCTGTAACAGTTTCTAGCGCATTGGCCTCCGCCGCCTCCGGTACGACCGGCAGCAACGCCGGTACACTTGGTGCCAGCGCACAGACGGGAGCCACATTCTCGGGCGTTACCAATAACGGAGATGCGCGGTTTGGCAATGGCGGGGCGCAGGTTTCGTCCAACCGGGTTTTTGTCTCTACATCGGGTAAGGATACCGGGTTGGTTTCGCTGGACTGGAACGCTTGGGCCTCTGCCTCGGGGCGTAATTTCAACGGCGCTGCGTCCGGCAATTCGACCGATATCGTGACCGGGGTTGACCGCATGGTCGGGCCGAGCTCGCTTGTCGGCGTGCTTCTTGGCTATGGCACGGTCAGCTTGACCGTCGGAACCACCCCTGCAAGTGTGACCAGCCCGATGATCGGTGCCTATTTCAGCACGCGTCAGAGTGGGTTGAATTCTGACGGGTTCGTGTCGTCGCTTCTCCGCAAACCACCACCAACGGGGTGATGTTTGGCAGTTCGCGTCAGGCGGGAGGCTTGTCGATCAGCAAGGACTTGCAGCAGGGCAACACCAGTGTTCGCCTCGTTGGTAAGATATCGGGCTTTACCGAGGCACAGCCGAGCTATGTTACCAGCGGTTCTGTGACCGTAGCGGCCAACACGATCAGCAAGATGGTGGCCTCGGTCGGGGTGCGGGTGACCTTTGAAAATGCCGCTTGGGCGGGAGGGTTCACGCCCTATATCAGTGGTCACGCCGAATATAGCGTGATTTCCGAGACCGCCACCGGTGTCGTCATATTTGCTTCGCCACGGTTCGGGCTTGGCCTTAGCGGTCGGGTCGGGAACGGGAATTTGAGCCTTGCCATTGATGCCGGTCGCGCGTTGGCTGATACGGTCGATACCGGGGTCAAGTTGCGCTACGATCTGCGGTTCTGAGGTCGCGCGCGGGTCATCGCTTACTGGCGGTGATCTGATTGGGAGTTGCCGATTTATAGCTCACTGCCTTAACTGCGTTTTTCAAGGTCGGCGGTGATCGGGGTCAACTTTGAGCGACGTCCCGTCCGATCATAGGTTTGTGTCGCCTCGCCAAGGTTGACTACATCTTCGTGCCGCCGTCTGGCCGATTTTATCCCGTTCAAGGCCGCCGCCAGCAGGTTTTCGTTTCGTTTCGCGCCTGCGATGAGGTCTTCAAACCCCGCGCGCGAGAGGTCGGGTTGGCCGTCAGGCTTTGCCAGCAATTTGGCAAGCAGGGTTTCTTGCTGCGCTGCCAGCCCGTTAAGATTGCCGTATTCGCCGGATTTCAGCGTGTTGCGCACATCGCCAAGCAATTGCGAGAGGCGCTTGGCGACCATGTCGTCGGTGGTTGTCTTAGCCATTGGCTGCCTCTGACTGTTTTAACGACTTGTAAATCCGATCCGCCAAACCAAATCCGCCAGCCTCGACGATTTTGTCAGCCTGAGCAGAGACCAAAAACGATGCGAATCCCTGCTCGCCCGCGCCGCCGCCAAACGATTCGCGCGTTTTACCGACCCCGGCTGATTTCAACATTTCGGCGATAAAGCTTGATTCAAGTTGTCGCGCTGCTTTGCGCAAATCGGCGTCCCTGTCGGGCGCTTGGCCCTTTGAAACACGGCTTGAGTCGGGCAATGGCTGTGTTTGTCGAGTAATCGAAATGGTCATCTAATACCTCATATCTTGCGAGTTTTTTTGATTTTGTCAGATAGGGGTAAAGATTTGGTAACGGATTGCCGTCATCTTGCAAATGAACACTTGGCAGAAGGCAAGGACACTGATGATCTCCGCTCTCGCTCCCCCTGATCGCGCGTTGACCCCGCGGCCCGACGGCCAGAATATTGACGGTAATAATACTACTACGCAGCAAACTCCGACTACGCGCAAGGGGGGGTTTGAGCGGGCCTTCAAGGATGTGGACGGGGCAAGGCAGGCGCGTGCCAAGACGCCCAAGGATATATCCCCGGATCAGGCCGCTGAGGTCGTGGGCCTCGCCGGGCCTGCGCGCATTATAGGTGACAAATACGCCAATTCAGGCAAATCCGGTCGACGGGAGGCCAAGTCGTCGGGTGGATCAGGCATGGTGACGCTAGAGGCGGGCTTGGTCAATGGCGCGAAAGAGGCCAATATAGCAACGCCTAAATCGCAAGATGTCCTTGCTGGGCAGAAACAGACGAGCTTGGAAGGCGTAAGCGCGAACAAACCAAGCGAAGTTCAAAAAAAGGCGAATTTGGGGACAAAACCGCCTCCTGAGGCCGCGCTTGAGGCGGGCGCTGTCGGAAAAGGTGTCAAAAAGCCAAACCTTGGTAAGCCAGATGTCGAAAAGTCGGGCAGCAAGAAGAAAGCAGCGACAAAACAGCAGCGACCTACAAAAATCGGGGCGACCGCCACGCCATCGCAAGCCGTTATCGGTAACCTTGCCAAATCATTGGCGGATGGCAAAACTGACCGCGCATTGGATCAGGACAAGTCACTGTCAGGGGGCGCGCCCGGCCTGTCGGAAATTAAGCTGGCGACTGCGGCGACCATCGGGCCGATTACGCGGGTTGATACAGGCCCAGCGGTTGCGCGCGCGGTTGCCGTGCAAATATCGCAGGCAGCGTTAAATGGCGCGGATAGGATGGTTGAGATTACGCTCGATCCGGCTGAACTGGGTAAAGTGAAGATGAAATTGCATCCGTCCGACGCGGGTATTACCGTTCAGATTATTGCTGATCGCGCCGACACTATTGACTTAATGCGACGAAATTCAGCGATGCTGGAAGCAGAGTTTCGCGATGCTGGCTATGACAATATCAATTTTGCGTTTTCGCAAAATAACAATGGCGGCCACGGCGGTGCGGATGCCGAACCCGCGCCGATAGCATGGCTGGGCGAAGGTCGCGCAGATGTCTCTGGGTCATCGGGTTCGTCGCCGGTTTCTTCGGCGCGCACCATCACAGGGATTGGCCCGAGTGAGGGCTTGGACATTCGACTATAACGAAAGGATAATAAGATGAACGTAAACCCCGTAGCTGCCTCACCGCCCCCCCCTGTCAGCGGCTCTGCCAGCGGGCCGGCCACGAAATCCGCAACGTCGGATTTTCAGACATTCCTAACGCTGTTAACCACGCAGCTAAAGAATCAAGACCCACTTAAGCCCTTGGAATCAAGTGCATTTGTGGCTCAACTCGCCAGCTTCTCGGCGGTGGAGCAACAGGTGCGCACCAACGACACCTTGGGCCAAATCAAGAGCCTTCTTGGCGGCGCTTCGGCAACGGGGCTTAGCTCTTGGATTGGAACCGACGTTCGGGTTGCAAAAGACGCTCAGTTCACCGGCGCGCCGATTGATGTCTATTTGGCCCCGGACAAACAAGCGGATCGCGCCGATTTAGTCGTGACAGACGCAACCGGACATATTGTCCAGCGACTGCCGATTGGGCTGAACGAAACCGTTGTTCAATGGGCGGGAGTTGCGCCCGATGGCTCTCCGCTTGCGCCGGGGCGCTATAAACTGGCGGTGGAAAGCTTTCAGGGAAGCACGCTTATGGGGTCCAAACAGGCCTCGATTTACGCGCGTGTTCAAGAGGCGCGTCTTGACGGCGACACGACAAAGCTAGTTCTGGCAGACGGAACCGTTATTGCAGCGGATGCAGTGACCGCGATCAGGGGAGCGCGGGCGACTGGTCCATAATTCCATCCGGCGCGCGGGATTGACGTGGATTTTGCGCCCAAAACTGGCCATATGTTGCGGCGTTCTCCTATGCGAGGTTGATGCGTGCCGTCGTTGTTTAACAAGACCAATTCTTCATCACGGTTGGCGCATGCGACGGTATCGCCGCGCGTGCCGATTGCCCTTCGGCGAGCGGTTGTTGCGCGCGGTATCATGCGAGATGATGTGATTTGGACGCCGTTGAGCGGAGGGAGAACCAACCAGGTCTGGTTGATCGGGTCAAATTCTGGCGCGAAACAGGACAATGCGCTGATTTGCAAACTTTACGGCAGGCCCGATAACAACCCGCTTTATCCAAATCTGGCAGGCGCGGAATACGAGGCGTTGAAGGCGCTTCATCGCCGGGATATCGCGCCCAAGCCCGTCGCCCTGCTGAATTTGGATATGGGCGAGGCGCTTATTTATCAGCGCCTCGATGGTGAAATCTGGTCGCGCGATGGTAAAAGCGTCGCTGAAATGCTTGGAAAACTGCATGATCTCGACCTGATGATACCGCTGCATCACCTTCCAACCGGCTCGCATGCGTTGGAAATGCAGGTTCGTGCAATCATCGCCGACTTGCGTGAACCTTTACCGAATTTGCCAAAGGACGTGCCCGTTAAACCCGCAGACGCTTTGGCTCGATTGTCGCTCATCCACACCGATATCGTTGCAACCAATATCATAGTCACCGCGTCGGGTCTGCGCCTGATTGACTGGCAATGCCCAGCATTTGGCGACCCGTGCGAGGATTTGGCCAGCTTTTTGTCGCCCGCAATGCAGCGTTTATATGCGCAGGAGCAGTTGTCATCCTCTGCGCGCGAGGCCTTTCTTGACGCCTATCCCGACCGCAAAACCGTCACACGATATCGCTGTCTCGCACCGCTTTTTCACTGGCGTATTGCGGCCTATTGCAACTGGAAGGTCGAGCGTGGAGACGAGGATTATCGGGCAGCAATGGCGCTCGAGTTAATAGCCCTGAACGAACTTCGCGGCGATCATGAATAGGCTGGCGATAATGACGCCGATGCCCACATATCCGGCTGGCCCGATCAACGGCGGCTTGGGGGGGGGTGCCTCTGGCTGGGACATTTTCGAGAGCGCCGCTTCGGCCATTTGCGGCAGTTTCGGCCCAAATCGCGCCAGCACCTGAAGGGTTGCCCAGAGATCACTGGCAACCGCGCGCGGTCCGATATTCTTCATGATATATTGCTCGACCACAGGTTTTGCGACGTCCCACATGTTGAGATCAGGATCAAGCGAGCGCGAAACCCCCTCGACCACAACCATGGTACGTTGCAACAAAATAAGCTCGATCCGGGTTTCCATGCCGAACCGCTCGGTCACGTCAAACAGATGCGCCAGCAAGTGGGCCATGGATATGTTGCTGGCCCCGACGCCAAATATAGGCTCGCCAACCGAGCGCAGCGCTTGGGCGAATTCGTCAACATCTCGATCGGCGGGAACATATCCGGCCTCGAAATGGACCTCGGCCACCTTGCGATAATCCTTCTGAATAAACCCCATCAGGATTTCGGCGTAGATGCGGCGGGTGTATTCATCAATCCGCCCCATGATCCCGAAATCAAGCGCAATCAGATCGCCATTGTCGGCAACTTTCAGGTTTCCCTGATGCATATCGGCATGAAAATACCCGTCGCGCAGGGCGTGGCGCAAAAACATCTGAATGACGCGGCAGCCAAGATCGCGCAGGTCGTGGCCATGAGCAATCAGTGCGTCCACATCGCCAAGCGGCGTGCCTTTGGCCCAATCAAGGGTCATAACTCGACGCCCGGACAGGCTCCATTTCAGGGCAGGGACTGAAAATCCACTGTCTTTTGAAGTGGTTGCAGCAAATTCGGCGGCGGCGGCGGCCTCCATCCTGAGATCAAGCTCGCCCTGAACTACCCCGTCAAAATGCGAGATCACCGCGTTTGGATGCAGGCGACGAGAGCTTGGGGACAGAAATTCGATCAGTCCGGCGGCGAAATAAAACGCGTCGATGTCGCGCCGGAAATCCCGCTCGATATTTGGTCGCAGGATTTTAACCGCCACGTCCTGACCGGTTTCGCGAACAGTGGCGCGGTGAACCTGGGCGATAGAGGCGGCAGCAACTGGCTCGCTGAAGGACGAAAACAAGGCGTCAACGGGTTGGCCGAGGTCAAGCTCGACCGCTGCACGGGCCTCCTCCATCGAAAAGGGCGGCAGCTTGTCTTGCAGGATGCGCAACTGCCCGGCCAATTCATCACCCACCACATCGGGGCGAGTCGATAGGATTTGACCGAATTTGATATAGGCCGGACCGAGTGCTGTCAGCGCGCGCAAAACCGCCGGCTGGCTTGGATCGCCGCGAAGGCCAAGCCATTTGAACGGCCAGCCAAGAACCCGTGCGGTGATCCGCAACAAAGGTGGGGTATCCAACGCCTCGAGCGCAAGTTTCATCGCGCCGGTGCGCTCGAATGTGGCGCCGGTTCGTATCAGCCGCCAGATATTATGTGGTCCGCGCATGGTCTAGATTTTCCAACCGGAATGCAGCGCCGCGATGCCCAGCGACAGGTTTCTGTATTTGACTTGTTCAAACCCGCCCGCGCGAATCATCTCGGCGAAAATGTCTTGCTGGGGGAATTTTCGGATGCTTTCAACCAGATATTGATAGCTGTCGCGATCATTGGCGATCATCTTGCCCATGGGTGGAATGATGTTGAAACTATAGCGATCATAGACCCATTGCAGGCCGGGATTGGGGATTTGGCTGAACTCCAGCACCATAAAGCGCCCACCGGGCTTAAGAACCCGAAACGCCTCGTTGATCGCGTCCTGAATTCTGGTGACGTTACGAATACCAAAGGAAATGGTGTAAACGTCAAAGCTGTTATCCTCAAACGGCAGCGCCATCGCATCGCCGCAAACCCAGTCGAGCTGATCGGCGTATTTCACCGCCTCAGGGCGCAAACGGCCCTCATCCAACATGCTTTGGGTCATGTCAAAAACGGTGGCATGGGCATCCGGCGCGCGGTCAAGAAACCGAAACGAGATATCGCCAGTACCGCCCGCCACGTCCAAAAGACGCTGACCATTTCGCGGCGCCAGCCAGTCCATCATCGCCTCTTTCCACAGACGATGGATGCCAAACGACATGGCGTCATTCATGATGTCGTATTTTGAGGCCACATTGGTGAAAACCCCGTGAACCATGCCCGCCTTGGCCTCTTCAGCCACGGTTTGATTGCCAAAATGTGTGGTTTTGCGGTCTGTCTGTGTCATCGTGTCTTGCCGATCCGGTTAACTGTCTATTCTTATAGGGATGTTTGGCGCGGTTACAATGCGCCCCTTATGCGAGTTTTGCAGATGCCCGAGCTTCCCGAAGTCGAGACCGTTCGCCGTGGGTTAGAACCCGCAATGAAGGGTAAAACCGTCGCCCATGTAGATGTTCGCCGCCCCGATTTGCGCTGGCCGTTTCCCACGAGAATGGCCGAGCGGTTGACCGGGCAAAAGGTGCTGCGGCTACGCCGTCGATCAAAATACCTGCTTATAGATATGGAGTCGAACGAAACGCTCATCGTCCATCTCGGCATGTCCGGGAGGATGCTGATCCACTGGCCGGATGCGCCCGATGGCCACCCCGAACCTGAAAAACATGACCATGTTGTGTTTGATATGGAGGGCGGGGTGCGTGTCGTCTTTAACGATCCCAGACGTTTTGGGTTGATGGATATGTGCCAGACTGCGGCGCTTGATCGCCATAAACTGTTGGCGCATATCGGGCCGGAGCCGCTTGGCAACGGGTTTGACGACACCTATCTCGGGGCGGCGCTTTTGGGGCGAAAGACCGCGATAAAGACCGCGCTGCTTGATCAGAAACTTGTCGCGGGTTTGGGTAATATTTACGTGTGCGAGGCGCTTTGGCGCGCGCGGATTTCGCCATTTATGCGCGCATGCGATGTTCCGCCTGCTAAAATCCGCGATTTGGTACCGGTGATTCGCGAAATTCTGGTTGAGGCGATTGAAAAAGGCGGCTCTTCCTTGAAAGATTACCGCCAGACCGACGGTGATCTGGGGTATTTTCAGCACCAGTTTGCCGCATATGGACGCGAGGGCAAACCCTGCCGAGCGCCTGATTGCAAAGGCAAAATTGTGCGCGCGGCCCAAGGCGGGCGCTCGACTTTCTATTGTCACATTTGCCAAAACGTCCTTGAACGCGACGGTTAAAGTGGTAATTGAGCCTTTTGCAGTGCCAATCGAAGGGAACCCGAATGGCCTATGAGACCCTGATTGTAGAGGTTAAGGACCACGTTTGTCTGATCCGCCTCAATCGGCCCGACGCGCTCAACGCGCTTAACAGCCAGCTTTTATGCGAGCTTGCTTGCGCCCTGAAGGCGGTCGAGGACAATGATAATATTCGCGCGGTGGTGCTGACTGGCTCGGACAAGGCGTTCGCGGCGGGGGCAGATATCAAAGAGATGTCGCAAAAAACCTTCGTCGAGATGTTCACGACCGATTTTTTCACCGCAGAATCCGAGGCGATCCTGCGCTGTCGCAAGCCGATTATCGCCGCCGTCGCGGGCTATGCGCTGGGCGGGGGTTGCGAGTTGGCGATGATGTGCGACTTTATCATCGCGGCGGATACTGCCAAATTCGGCCAGCCTGAAATCAACCTGGGGGTGATGGCCGGTATTGGCGGCACCCAACGACTGACACGGTTTGTCGGCAAATCCAAGTCGATGGAGATGCACCTGACGGGGCGCTTTATGGACGCGGACGAAGCAGAGCGCTCCGGTCTTGTCAGCCGGGTTGTTCCCGCCAAGAAACTGGTCGAGGATGCGATGGCGACGGCTGCGAAAATCGCCGAGAAATCGGGGCTGACTAATATGGCCGTTAAGGAAAGCGTTAACCGCGCCTACGAGACGACGCTGCGCGAAGGCCTGCTGTTTGAGCGGCGTCTTTTCCACGCGCTTTTCGCGACTGAAGATCAGTCCGAGGGCATGGCCGCATTCCTGGAAAAACGCGAACCTCAATTTCGCGGAAAATAGTCTGGAAATAATCAACAAAAACCCGTGCCGAGACCGTTGACTTGTCTGATCCTCGCGTCTAAAAGCACGCTTCATCTTTCGAAACCCGAAAAGACCGGAATTTATCTATGGCTAACTCGCCGCAATCAAAAAAACGCGCACGTCAAAACGACCGCCGCGCTCTCGTAAACAAAAACCGCCGTACGCGCATCCGCACGTTCATCCGCAAGGTTGAAGAAGCGATTGCCGGTGGCAAGCAGGACGACGCCTCCGCTGCAATGAAGGCTGCTCAGCCTGAGATTATGCGCGGCGTGACCAAGGGTATCCTGCATAAAAATACCGCCAGCCGCAAAATTTCGCGCCTGACCGCTCGTGTGAAAGCGCTGTCTGCTTAATTGCATTTAGTCGCTGTTTTGAAGTTTTGAAGAACGCTGCCTCACTGGGTGGCGTTCTTTTTGTTTGCCATCAAAAGAATCACCCAACAGATGGATTTCGGGCAGGAGCAGCAACGCGGCATGATTTTGCGCGGCTCTATTTTCGGGCTCCCTATGTCCAAAATCGCGCGACCCCCCCACATTTAGAGGAGACTCAATCCCTCCCGGATTCGGTTTCACTAATGTCTGAGTCAAGTGTGAAGATTTGTTGAATTATCGCTTAACCAACTGCTACCTTCGCTGAGTGATTCAAATCGTCTGGGGGGACAGAATGAACACGGATGCCGATGCAACCGTTGCCGAAGTGCTGCCGCATGAAGCCTATGAAATGCTCAAAGAACCGTACACGGTTCTTGTTGATGTCCGAACCAAATCGGAGTGGTCTTTCGTGGGTTTTCCTGACCTTAGCGCGCTGAACAAGCGTGTCCTTAGGGTTGAGTGGTTAGCCTTTCCGGAAATGTCTGTTAACCCCGAGTTTACGGGCGAATTGTTTTCAAATTTCGGGGATCGCTTCCCGGATACAATATTTTTCATCTGCCGCTCTGGCGTTCGATCACTGGACGCTGCGGAATACGTCTCTGAGTTGATCGGAGAGTTGGGACGAAAAACGCACTGTGTGAATGTGGCCGAAGGCTTTGAGGGTGATCTGGACGATCACAAACATCGCGGCACGGTTAACGGTTGGAAACAAAAAAAACTGCCCTGGGGCCAGAGCTGAAATTATCAGCCCGACAGAACAAAAAGAACGGAAAAAAAAGATGACCAAAAACACCTGGGGGCGTGTGCGCGACGATTTGATGCGTACGATTGGCAAAGATGCGTTCAAGAACTGGATCGAGCCGCTTGATTTGATTAAAACCTCCGAAGGTGTTGCCAGTTTCACGGTTCCGACCAGCTTTTTTGGCGACTGGGTATCACGCAATTATGGCGACCGGATTTTGCAAGGGCTGGTCTCTACCGGCTGCTCCATTGACCGGCTCGATTTCGCGGTTTGTGCGCG
>JAADIJ010000031.1:0-62208 GCA_013151335.1 Alphaproteobacteria bacterium | reverse complement strand
CCCGCCGGTAACTTCGAGCGACAGCAACGGGCGAGACGGTTATGGACGAGGGGCCGCGGCTCATCGCGCCCCGACATTAGCCAGAGCTTCGCGCTCAGAAATCGAACTTCCGGCCTCGCCGCTTGATAAACGCTTTACCTTTGACGGTTTTGTGGTTGGCAAACCAAACGAGCTGGCCCATGCCGCCGCGCGGCGGGTGTCCGAAGGTGGGCCGGTGACGTTCAATCCGCTGTTTCTTTATGGCGGCGTTGGCTTGGGCAAAACCCACCTCATGCACGCCATTGCTTGGGAGATTAAGGCGCGTCAGCCCGAGGCCAAGGTTCTTTACCTTTCCGCCGAACAATTCATGTATCGGTTCGTGCAATCCCTGCGCTTCAAAGACATGATCGGGTTCAAAGAGATGTTTCGCTCGGTCGACGTGCTGATGGTGGATGATGTGCAGTTCATTGCTGGCAAGGAATCCACACAGGACGAATTTTTCCATACTTTCAATGCTTTGGTTGATCAAAACAAGCAAATTGTAATTTCTGCTGATCGCGCGCCGGGCGAAATAACCGGACTGGAAGAGCGGATTAAATCGCGCCTTCAATGGGGCTTGGTGGTTGATCTTCACCCGACCGATTACGAATTACGACTGGGTATTTTGCAGTCAAAAGTTGACCTTCAAGAGCGGCTTTACCCCGGCGTGATGCTGGCCGATGGCGTGTTGGAGTTTTTGGCCCATCGGATTTCCACCAATGTTCGGGTGCTTGAAGGTGCGTTGACGCGGCTTTACGCGTTTGCCTCGCTGGTCGGGCGCGAGGTTACGCTCGAAGTGGCGCAGGATTGCCTTGCCGATATTTTGCGCGCTTCCGATCGCAAGGTGACCATCGACGAGATCATTCGCAAAGTCGCTGATCACTATAATTTGCGCCTGTCCGACATGCTCAGCCCGCGCCGCGCGCGTGTGGTTGCCCGTCCGCGTCAGGTGGCGATGTTCTTGGCCAAAATGCTCACCTCGAAATCCTTGCCAGAGATCGGGCGACGGTTTGGCGGGCGCGATCACACCACGGTCATTCATGCGGTTCGCAAAATCGAAGAGCTGAAATCGGTCGATCACCAGATTTCCGAAGACGTGGAACTGCTACGCCGGATGCTCGAGGCCTAAAACACCCCTAATTCGGGACTATTTTGCCCTGACGCGGGGCAAATTCCGATGCGCTCTTGACCATGGCACCGTTCCCCGCAAAAAAGAGAAAACGTTTGAAACTTTGGGCCACCGAGCTAGGGTGTCAGTCCGGGATACGTTAAGGAGTGAGATCATGAAGGTCAGCATCGAGCGGAGCGCGCTTTTGAAAGCGATGAGCCAGGCCCAGTCTGTGGTCGAGCGGCGCAACACCATCCCGATCTTGGCCAACGTGCTGATCGAGGCCGACGGGGCAGGGGTTAGCTTTCGCGCAACCGACCTTGATATCGAGGTGATCGACAAGGCCCCCGCGATGGTTGAGCGCGCCGGTGCCTCGACCGTTGGCGCCCATACTTTGCATGAGATTGTGCGCAAGCTGCCCGATGGTGCGATGGTCGAGTTGGCCGATGATGGCGCGTCAGGGCGGCTCGAGGTGCGGGCCGGACGCTCCAGTTTCTCGCTGGCGACATTGCCGCGCGAGGATTTTCCGGTGATGGCCTCGTCTGAATATAGCTGCAATTTTTCCGCCCCCGCACCAGTTCTGCGCCGCCTGTTTGACAAGTCGAAATTCGCGATTTCGACCGAGGAAACCCGCTATTATTTGAACGGCGTTTACTTGCACGCCTCCGATGCCGCTTCGGGTCGGGTTCTGCGTTGTGTCGCCACCGATGGCCACCGCCTCGCACGGGTCGACGCACCCCTGCCCGCCGGTGCCGAGGACATGCCCGGCGTGATCGTTCCGCGCAAAACCGTCGGTGAGTTGCGCAAGCTGCTGGAGGATGACGACATGCAAATCGCCGTGTCCGTCTCTGAGACCAAAATCCGTTTTGCCACGCCCGAAATCACGCTGACTTCCAAGGTCATCGACGGCACGTTCCCCGACTACACACGGGTTATTCCCACCGGCAACACCCGTCGGCTGGAGGTCGATGCCGCCGAATTCGCCCAAGCGGTTGATCGGGTTTCGACCGTGTCGTCAGAGCGTTCGCGCGCAGTAAAACTGTCGCTTGAAGAGGATCGCCTGATCCTGTCGGTGAACGCGCCTGACAGCGGTGCCGCCGAGGAGGAACTGGCCGTAGCCTATTCTGACGAGCGTTTGGATATCGGTTTTAACGCCAAATATCTGCTGGAAATTGCCAGTCAGGTTGACCGCGAAAATGCGGTATTCCTGTTTAACTCATCGGGAGATCCAACCCTGATGCGCGAAGGCAACGATGAATCCGCGGTTTATGTCGTGATGCCGATGCGGGTCTAACCCCTTGACGGGGCTCGCTTTTAGCAAAATAACGCTGTCCCATTTCCGCTCTTACAAATTTGCGCAACTGGAACATGACGCGCGACCTATCGCCTTTTTTGGCCCTAACGGATCAGGCAAAACCAACCTGTTGGAGGCCGTGTCCATGTTGTCGCCGGGGCGTGGTATCCGGCGGGCAGGGGCGGACGAAATCGCGCGCGCGCCCGAGCAGCTTGGCTGGAAAGTCACCGCTGATCTGGACAGTCTTGGATTTCGACACGAGCTTGAGACATGGACCAACGCTGGCAGTTCCCGGCAGGTTCAGGTGGACGGCAAAGCGGCCTCGCAACTGGTGCTGGGCAAGCTGTTGCGGATGGTTTGGCTGGTGCCGTCGATGGATCGGATCTGGCTTGACGGGGCCGAGGGGCGGCGGCGGTTTCTTGACCGGATGACCCTCAGTTTCACCCCGTCGCATGGCGAGATTTCGCTGGCCTATGACAAGGCCATGCGCGAGCGTAACCGCTTGCTGAAAGATCGCGCGACCGACGATGGCTGGTATCGCGCGCTCGAGCGGCAGATGGCAGAAACCGGCTGCGCGATCATCAAAAACCGCCGTCAGGCACTGGCGCGTCTCGCCGAGGCGCAGGCCGATGTTGAAACCGCGTTTCCGATCGCCGATCTTACGTTGATGGATCGTTGCGATGGCGGATTGCCCGATACGGCCGCTGATCTGGAGGCCGCCTTGGCCCAAAACAGAGGCCGTGATCTGGCCGCCGGTCGCAGCCTTATCGGCCCCCATCGCGCCGATCTGGCGGCGATTTATGCCGCCAAAGAGATCGAGGCGCGGCTCTGCTCCACCGGTGAGCAAAAAGCCCTGCTGATCTCGCTGATCCTTGCCAATGCCCGCGCGATCGCGTCTGATTTCGGCGCGGCACCGATAGTTTTGCTTGACGAAGTGGCCGCGCATCTCGACGTTGACAGGCGGGCAGCGCTTTATGACGAGATTTACGCGCTCAAGGCGCAGGCGTGGATGACCGGAACCGACGCCTCGCTGTTTGATGCGTTGGGGGATCGGGCGCGGTTGATCGAGGTGCGAGAAACCGCGAATGGCTCGGAATTGACAGAAGGAGGCCGGTTATGAAACGGCTGATTATCTTAATATTAACATGGGGTTACCTAGCAATACCCCAAGGCGCATTTGCAGGCGAGTTACTCCGGCAAGTTGTCGAGCAGTCACGCTATTACGGCGTTGGCTGGCAAAATGACGGCAACCACTGGTCGATTGAATTGCTGGTGCAAAAGAACGGCGCACAGATCGCCTATCCGTCGATTGGCTGTGCTGGCATCTGGACCCAAACCGGCCAATCGGGGCGCCAGATCGAGTATCTCGAAGAGATCCAAGACGGACTGTCCGATTGCGTGGCGCTTGGAACTGTGCGCCTTGAGCCGCTTAGCAATGGTGCGCTGCTTTACACATGGATGGAGACCCCGCCCACGGTCGCCGCGCGCGCGGTTTTGTTGCCGCTCACCGAGGATCGCAAGCCTTACATGTCGCTTTTGAAACTGACACTTAACGAGGTTTCGCTGGATTATATGTTGCCGGAGTTCATACGCTAAACGCCATGACTATCTCGCCGACCGACCTTCTGATCTACGCAGGCGCGCTGTTTATTCTGTTCCTGACGCCGGGGCCGGTTTGGGCGGCTTTGATCGCGCGCGCCCTGTCGGGAGGGTTTCACGCCGCTTGGCCCTTGGCGCTGGGCGTGGTGGTCGGCGACGCGATTTGGCCGGTGCTGGCGGTGTTCGGTGTCACATGGCTCGTGTCGGTCTACGCCGATTTTCTGCTGGTTTTGCGCTATGCGGGGGCGATCATGCTGGCGCTGATGGGCGCGCTTTTGATTGCGCGCGCGGGCAGGGGGATCGCCAAAGATGCGAGGCTGACCGCACCCGGTGCATGGGCCGGTTTTTCGGCTGGCGTGCTGATCATCCTTGGCAATCCCAAGGCGATTTTGTTTTACATGGGGGTGCTGCCGGGGTTCTTTGACATCACCACTTTGAACGGCTGGGATATTGCCGCCATCGCCACGATCTCGATGCTGGTTCCGCTGGCGGGAAACGTCGCGCTGGCCGCATTTCTCGGGCGCACACGCGCGCTGATTTCGTCGCCATCGGCGCTGCGACGGATCAATATCGGCTCGGGTTTCGCGCTGATTTTGGTCGGGATCATCATTGCCTTAAGCTGAAGACCCCAAACCGCAAAATATTGTGTCTCTGACGTGACAATGGCCGCAAAAACCCTTATATCTAGTGTTCATATCCGTGGATGGGACAAATGGCAGACAAAGAGCAAGCACCAGAAGAGTATGGCGCGGAATCTATTAAGGTTCTCAAAGGGTTAGAGGCCGTTCGCAAGCGTCCCGGTATGTATATCGGCGACACGGATGATGGCTCTGGCCTGCACCACATGGTTTACGAGGTCGTGGATAACGGCATCGACGAGGCGCTGGCCGGGCATTGTGATACCGTGACCGTGACAATCCACGCCGACAGCTCGATTTCCGTGTCTGATAACGGGCGCGGAATTCCCGTGGGCATCCACGAGGAAGAGGGGGTTTCTGCCGCCGAAGTGATCATGACCCAGCTTCACGCAGGCGGCAAATTCGACAGCAATTCCTATAAGGTTTCGGGCGGTTTGCACGGGGTCGGGGTGTCGGTTGTGAACGCGCTTTCGGACTGGTTGGAGCTGCGCATTTGGCGCAATGGCAAAGAGCATCTCGCGCGGTTCGAGCATGGCGACACGGTCGAGCATCTGCGCGTGGTTGGCGATGCCAATGGCAGAAAAGGCACCGAGGTGCGCTTTCTGGCGTCCTTGGATACGTTCTCTGATCTGGATTACGTCTTTAAAACACTTGAGCATCGCCTGCGCGAATTGGCGTTTCTGAACTCCGGCGTGCGCATCCAGATCGAGGATTTGCGTCCGGTAGAACCGCTAAAATCGGTGATGCTTTATGATGGCGGCGTGCGCGAATTCGTGCGCCATCTGGATCGCAGCAAGACCGCGATGCTGGACGAGCCGATCTATATTAAAGGCGTGCGCGACGATATCGAGGTCGAGGTGGCCATGTGGTGGAACGACAGCTACCACGAGAATGTGCTGCCGTTCACCAACAACATTCCGCAACGCGATGGTGGCGCCCATCTGGCGGGATTTCGTGGCGCACTGACGCGCTCGATCAACTCTTATGCGGCCTCCTCTGGCATTGCCAAAAAGGAAAAGATCAACTTCACCGGCGATGATGCGCGCGAGGGGCTGACATGCGTTTTGTCGATCAAAGTACCGGACCCGAAGTTTTCCAGCCAAACCAAGGACAAGCTGGTTTCGTCCGAGGTGCGCCCTGCGGTTGAAGGCTTGATGAACGAAAAATTGTCGGAGTGGTTTGAAGAGCATCCGGTCGAGGCGCGGCTGATCGTCTCTAAAATCGTCGAGGCGGCCTTGGCGCGTGAAGCGGCGCGAAAAGCGCGCGAGTTAACCCGTCGTAAAACCGCGATGGACATTGCCAGCCTGCCGGGAAAACTGGCCGATTGTCAGGAAAAAGATCCGGCTCTGTCAGAGATTTTTCTGGTGGAAGGCGACAGCGCTGGCGGCTCTGCCAAGCAGGGACGCTCGCGCAAAGATCAGGCGGTTCTGCCGCTCAGAGGCAAGATTTTGAATGTGGAGCGCGCGCGATTTGACCGCATGCTCGGCAGTCAGGAAATCGGCACGCTGATCACCGCCCTTGGCACCGGCATCGGGCGCGACGAGTTCAATATCGGCAAGCTTCGCTATCATAAAGTGATCATCATGACCGATGCCGACGTTGATGGCGCGCATATTCGCACGCTGCTTTTGACGTTTTTCTTTCGCCAGATGCCCAAGCTGATCGAAGGCGGCTACCTCTATATCGCCCAGCCGCCGCTTTACAAAGCCGCGCGCGGCAAATCCGAGGTTTACCTGAAAGATCAGGTGGCGCTGGAGGATTTCCTGATCGAGCAGGGGCTTGAGGGTGCGTTGTTACGCCTTGGCGATGGCAGTCAAATTGGCGGGGCCGATCTGGCGCGTCTGATCGAGGAAGCGCGGCAAATCAGGACGGTTCTAAACGCGTTCCCGACCAATTATTCGCGCCACATTCTGGAGCAAGCCGTGATCGCTGGCGCGCTGGTTCCCGGCCAGATCGACAATGACGCGCAGGCGGCTGCCGACAGCGTTGCGACGCGGCTCGATCTGGTGGCCAAAGAGTATGAAAAGGGCTGGAGCGGGCGACCAACGCAGGATGCGGGCTTGCGGTTTTCGCGGGTGATCCGAGGCGTTGACGAGGCCAAAACCCTGTCGGGTGCCTGTGTGCGCTCGGGCGAAGCGCGCAAGCTGTCGAGCTTTACCGACAGCCTGCAAGAGGTCTATTCAACGCCCGCGATGTTGTTGCGCAAAGACAAGGAGACGGTGATAAACGCGCCGTCTGATTTGCTGGAACTGATCTTGCGTGAAGGCGAAAAAGGCCAGTCTTTACAACGCTATAAAGGCCTTGGCGAGATGAACCCGGGTCAGCTTTGGGAGACCACGCTCGACCCCGAAGCGCGCACATTGTTGCAGGTTAAAGTCGAGGATTTGGCTGAAGCTGACGATATTTTTACCAAGCTCATGGGCGATGTTGTCGAGCCGAGACGCGAGTTTATTCAGACCAATGCGCTGAGTGTGGAGAACCTTGATTTTTAACGCGCGACATGCGGACAGGTCCTGGTCCGCTTAGTCGGAAGTTCATCAGATAAGTCAGCCTCAGCAACCTCTGTTGAAGAAAACAAGGGTTGCGCCGGACCTTGGGGTGGCGCATTCCTGCGTTTGATGGATGAAATGGCTTTGCAACCCGTTGATACTTCACAATTTTTGCTACCGTTGCATCGCGCCTCCCCGGGGGGAAGGTCCGGCGCGGCCCGACGTATCCGTCGGGCGGGGCTGTATTGAAAGGACCAAATTCTTGCTTTGAGAGATGTCTCTTGTGATATGAACATTAAATCCATGAGGCCAGAGCGCTTAGTCCGAGGTGCGCCGCGACCCGATGAAATCACCCACCATCTGAACGATAATCGGGCTAAGTAACGGCGTGATGACATGCCCCATGCCCTCGATCAGATGAAGCCGTGCATTCGGGATCAACGCTGCGATTTTGCGCCCTTTATCAACGGGAATAAGCGTGTCGACCGCGCCGTGAATCACCATGCAATCCAGCGCCACATTTTTCAGCGCCTCGCGGCGATCAGGCGCGGCAAGTGTCGCAATCGCCTGACGGTTTGAGCCGTCTGCATCGGGGTATCGCTCCCACGCAAGGGCCGCCTCTGCTCGCAGGGCCTCCTCGCTGATGGGAAACCCCGGACTGCCCCAATCGCGATGCCCCTGAACCCAGTTTTCCTGCGCCTGCTCGCAAGTTTGCGGCGGCAGGAGCAGATATTCAAGCAATCCTGCCCCTCCCAAATGCGCGGCGGTCATCACCATTGTCGCGCTCAAAAGCCTATCCGCGTGGTTAATCGCCAACAACTGGGTGATCGCCCCGCCCATGGAAATGCCGAAAACATGCGCGCGTTTGATCGACAACGCATCCATCAATCCGACCGTGTCCAACGCCATATCGTCAAGGCTATAGGCAGGCTCGGGCTGGCCGCCTGACTTGAGAATAGCGCGAATTTCGCGCGCCGCCCCCACTCCGTCAAATTTCTGCGACAGCCCCGCATCGCGATTATCAAAGACAATGGTTCGCAACCCCAGCGCCACCAGACCGTCGATAAACAGGCGCGGCCAATGCACCAGTTGGGTGCCAAGCCCGCGGATCAAAATGATCACAGGCGCGTCTTTGGCCCCGTATTCCTCGTATTCAAGCTGGATGCCATTTGCGGTGATTTGCATGTTTCAGACCTTGAGTGATTGGCGAATAAGATGCTCTAACCGCTCTAAAAACCGCGAACGATCAGCCTTGGAGAACGGCTTACCACCGCCTTGGCGAAACGGGTCGGCGGCGCGAAGATCAGTCATCAGATCGCGCGTGGCCAGCAGATTACCGATATTCGCCAGCGTGAAAACCTCGCCATTATGGCGAATAGCGGCGGCCCCGGCCTCCAGACATTTGGCGGCCAGCGGGATATCCCCCGTGACCACGATATCGCCCGGCCCGCAACGCTCGGCAATCCACATGTCGGCCACGTCAGGACCGTCCGCCACAACCACGGTCTCCACCAGCGGATGGGGATTGGGACGGATGCCACCGTTAGAGACAATCTTGACGTCAAGCTTGTGCCGCTCAGCTACTTTCAGCGCCTCGGATTTGACCGGACAAGCATCGGCGTCGATGTAAATCACCGTCCGCCGCGCGGTCCCGACCTCAGGTTTTGACTGTGCCACCCTGTTCAATACTCGACCACAGCGCGGATGCTCTTGCCCTCATGCATCAAGTCAAACCCCTTGTTTATATCGTCAAGCGACAGCTTATGCGTGATCATCGGATCAATCTCGATCTTGCCCTGCATATACCAGTCAACGATTTTGGGAACGTCAGTGCGACCGCGCGCACCGCCAAAAGCCGTGCCACGCCAGACCCGCCCGGTGACCAGTTGAAACGGTCGCGTCGAGATCTCGGCCCCGGCCGGAGCCACGCCGATTATCACGCTCTCGCCCCACCCTTTATGCGCCGCCTCAAGCGCGGTTCGCATAGCGCTGACATTGCCGGTGGCGTCAAAGGTATAATCGCCACCACCGCCGGTCAGCTCGACCAGATGGCCCACAAGATCGCCTTTCACGTCGTTTGGATTGACGAAATCGGTCATACCAAACCGCGTGGCCATCTCGATCTTGGCGGGGTTCATATCCACGCCAACGATCTGGTCGGCGCCAGCCAGTCGCAGCCCTTGCACCACATTCAGGCCAATCCCGCCAAGGCCAAACACGATCGCGGTGGAGCCTTGCTCGACCTTAGCGGTGTTCAAAACCGCACCAATCCCCGTGGTCACCCCGCAGCCGATATAGCAAATTTTGTTAAACGGCGCGTCAGAGCGCACCTTGGCCAGCGCGATTTCCGGCAACACCGTGTGATTGGCGAAAGTCGAGCAGCCCATATAATGCAGGATCGGCGTGCCATCCAACAGCGAGAACCGCGAGGTGCCATCCGGCATCAAGCCCCGACCTTGGGTCGATCTGATCGACTGGCAGAGGTTAGTTTTGGGGTTGAGACAATACTCGCATTCACGACATTCCGGCGTGTAAAGCGGGATCACATGATCGCCGGGCTTGAGGCTGGTGACATTGGGGCCGACCTCCAACACAACGCCAGCCCCTTCATGGCCAAGGATCGCCGGAAACAGCCCCTCGGGATCGGCCCCTGACAGGGTAAAGGCATCGGTGTGGCAAATGCCGGTCGCCTTGATCTCGACCAGAACCTCGCCAGCGCGCGGAGCGTCAAGATTGACCTCGATCACCTCCAGCGGCTTGCCCGCTTCAAACGCTACTGCGGCGCGTGTTCGCATGATTAACTCTCCCAAATCGTGCCCAAAATCGTGCCCAAAATCGTAAACGGCTCATTGGCACAGTGATAGATTTGCGCGAGCGATGCAATCGGCCAGTTTTGCGTTTTGACGTTGATGTTAGGGGCTGATTGCGTAATCTCATTTCACCGAAACGAGAGGGGCGAGGTTATGGGAAAACTACTGGCGATAGATCAGGGAACAACATCTAGCCGCACGATCCTGTTTGACCAAGCATTGCGCCCGCTTGCGACCGGGCAGCAAGAATTTCAGCAGAATTTCCCCCGTTCAGGCTGGGTTGAGCATGACGCAGACGAAATTTGGGCGAGCGTGATTGCGACCTGCAAGACCGCTCTGAGCGGGGTTGATCCCGCGTCCGTCGCGGCGATTGGCATCACTAACCAGCGCGAAACCGTGGTGGTTTGGAGCCGCAAAACAGGTGCGCCCATTTGCCCGGCAATCGTCTGGCAGGATCGGCGCACTGCCGAGATTTGCGACCGCTTGAAGGCCGATGGCCATGAGACGATGGTGACGCAAAAGACCGGATTGGTGCTCGACCCATATTTCTCTGCAACCAAGCTTGGCTGGATTTTAGACCATGTCGAAGGCGCTCGCAGCAAGGCCTTGGCCAGTGAGCTTTTGTTTGGAACGATTGACAGTTTTTTGATCTGGAGGCTTACCGCCGGGCAGGTTCACGCGACCGATGCGACCAACGCGTCGCGCACGATGCTTTATAATATCAGCGACGGTTGCTGGGATGATGACCTGCTTTGCCTCTTTAATATCCCGCGCGCCATGCTGCCCGAGGTTCGCGATTGCTCTGCCGATTTTGGTCATACGGACGCCGCCTTGTTTGGCCGTTCAATCCCGATCAGGGGCGTCGCGGGCGATCAGCAGGCGGCGACGGTTGGGCAGGCGTGTTTCGTGTCGGGGATGATGAAGGCGACCTATGGAACCGGCTGTTTCGCGCTTTTGAACACTGGCTCAGAACGGGTGAACTCGCGCAACAAACTGCTGACCACCATCGCCTATCAGATCGACGGCGAGGCGACTTACGCGCTGGAAGGCTCGATCTTCGTCGCGGGTTCGGCGGTGCAATGGCTGCGCGACGGGCTGGGAATTATCGACGATGCCGCCCAAACGCAGGCGCTGGCAGAGAGCGCCGATCCCGAGCAATCGGTCTATCTCGTGCCCGCCTTTACCGGCCTTGGCGCGCCCTATTGGGATGCGCAATGTCGCGGGGCGATTTACGGTTTGACGCGAGGAACCGGCCCCAAAGAACTGGCCCGCGCGGCTTTGGAGAGCGTGGCATTTCAAACCCGCGATCTGATCGAGGCCATGCGCGCCGACTGGTCAGCAGCTACCGATACGGTGTTGCGGGTCGATGGCGGAATGGCGGCAAGCGACTGGACCATGCAGGCAATTGCCGACCAGCTTGCCGCCCCGGTTGATCGCCCTTTGGTCACCGAAACCACCGCTTTGGGGGCGGCATATCTTGCCGGACTGGCGGTAGGATTATGCCCGTCTCCTGACGAGTTTGCAAGAAAATGGGCGCTGGAGCGACGGTTTGAGCCGCAGATGGAGGATGGGCGGCGCGCCTCTTCTTACGCGGGTTGGAAGGATGCGGTTGGTCGAACTTTGGGGCCAATAGGGTCTTGAAGTTTTACATGAGCTAGGCACATAACACTAATAATTACGGTATGTTACATATCTATCTTAATGTGATACATTAAGAGCTTTGTCGCAAGCGAACGAGCGCATCAAGATCAACGCGGTAAACGGCATCTTGGCAATCTTGCAACATCTGTTGGCTGAACTCACTGCGGGTCATCCGCTTGATGGAGGTTAGCACGGCATCGCCTGAATTCATCGCGGCGCGGGATAGATCGTCAATCATTTGCGGTAACTCGTCAGGCTCAGCGATGCGGTCGATCAGGCCGATCTTTAGTGCCTCGTTTGCACCAAGCTTTTGTCCTGCCAGCAAGATCAGTTTGGTTTTTGACGGGCCAATCAGAGCGATCAGGCGCTTAACATCCGAGGGTTGGGGCAAAAATCCGTTGGCAAGAACTGGATAAAAGAAGCTGGCGTTTGGTACGGCCACGCGCAGATCACAGGCCAGTGCGAGACCAAAGCCACCGCCTGCGAGTGTGCCGTTCAGGGCGGCGATGGTCAGGCAGGGCAGATTTGCCAGTCGCGCTGAAACACTCTCCCAGATCGGGTGGGTGGTGATTGGTGCGTCGCCTTTGGTTTGCGTCAAATCGGCACCGGCGCAAAACACTCGATTGCCAGCGCCGGTGACGACCAGCAGGCGCAGATCGCGGTCTTGTTGAGCCGATGCAAAAATCTCGTCGAGCCGCGTTAGCATCGCCACGTTCAGCGCGTTGGCTTTGTCGGCGCGATCCAGCGTGACGGTCCAGCGCGCGCCGTTTTGGTGCAGGTCGATCACGCGATCAGGCCGACGCGGCGGCGGATATCCTCGTCTCTTAGCGAGACCACTTGGCCGAGTTGATCGTCGGCGTCAGCACTGCACAGCCAGACCAGAGCGCGGGCGGGCCACTCGGGCGGGATGTGATCCTCCCACGCCATTTGCGCCACGGGGTTGATGCCCGACGCCTTGATATCGGCCTGCATTTTCGTGGCCACGGTTCCCGGCGAGAGGACAATCGCGCGGATGCCTTTGGGGCCAAGCTCGTGATGGAGGCATGAATTGAGGTGGTGAACGGCGGCTTTGGAGGCGCAATAGTGGCTCCAGCCTTCAAGCGCCGAGGTTCCCGCGCCAGAGCCGATGGTCAGGATGGTGCCGCCTTTGCGCATATGTGGAAGAGCCGCCTTGATGCCGTAAAACACGCCGTTGATATTGACGTCGATCACCCGCGCCCACGCGTCAGGGTCGATCTGGGCGATCAGGCCAATCGGCTCGATCAGGCCGGCGTTATTGACGAGAATATCAAGCCCGCCGAAGGTTTGTACCGTTTTGGCCACGGCGGCCTCAACCGATGCTCGATTGCTGACGTCGCAGGGGATGGCCAGCGCGTGGGGGCCGATCTCGGCAGCGATACGCTCGATATCTGTGGCAGTTCGGGCGATCAGTGCGACGTTGGCTCCGACGGCGGCGAACTCGCGAGCGGCGGCCTCGCCTATGCCGCGTGACGCGCCGGTGATCAGGACGGTTTTGCCTTTTAGCTTGGTCATTTAGCTCGCCTTATTCATTGGTTGGGAAAATAATCCTGGCAGTCGCCTTCGCGGTAAACGTCGGCGGTGCAGCAATGCAACCCTCCGCCAAACGCATAGGCGTCGCGCAGTTCAACCGGAATGACGTTCATGCCGAGCTTGTCCAATTGCTCGGCTTGCCAGACTTCGGAGGCCTCGACGCAGACGGTTTTAGGATCGAGCACCAGCACGTTCATCGACAGCCAAGTGGAGGAGTAGCAAAGCGGCGGGGGCGCGTTATGTGCGGGTTGCGCGCTGTCGACAATTTGCCAGTCGTTACGCTCGAACATTGCGCGCTGCTCGGGGGGTAAACGGCGGTGTGGATTGTTAAGGATCAGGCCCGGTTTGATCGGCGTGAAGGTCGCGTCGATGTGGATCGGGTAAGGGTCGCCGGGGAAGTTGACCGCATGAACTCGGTGGTCGGGAAAGTGACGGCGCAGCCACTCGATCCCTTTGAGATTGGTGGTAAAACCTTGCTGCACCACCAGATCGCGGCCCATGCGCAGGATGTCGGCGGCATCAAACAGCGGCTCTTCCTCGGTGGTGACGAAAAACTTCTCCTCGGCCCATTTCAGGCGTTTTTCGACGCCGATTTTGTCGGAGAGGTAATCAGGGTGATAATCGCGGTCGGTCAGGCGAGGTTTTGGCGCGGCCTCGTGGCGAAAACTTTGGTCCTCCTCCCAATATTGCTGCATCAACGGGCGATAGCACAAATATTCAAACCAGCGGCAACGATAGGACATCGTGGCCTCCAGTATCTCGTGGCCGACCGTCAGCAAAACATCGCGCGGCGGCATGCAACCAAACTGGCTGTCGGTGCGAAAATCAGGCGTGGTGGCCGGTTTGGAGAAATCGGTCGGGGTTG
Organism: Alphaproteobacteria bacterium; assembly: GCA_013151335.1. Lineage (GTDB taxonomy): Bacteria > Pseudomonadota > Alphaproteobacteria > Rhodobacterales > Rhodobacteraceae > UBA5972. The sequence continues at coordinate 48,195 of JAADIJ010000031.1, read as the reverse complement.
GGCGATCCACCCGAAGGCCGCGCTTGGCCAGCATGGCGGCGAAGTTGTCGAGCAGCTCGTTGGCGCGGTCGATGGTTTCTTGCGGGCGACGACCCCATTGGCCGCGCATGTCGCTGTCCTCTGGCACTTTGGCGTCTAAGGCTGGCTCTGGCGGTGGAATGTGGCAATCGTCAGCGCGCCCGACAATGACGTGACGCAGGGGATCCCATTCGTTCCAGCTTTGGACTTGGGTTTTATCGGCGGACCAGACCATTTGTGCCTCTTTGGTTAGGAGTGAACAGGCCGACAAAATCCGAGCCGTGGGCGAATTGCAAGCAAATTGCCGCGCTTGGGCAGATAATGCGGTCTAAAAACTTGACGCATGGTTCAACAGCGGGGATGCTTGGGGCGGTAACACTGTATGTGAGGAATATTATGAAATCTATTTTCTGTTCAGGAATTTCTATCGGGGCGGTAACGCTGTCCATGGCCTTGCCGGTCAGTGCCGAAATCACCGCGCAACAATTGCGTGATCAACTGATCGGATTTTACTCTTCGGTCGGGTATCAGATTGATATCGGCAGTGAAACATCGACTGGCGGCGCGATCAATCTGAGTGACGTTACGCTGTCGAGCGATCTTGGCAAAAGTGGTCGCCGGATTGTTATTGGCGGCCTTGCGTTTAATCTGGTCGAGACCGGCGACGGGGCGGTGAGCCTCGAGATCCCGCAAAAAACCAACCTTACCGTCGATCTGCTGGTCAATGGCGAGAGCCGTCTGACCGCGAAAATTATGTCCGACATTCAGGGGTTTAGCGGGATTGTGTCCGGCTCGTTTGACGATATGAAGATCGACACCAGTGCTGATGGCTCTAATATCCAGCTCACCAGCGTTAACATTCGCGGCAATGATTTTCCGATGAATTTTTCGCTTGATACCGGCGCTTATACCAATGTCAGCACGTTGAAAAACCTGCCGGATGGTCGTCGCAGTTTTTCGAGCGATGGCAGTGTTCAGAGCCTCAACCTGATTGCCGACGCCAAGGAGCCGGGCGGGCCGGGGGCGTTCTCGCTGTCGACCCAGATCGGGCGGCTGACGAGTGCTTTTGCCGCTGACGCCAAGATTAGCGACGATCCCTTGGCGATGATTGCCGCCGGGTTCTCGGGCTCGGTCGCGCTGGAGGCCGAGAAGATGGCGACCGATTTCAGCTTTCAGGACAAGCGGCAGAAGATCGCCAGCACCAGCTCGATGGAGGGTGGTCGTTTCGCGTTTCTGATCTCTCCCAGCGAGATCAGCTATGATTTTATCGAGCGTGGGGTTGCGATTTCGGTCTCGTCATCCAAGCTTCCGTTTCCGACGGTTGGCCTTGGGTTTGACGAGCTGCAATTATCGTTTGGCGCTCCTTTGGCGAAATCCGATACGCCGCAGGATTTCCACATTGTCGCGGCCTTGCGCGGTCTGAGCGTGGATGATTTCCTCTGGGCCATTTTTGACGGAGCCAAGACCATTCCGCGCGATCCGGCGTCGGTTGCGCTTGATATCACCGGCAAGGTCAGGGTTCTTGACAACATCATGGACCCGACCACTTTGGCGACAATTGACAACCCCAACCAGCCGCCGATGTTGCCGGTATCGTTCACGGTTAACGAGCTTTTGGCCTCGTTCGGGGGCGCTTTGCTGACGGGTGATGGTGCGTTCAAGTTTGACTTTACCGACCCTAAAACCATTGGTGGAGTACCGTTGCCCTCAGGCGAGTTGAACCTCAGCCTGACCGGCGGTCTTGGCCTGCTCGACAAGCTCAGCGCTATTCGTCTGGTGCCAAGCGACGCGGCAACCGGCGTGCGCGCCATGCTCGGCGTTTTGGCCCGACCGGTTGGCGAGGACGCGTTTGAGAGCAAAATCGAGGTCAAACCTGACGGGGCGGTTCTGGCCAATGGCCAGAAAATCCGCTGATCAAGAAATGAGCAGGGCGGGCGACTAATCATCCGCTCGCCCTTGCGCCTGCCCATGCGAGTGTTTTAATCCGCCATCAGATCAACTTGATGACAGGGATGCAGGGCATGGCGGATAATCAGCGAAACTCGACGCTTTCGGATCTGACCGAGGCCTTGTTGGCGGCGGCGCGTGCTGCCGGGGCTGATGCTGGCGATGCGCTGGCGGTGTCTGAACGCTCGCAATCAATCGAGGTTTTGTCCGGCGCGCTGGAACATGCGGAGCGCTCGGAGGGTATTGATATCGGCCTCAGGGTTCTGGTCGGGCAGCGGCAAGCTTGCGTTTCATCCTCCGACATCAATCCCGACACCATCCGGCAGATGGCCGAGCGTGCGGTTGCGATGGCTAAAGAAGCGCCCGAGGATGCGTCAATCGGCTTGGCCACGCCGGAGCAACTGGCCAAGAGTTGGGACATGGCAGCGCTGGAGTTGGCTGATCCGATGAGCGAGCCTGACCCTGCCACGCTGCAACGCGACGCGCTGGAGGCGGAGGCTGGTGCGCTTGCGGTCAAGGGTGTGGCGCAAGTTGAGGGGGCCGGGGCCAGCTATTCGTCGCAATCGCTGCATTTGGCGACGTCGAATGGATTTTCGGGCGGCTACGCGCGCACGGGCCGGTCGATCTCTTGCGCGGCAATCTCTGGCGAAGGCTTGTCGATGGAGCAGGATTACTGCGGCGAGTCGCGCACGTTTCAAAGCGATCTACCTGACGCCACCAAGATCGGGCAAATCGCGGGCGAACGGGCTGTGGCGCGGATTGCGCCGAAAAGACCGCCTACTGGGGCTTATCCGGTGCTGTTTGACGAACGGATTTCCTCGTCGTTGATCGGCCATTTTCTGGCGGCGATCAACGGCGCGTCGATTGTGCGCGGCTCAAGCTGGCTGCGCGATGCACTTGGTAAGGCGGTTCTGCCCAAAGGCATGTCGCTAATTGAGGACCCATTGCGCGCGCGCGTCTCGGGCTCGCGTCCGTTTGATGGCGAGGGGCTGGCGGTCTCGGCGCGCGAGATTGTGCGAGATGGCGTGCTGACTGGCTGGACCCTTGATCTGGCAACGGGGCGCCAGCTTGGCATGGACAGCACGGGGAATGCGTCGCGGGGAACCTCGTCGCCACCATCGCCCTCGTCGGGGAATATGGTGCTGACGCCGGGTGCAAGCAATCGCGCTGACTTGATCGCAGAGATGGGCACGGGCCTGATCGTGACCTTCATGATTGGCGCGTCGATCAACCCGACCACGGGCGATTATTCGCGCGGAGCTTCGGGGCTTTGGGTCGAAAACGGCGAGATTACCGGGCCGGTTAATGAATGTACCATCGCCGGAAATCTGCGCGAGATGTTGTTGTCGATGCAGGCTGCTAATGATGCGCGACCGCATTTATCGCGACTGGTGCCAAGCTTGCTGGTCGAGGGTGCCGGAGCCTGATCTGACCCTTTTGCTAGAGGCGGCAGTCGCGGCGGGCAAGATCGCTCGACAGTATTTCAAATCCTCGCAACAGGTGTGGGACAAAGGCGCAGGCCAAGGGCCGGTGACCGAGGCCGATCTGGCGATAGACAAGATGCTGAAGGGCTTTTTGCTGGCCGCGCGGCCTGATTATGGCTGGCTGTCAGAGGAGACCGAGGACGGCTCTGCGCGCCTGAGCAACGCCTGCGTGTTCATCGTTGACCCTATCGACGGAACTCGAGCGTTCGTGGCGGGCGAGACCACGTTTGCCCATTCGCTGGCGATTGCCCATAACGGCGAGGTGACGCAGGCCGTGGTTTATCTTCCAATGCGCGAGCAGATGTATCAGGCCCGCGCGGGCGGTGGCGCGTATCTCAATGATGCGCGGATTACCCAATCCGGTCGGGTTGAAATTGATGGCGCGACCGTACTTGCCGCCTCGCCCCAGCTTCGCGCCGAGCTGTGGCCGGGAGGGGTGCCGCCGGTTGAAAAACACTTCCGCTCCTCATTGGCGTATCGCATGGCGCTGGTGGCCGAAGGCGCGTTTGACGCGATGCTGACCCTGCGCGATGCGTGGGAATGGGACATCGCGGCGGGCGATTTGCTGTGTCGCGAGGCCGGGGCCACGGTGACGGATCGGCATGGTCGCGCGCTTAAATTCAACTCCAAAACACCGCAGTGCCCCGGCGTTTTGGCGGCCAGCCCCGATGTTCATGCGGGCTTGATGTCTCATTTGCATCCCTGACCCCTCTTTCAAAGCCAACCGATCTGCCGTATGACCTGCGCAAATCAAACAGGAGAATTATTCATGGCTAAACGCCCGACCGCCCCACGCCTGCATCTTGTCTTTGGCGGCGATCTCGTCGACCCCGCAAGGTTGGCGTTCAAGAACGTGAACGACATTGATATTGTCGGGATTTTCCCCACGTACGAGAGTGCGTATGACGCGTGGAAAGCCGCTGCTCATCGCACGGTTGATAATGCCCATGCGCGCTATTTCATCGCCCATTTGCACCGCTTGCGCGACGAGGCCGCGCCTGCTGGCCCGACTGAAGAGCTGGGCTAGGTTAGCTTCATGGGTCACTCGCTCGGTCTTGCCTGCTATCTTGCGTTTTCCGAGCGCGCCGAAGGGTTTGCCGCAAAGCAACTGGCGGCTCGGTTGGAGATCGGCAAGGAAGACCCTACGCGGATTGACGAGCGCAGGGGCATTGCACAAACCGAGCGACCGGATGGCTCGTTGGTGTGGTTCCATGCCGCCAGTGTGGGCGAATCGCTGTCGATACTGGAGCTGATCCGGCGCCTTGGCGATCTGCGGGGGGATTTGCATTTTCTGATCACTACCGGCACCCTCACTTCGGCCAAAATGATCGCGCAACGCCTGCCTGACAACTCAACTCACCAGTTCGTTCCCGTCGATGCACGGCGCTATATTCGCAAGTTTCTCACCCATTGGCGACCTGATCTGGCGGTCTGGACCGAGAGCGAGCTGTGGCCCGCCCTGATGCACGAGACCGCCGCCGAGTGTGTGCCGATGGTGTTGATCAACGCGCGCATTTCCCGCGCGACCTATACCCGATGGCGCTGGTTTCCCGGCATCGCCAAGTCGCTGTTGCGGCGGTTTGACTATATTTTGGCGCAGGATCAGGCGACGGCGAAATATCTGCGGCGTTTGGGGATGCCCACCGCCAAGACCGAGGTGATCGGCACGCTCAAAGAAGGCTCGGCCGCACTGCCCCATCAAGAGGACGAGCGGGTTCGGTTCGCCAAATATCTGGCCGGTCGTCCGGTTTGGCTGGCGGCCTCCACCCATGAGGGCGAGGACGAGTTGGTCGCGGCTGCCCATAAAAAGGCCTCGCGTGCGGCGCAGCGCTTGTTGTTAATCATCGCCCCGCGCCATCCTGATCGGGGGCCGGGGATTGAAAAGATGCTGCGAAAAGATGGCTGGAAGATCGCGGTCAGGTCCAAGGGCGAAATCCCCGAGGCCTCGACCCAGATCTATCTGGCCGACACGCTGGGCGAGATGGGGCTGTGGTATCGGATCGCTCCGGTGTCGTTTCTGGGCGGCTCGCTGGTGGATGTCGGCGGGCATAACCCGTTTGAGCCGGCGGCACTTGGCTCGGCAATTATTCACGGGCCATATGTGCATAAAGTGGCCGATATCTATGCGCGTCTGGCCGCTGCTGGCGCGACCGTCGAGGTGAAATCGGTCGGTGAATTGGTCAGCGCGATCGGGCAGGTTTTGTCGCCGGACAAGGCGGCATCGATGGCTCACGCGGCGTGGGAGGTCAGCTCGAGCGGGGCCGAAGTTACGGATCGCGCGCTTGATTTATTGCTCGGATATTTGCCGCCCGCAAAACGGGGGATGGCGGATGATTGAGCCAGCATTTTGGCAAAACCCTCCCAAACGGGCCGGTATATACGCCGTAGTTTTGTCGCCGTTGTCGGCGATTTGGTGGATGTTGACGACGTATAGGATGAAAAATGGGCCGTGGCACAAGCTTGGCGTTCCGGTGATTTGTGTCGGCAATATCAACCTTGGCGGCACTGGTAAAACGCCGACCGTGATCGCGCTGGCTGAGCGGCTGCGCGACTGGGGGCTGAAGCCGCATGTGGTTTCGCGAGGCTATGGCGGCAGCTTGCAGGGGCCGGTTCAGGTCAACGAGCGCAAGCATAAAGCGGCTGAAACCGGCGACGAGCCGCTGTTGCTAGCCGCTTTTTGCCCCACTTGGGTGGCGCGAGATCGCCATGCCGGTGCCAAGGCCGCGATTGCTGCCGGGGCCGATGTGATCTTGCTTGATGACGGGTTTCAGAACCCGACTTTGGCCAAGGATATCTCAATTGTGGTGGTCGATGCGGTGGCCGGATTTGGCAATGGCCGGGTGTTTCCCGCAGGCCCTTTGCGCGAGCCTGCGTCCGAGGGCTTGAAGCGCGCCGATGTGATATTGGTTATCGGCGGCGACAAGGCGCAAGCGCGGTTTCAGACCAACTGGCCGACCTCTGCAGCCGCGCCGATTGTGCGCGCCGAGCTGGCTCCGCTTGAGACCGGTATGGAGTGGAAAGGGATGAAGGTGCTGGCCTTCGCCGGAATAGGTCGCCCCGCCAAGTTTTTCGCCACCGTGCGCGCGCTGGGGGCGAATATTATCCAGACCGAGGCGCTGAGTGATCACCAGCCTTTGACCCTGCCGCTGATGCGCCGCCTTGAAGCGGACTCGTTTTTCAAAGGCGCGCAGATGGTCACCACCGAAAAGGACGCAACCCGTCTGCCGGAGGCCTTCAAGCTGCGGGTTTTGACCGTGCCCGTGCGGCTGAGTGTCAAAGACTGGAGCGCGATTGATGCGGCTCTGGCGGCGGTGGGGGTCAGTCCGAAGACGGCTTAAGCTCGGCCAAAATCTCCTTTGTATGCTCGCCAAGCTTGGGCGCTGGACGCTCATAAACCATCTCGGCCCCTGAAAACGTGAAGGGCGAACGGACCGAGGGGACGCCGTCAAGCTCCATCTGCATCTCGCGCGCGACCACCTGCGGATCGGCGAAAACTTCGGCCAGATTGTTGATCGGTCCGGCAGGCACACCCTGATCCTCGCAGGCCGATAAGAGATCGGCTTTGGTGCGCTGGCGGGTTTGCGCACTGAGACGCGTGGTCATGATATCGCGGTTTTTAATGCGGTCGGCATTGGTCAGATAATCGGGGTTGTGCGCCATGTCGCTAAGGCCCAAAACTTCGCAAAGCCGTTGATATTGCGGGTCATTTCCGGTGGCGATGATGATATAACCGTCGGCGCAGTCAAACACCTGATAGGGCGTCAGGTTCTGGTGCGCGTTGCCCATCGACACCGGAGGCGTCCCCGTGGTCAGATAGTTCAGCGCCTGATTGGCCATCGTCGAGGTGGCCACATCCAGCAGCGCCATGTCGATATGCTGGCCCTTGCCGGTTTTGGCGCGGTGCAGCAGAGCCGCCTCGATCGCGATGACCGAATAAAGCCCGGTCAGGATGTCGGTGACGGCCACGCCCATCTTTTGCGGCTGGCCACCGGGCTCGCCGGTCACGGACATGATCCCGCTCATGCCCTGCATCAAAAAATCATAACCGGCGCGGGTTTTATAAGGGCCGGTTTGGCCAAATCCGGTGATCGAGCAATAGATCAGACGCGGGTTGATCTTGTGCAAGCTCGCATAATCCAACCCGTATTTCGCCAAGCCTCCGACCTTGAAATTCTCGATCAGGATGTCGGAGTTCGCCACAAGCTGGCGGATGATCTCCTGACCTTCGGGTGTGCGAAAATCCACCGTGATCGAGCGTTTGCCGCGATTACAGCTATGGTAATAAGAGGCCGAAATATCCTCGTCGCGGGTTACGAACGGCGGACCCCAATTGCGGGTGTCATCGCCGTTCGGGCTCTCGACCTTGATGACGTCAGCGCCGAGATCGGACAGGGTTTGACCGGCCCAGGGACCGGCCAGAATGCGCGCCAGCTCGAGAACTTTGATCCCGCTGAGCGGAGCGTTTCCCATCAATTGGCAGCAAGTGCTGCATCAATGGCCTTGGCAAAATCCGCATAGGTCATGTTTGGATATTTCTTGCCGTTGATGAAAAACGTTGGCGTGCCTTGTACATCATCGGCGGTCGAGTTCTTCTGATACTCCTCAACCAGCGCCTGCGCCTTGGTGCTATCTTGCAGACAAGCATCTATGGTCGCATTATCAAGCCCGGCAACGCGCCCGATCTTTTTCAGGTTATTGGCAATCTCGAGATTGCTTTGCCCCTTGGTCCATTCGCTTTGGGTTTTGTAAATAATGTCGGAAATGCCGAAGAACTTTTTGCCCTCGTCACAGCGCGCCAGCAATGCCGCCCACAGGCCGAGACGGTCGAAATAGATGTCGCGCATCACAAAGCGAACCTTGCCGGTATCTATATAGTTTTTGACGATTTTCCCGTAAACATCCTCATGGAATCGCGCGCAATGGGGGCAGGTGAACGAGGCGTATTCCAGAATGGTGACCGGCGCATCGGCCTTGCCCTCTGACATCTCTTTAATGTTGATAATCGGCTTGCTGGTGGCCTGAACGTCCTTGACCTTGGCGGGGGATTCAGTCGCAGGCTTTTGCGCCGCCGCAGTTTTTACCGCTGCCGTTTTCACCACGGCAGTTTGTCCGACCGTGGCCTTTGCCGATGCCTCAACCTCGGGCGGTTGGTTTTGTTGTTGCCACAGGAAAATACCGCCGATGAGGATGGCTAAGGCGGCAATTGCGAGGGTGGATTTGCGTAACATGAAGTGGAACCTTTACGATTAACTGGCGGATTTGCGGGTTAGGATATTTTGCCCTAACGCATCAAGAGCGGCGCGCAAGTCGGAGTTTTGAACGTCAGACACCCGCTCGCTCATGGCGGCGGATTTTTGCGGATCAGGAGCAGGTCGGGGTGCTGGCTTGAACTCGGCCTGCATCTCTGCAAATCCGGTTTCGGCGGTTTGGGTCAGGCGGATATGTGAAATCGCGGCATAGCCGTAGCTGGCGTTCACGCGCTCGCGGATTTGTGGCAGGCTGGCTTGCAGCATCGGCGCGTTGGCCCCGTTGGTCAGCAAAGTCAGGGTCGCGCCAAAGCCCTCGCGGCCATAGCGAACCTTGATCGGGCGGCAGATTGCGGCGGTGGTCTCTCCGACTACTTCGGCCCAATGGGTCAAGAGGCGGGTCTCGACAAAGCCGCGCTTCTCGGTGGCTTTGCGGATGCGTTGGCTGAGAATACCGCCGGTTTGCACAAAACCACGCGACATGCGGCGAGGCGGCGCTTTTTTCGCGCCCTTAGTCCTTGTGGTTTGTGCTTTGCTGCGGTTCATGACTGTCCAAACTGGGATTTTGGGTTATTCTAGCGATGTTAAGGTTCGTTACCATAGGGTTTACCGAATGAGGGCATTAAAGTTTGCGTGACATGACGACACAAGCAACGATCTGTGCGCAGGTTTTGGCGTGGTATGACAAACATGCGCGCGATTTGCCGTGGCGGGTTCCTCCGGCGCGCTCCAAGTCTGGCCAGCGCCCCGATCCCTATCACGTTTGGCTGTCCGAGGTGATGTTGCAGCAAACGACCGTGGCCGCTGTAGGGCGGTATTTTCGTTTGTTCACAAGTCGTTGGCCTGATGTTCATGCCTTGGCGCACGCAGAGGATGGCGAGGTTATGGCGGCGTGGGCTGGTCTTGGGTATTATGCGCGCGCGCGAAATTTGCTGGCTTGCGCGCGTGTGGTTTCACATGATTTCGGGGGAGTTTTTCCGCAAACGCGCCAGGATTTGCAGGCATTGCCGGGGATCGGACCTTATACCAGCGCCGCGATTGCCGCGATTGCGTTTGGGCAAGCCGAGACCGTGGTTGACGGCAATGTGGAGCGGGTGATGGCGCGCCTGTTTGCGGTTAACGAACCGTTACCGGGGGTAAAGCCGCGTCTGCGAGAGCTTGCCGATGCGCTGACGCCAAACCGGCGAGCGGGCGATTATGCGCAAGGGTTGATGGATATCGGGGCAACGATCTGCACCCCTCGGCGGCCGGTTTGCGCGCTTTGTCCGCTGATGGGGGAATGCCGCGCATATGCTCAAGACCTCGCGTCCGAGCTGCCACGGCGGGTCGCCAAAACGCCCAAGCCTGTGCGATTCGGGGTGGCCTATGTGGTGAGGCGCAATGATGGCGCGTTGCTGCTGGAGCGTCGCCCAAATAAGGGTCTGCTCGGCGGAATGCTCGGCTGGCCCGGCAGCGATTGGAGTGCTGAGCCAACGGAGGCCCCGCCGCTCGGAGCTGATTGGCAGGTCTTGGGCGACGAGGTTCGCCACACCTTTACCCATTTTCATTTGCGCCTGACCGTCAAGATTGCCTCGGTCGGGCCTGAAGCGCTGCCGGTGCTGGGCGAATTTCTGGACAAGGGCGCTTTTTCGCCGGGAGATCTGCCGACCGTGATGCGAAAAGTCCACGATTTGGCCTGTCTTGAACCGGCCTTGAGCCGGCCTTGAACCCGTCTTGAACCCGTCTTGAAATTGAATATTTGAGTGTTTCGCGCTCCGGCGCTATAAATCGGTAAAATGGTATTTGGAGGCGCAAATTGATCCCTGCCCGCGAAGTTTCAAAGCTGAAGAATGCGCTGCCATTCTGGTTGTCTCTGACATTCGTGCCGCTGATCCCGCTTGTGGTTGCCATTGGCGGAATTGGTTTTTTGATCCTGCCGATCTATACTTGGGGGCTTTATTCGCTGCTTGACCGGATCGAAGGGCTAAACCTTGAAAATACCGATCCAGAGACCCCGGACGAGCAGTTGTTTTGGTATAAACTGATCACGCAAATCTGGCTGCCGGTGCAGATCGTGATCGTGTTTGGCAGTATTTGGTACGCAACCCAGAGCGGCTCGCTGGTGTGGTGGGAGAAGGTTTTGTTCATGTTCGGGGTCGGGGTTTCTTCTGGCACGGTGGGCATGGTTTACGGTCATGAGTTGATGCACCAGAAAAACCGGCTGGAGCGCGCGCTCGGCGATGGTTTGCTGGCGATCACGCTTTACGGCCATTTTCGCAGCGAGCATTTGCTGGTGCATCACCGCTATGTGGGCACGCCGCGCGATCCGGCGACGGCGCGCTATAATCAGGGGTTCCACCGGTTTTTTGCGCAGGTTTTGCCGAGGTCTCTGGCGTCGTCATGGCGCGCAGAAAGGGCGATGCTGGCGCGAAAAGGGCTGGGGGTGTTTCACCGCTCTAACCCGTTTTACTGCTATGTGGCCTTGGAGCTGGTGTTTTTGGCGATTACCTTCGCGATTGGCGGCTGGGAGGGCGTGTTGCTGTTTGGCTTTCAGGCAGGTGTTGCCATCTGGCAGTTGGAGTTGGTCAATTATGTGGAGCATTACGGCCTGACGCGAAAGTATCTCGGGGACGGTAAATATGAGCATGTGATGCCGCATCACTCGTGGAACTCCGCTCACAAGGCGTCAAACTGGTTGCTGATCAATTTGCAGCGACACTCGGACCATCATTTTAAGCCAAACCGTCGCTATCCGTTGTTACAAAACTACGGTGCTGATCAGGCCCCGCAACTGAGCCACGGCTATCCGGTGATGACAGCGATTGCCATGGTGCCGCCGGTGTGGAGGCGTCTGATGAACCCGCGCGTACGCAAATGGCGCGCGGCGTATTACCCCGAGATTGTGGATTGGGCGGCTTATAAAACTGGCAGTAATCCGATGCCTGCGGGGGCGAGTTGACGGGGCATCTAAAGTTCGCGCTTTGCCTCCCTAACCGAAAAGCGCAGAGGGTCGCGTTGGACCTTGGGGTGGCGTTGTCGGAACCATAATGGCTGTCGGGGCGGCACAAACCATTGAACCATGTCCATTTTCGCCACTGTTGCATCGCGCCTCCCCGGGCGGAAGCTGAATTTTTGTTAGATATTGGACTGCGCCTCAGTTGGCCTTGGGATGCATCTCCGCCCTGATTTGCTGGCGCAAAATATCAATCGGGATCATTTTTCCGTCGCGCATGAAGCCCCAGAAAGTCCAGCCATTGCAGCTTGGCGCGCCTTCCAGCGCTGCGCCGACCTGATGGATCGAGCCGCGTGCGTCATGGGCAATCAGGGTACCGTCCGCGCGCACCTTAGCCTTGTGGCGACCGTTTAAGGATTGCAAAGTTTCGCCGGGGTTGAGCATGCCGCGTTCGACCAATTGGCCAAACGGCACCCGGGGTTCCGAGCGTTTTGAGGTCGTAACCTCAAGCGATGAGCGGTCGTATTTTCGAGCGTTGTCAATGCGCCGCTGGGCGACCTTGCGGTAAGCCTCTTCGCGCTCGATGCCGATGAAATTGCGGCCGAGTTTTTTGGCCACAGCGCCGGTCGTGCCAGTGCCAAAGAACGGGTCGAGCACCACGTCGCCGGGGTTGGTTGAGCCTACCAAAACGCGGTGCAGCAGGCTCTCGGGTTTTTGGGTTGGATGGGCTTTGACGCCGTTTTCATCCTTCAAACGCTCGTGGCCATTGCAGATCGGCAAGACCCAATCGCTGCGCATCTGGATGCCCTCATTGAGGGCCTTCAGCGCCTCATAGTTGAAGGTGTATTTCGATTTTTCCGACTTGCCGGCCCAAATCATGGTCTCGTGGGCATTGGTCAAACGCATGCCACGAAAATTCGGCATGGGGTTGGATTTGCGCCAAACCACATCGTTCAAAATCCACAGACCGGCATTTTGCATCTCGGTGCCGACGCGGAAAATATTGTGATAAGAGCCGATGACCCAGATCGCGCCGTTTGGCTTGAGCAGACGTCGCGCAGCGGCCAGCCACGCCTTGGTGAACTTGTCATAAGCAGCGAAGCTGTCGAACTGATCCCAGTCATTATCGACGGCGTCGACTTTGGAGTTATCAGGCCGATGCAACTCTCCTTTGAGCTGCAAATTATAGGGCGGATCGGCGAAAATCAGGTCGATAGACTCAGCCGGAAGACTGTTCATCACCTCGATGCAATCGCCATCAAGTATTTTATTGAGGGGGAGCATCGGCTCCTCCATCGTCTTAATCTTCTTTGCCATCTCTGCCCCATGCGCTTTGCGCTTTTTGTGGCCCTAAGATGAGTCAAAGGTGATTCGCCGTCAATTTCTTTTTTGAATCAAAGGCTTATTAAATATCTTGATACAAGATATTGTGGATAGGTTTGAACGAGACTCTATGATGTGGGGTGACACCAAGGCTCAGTAACGCCTCCAGATGTTGTTTTGTGCCATATCCGGCGTTGCGTTCCCATCCATAGCCCGGAAATTCTTGCGCGAGGCGTGCCATCAGGCGGTCGCGGGTGACTTTGGCGATGATCGAGGCGGCCGCGATGCTGGCGCTTTTGTCGTCGCCCTTGATGATCGCCTGCGCGGGGATGCCGAGGTTTTGCGGCAGACGATTGCCGTCGATCAGGGCGAAATCAGGTGCTGGATCAAGCTTGGCCAGCGCCCGTTTCATCGCCAGCAACGAGGCTTGGAGGATGTTGATCTGGTCGATCTCGGCAACCGAGCATTCGGCAATGGCCACGGTCGCGCTTTGCATAATGAGGTCAAACAGCCCTTCGCGGCGCTTGGCGGTCAGCTTTTTGGAATCCTGCAAGCCCTCGGGAATGTTGTCAGGGTCCAAAATGACCGCCGCCGTCATCACGGGGCCTGCCAGCGGGCCACGACCGACCTCGTCTACTCCGGCCACGCGGGTTGCGCCTTTTGCGTAGGCAAGGGTTTCAAAGCTGAAATCGGGCATGGACTGGAAACTGCCGCATCGCGCCGGTTTGTGAAAGGCCAAAAAAGCGGGCGAGGCAGATAATCCGCCTCGCCCTAAATGTCAGGGTCTAACTGCCAGACAGGTACTCAGGAACCGAGGGAATACAGCGGTTAGAGAGCCCCGACACTATTGCCAATTACCAATGATTGTGACCACTGATCCGCCAGTTGCCATTGCGCAGATACCAGCCGTTATTGCGCATGCAGTTCTTGCCGTAAAAAGTCACCCAGCCGTCATATGTATAGCGCTGGCGCAGGCACAGTTCCGGTTTCACATGGCGATGGTGGCGAACTATGACAGGATAAGGGTCAACAACGCGGCGTGTAACCGGGGCGCGGCGCGGGCTGTTGGTGGAGTTAATGATGGCACCAATGACGACCGCGCCAAACAGCAGCTTGGCCATATCGTCGGCCGGGCTGGCCTGAACGGGAGCGGAGAGACCGGCGGTTGCGATGGCACCGGCGGTGAGAAGGGCGATGAGCTTGGTTTTCATGATCTGGTTCCTTTTATCGTGTTTCATTGTGGCCGTGTTGGCCGGGGACACGTTGCGGGAGGAGATGTTTTGCCCCGGTCTGCGCCGATGAACCGACACTGGCCCAAAGGCACAAAGTTAGGCAATATCGTCGCGATGTTATCGCATAACAGCCGGAATTTCGGCGCTCGCAAGGGGTTGTTATTGAATATCATTGGCCAACATGCCTATGTTTCAGACATGATGAAAACAGCTCTCTATATACTCGCCATGTCCGCGACTGTCGCCTTTAGCCAACCGGCTCAGGCGGCGTGTTATGCCGACTACAAGGCCAAGATCGCCCAGCCGTTGCAACTTCATTACGGCGTGGTGAAAATTCCTGACAACATCTGCTCCAACAACCAGAAAATCCGCAAAAATATCGCTCAGCGGATTAGTCGTGGCGGATGGACCCTGCTTAATGTTATGTCTGTATTTGGACCAGAAGGGCTATCGCAGAGGCAGGCCAGTGCAGGAAATTACTACCTCAAATTCTAAACGTCGCGTGTTTTTACGCGGCGCATCCACGGTTTACATAGGCATCGGGGCGATCATCGGCATACTGGTGGTCGCCTCGGTGGTTTTGTTTTACACGCTGCCCGACGCCAATGCGTTCAATGACCGGGTTGAGAAGATCTTCGTTCAGAACGATAATCTGACCAGCGGCGCCGAGATCAAGCTGCTGGAGATCCTCGCCCAATCGGGCACCGCATTTTCTGACACGCTGGCCTCTTATCGCTTCGTGATTTTCGTGTTGCTGGTGTTTTCGGCGGCCATCCTGATCGCGGCCTTGGTGTTTTTGATCAACATCGCCGCCATGAACCGCCGCATGTCCGAGGTCGAGCGTGCGGGTATCCAGATCAACAGCCTGATTATCGCGCGTGATGAATTGGTGGTTTACATCAATAATATGGAGTTCACCCTGACCGAAGCCGCGTTCGAGGCCCTCGCTGTGCTCTGTGAGGCGCGCATGGACAACGAGTTTATCTCCGGCATTGATCTGGAGGCGATGATCACCGGCAAGGACCGCACCGATTGCGAAGAGGCGGCAGGGGCGACCCGCATCAAGCGTTTGCGCGACACGCTCGGCAACCAGATCGTGTCGGAATTGTTGATCAAAACTATCAGCCGCAAGGGCTATATGTTGTCAATCGACAAAGATGTCATCAAGATGATTTGAGGGGCCACATGGAGCCGTCCGAGATTACCGACCGCCTTGCCGCCGTCAGCGATATTATCGCGCGAATTCTGTCGCCGGAGCATAAAGAGCAGGAGTTTAAGGCCGACATTCTTGGCCGCTCGCAAAATGTGACGACCGCCAAGATCACACTTTCAGGCCAGCAGGCGGTCGCGCGGATTTTCACGCTTGATGTTGCGGGGCAGGCTGCGTTTGGGCGCGAACGCCGCGCGCTGGAGCTGTTGGCAGGCGGTCAAATTCCCAAATTGCTGTTCGTGGCCGAGGCCGAGCGTCTTATCCTGACCAGCTTCATTGATGGTGTATCACTGGCAAATTCGCTGAACCCCGACAATTTGATACAAATGTCCGAATTTTTAGGCCAGTGGTTTGGTCGGCTCTCAAACCACGCACCAGCCGAGGAAGCCGGGGGAACATGGGCCGAATATATCGCCAAATACCCCGCCGGATTTGCACAAGATGTGTTGGCTCAGCAGGCAGAAATCTTGCAAAAAACCCCGCTCAAACGGTTGATGCTGGCCCATAATGACAATGCGCTGGGCAACTTTATTCTTGGCAAAGACAAGCGGCTTTATGCGATAGACTTTGAAGATTGTCAAATGAAACCAGAGGGTTGGGATTTGATCATGGCAACCCGCGCCATCTTTCGCCGCTTTCCCGATGACTTGCCAATGATCGCCTCCTCGGTTCTGCGCGGCTATCGGCTGGGCGCGAAAAACTGTGGATTGTCTGACGATTTTGAGGCCATCATAAGCGCGCTCGTGCTGGCCAACTTACTGGACCGCGCCTAAAAATCGCCTAAAATCTGACACGAGTTTTCACTATTTTGCCGCGATAACTTCATGTTTTGCGGTCTTCTTGTTCATATTCTCGACTTAAGGGTGGGACTGAGAATTCAAGGAGATTGCGCATGTCAACTGAGTCTCTTGTTGTACCGATCAATAGCGAACATATTAACGGTGGCGATTGGGTCACCGGCAATGTTGACGACTCGCAATATGTGGTGCTGACCGACGGCGGCGATCTGACGAACGTGCATATTCAGGGGTTTGGTCAAGGTGTTCCGATCGATCCCGGCCAAGGTCCGGGCGGCGATGATCAGTTTCAGACCGACCTGTCGGGCTTTAACGATGATTTCTCCATAACCGCGCAGAGCATTGATAGTGGCGACACATTCATTGTGACGCACGCTCAGTCCTGGACCAATGATGGCAGCGTTTACACCATTGATTATGTGGGGTCTGACAATGAACATCATTCGGTGTCCGTTGATGTAAGCTCCTCTAACTGCGATGACGACGCTGATATCATCATCACCTGTTTTGGCGAAGGCATGTTGATCGCGACCGACCGGGGCGATGTCGCGGTTGAGGCGCTTTGCCTCGGTGATATGGTAAAATGTGGCGACGGAGAGAGCCGGGCGATCCGCTGGATGTCCAAACGCCATGTGGGACGCTCAGAGTTGGCGTTGCGTCCGGAATTTCGGCCCATTCGCCTTCGCCAAGATGCGTTGGGCGAAGGGTGTCCAAACGCCGATCTGGTGGTCTCGCCCCAGCACAGGATTTTAATCGACGACTGGCGAGCGGAGCTGATGTTTGGCGAAGCCGAAGTTCTGGTCGCTGCTGTGCATTTGCTCAATGACACCGACATCACCCGCGATTACGGCGCGCGCGAGGTGACGTATTATCATTTCATGTTTGATCATCATCAAACCATCTGGTCCAACGGCCTGCTCTCTGAAAGCTTTTACCCCGGAAAAACCGCCATTCAGGGCGTGATAGATCATGCCCGGACAGAACTTTTCGCGCTGTTTCCAGAGCTTGCGGCCGATCCGTCCTGTTACGGGCAAACCTGCTTGCCCGCCCTCAAAGCGCATGAGGCCCATGCCATGTTCGGGAGGTTAAACGCACCACTTTTCTGAATCCCAGCAAGGTTAAAACGATGAACAACAGCAAAACTACAACCTACTGGGATCAAACCGGAACCGACTTTGTCTTAAGTCATCATGGCGAGCGACAGCGGCCAACAATCTGGTCGCGCCTGTCCGGGCTGTGGCTACTATGGTCAGCATTCAACAGAGGGCTGATCTTTCTGTTTATCCTCAAGGCTGCCATTTTGTTCAATCAGGGCGAGGCGCAATATCGCACGCGATTGGCCGAATATTCCAATCCGACAACCATAGAGCGTTTGGTTCTGGCGATCATGCGGATCGACCCCCTGACCCTAACCTTGAAAAATGCCGCCGAGCAGATGGTGGCCATAGAACAACGAGCCCATATTCTGGAGCGACTATAGCACAGACGCAAATTCGCTGTTGCGTCGCGCCAAATTGAGGCAGTGATGTTGGGCAGATTTCTTGAAATCCTCTCAATTTCGTGGCCATATGGACGTCATCGCATTCGCAATGAAAAGGCGCGTTGGTGTCAGACTTTATCCTTGAGAAATTCTTGCCCTATAAACTGGCCGTACTGGCGGGCTTGGTCAGCGATAGATTCGCGCAAGAGTATCAACAACAGTTCGATATCTCAGTGCCAGAATGGCGCGTCATCGCCCATCTTTCGCAAGCCGAAAAAATCTCGATCCGTGAAATCTATCAAAAGGTTGGCATGGATAAACCCAAAACCAGCCGGGCGGCCGCGCGTCTGGTTGAGGCGGGCTATGTCTCAAAGAAAATAAACTCGGGCGACAAGCGGTTGATCGAGCTTGCACTGACCGCAAAAGGTCGCGCGATGATGGCCAAAATCACCCCGATCAGCCATACTTTTCAAGCGGATTTCCTCAAGAGATTAACGCCGGATCAAAAGATGATGTTCACAGATATTATCGACGTTTTACTTACGGATTTAGGCGATCCAACCAGCTAAAATGACCGGCAATATATATCCTCGAGAGAGTGATCTTGTGTTGAAGGACAGTATTTTCGAGGCGCTATTTTAGCGTATCTCGACGGTGGCGCGCTGAGATTTTCCGCTTGCATCAATAACAGAAATATTCAAAAAACCCGGCCCTTCCGGCGCAAACTCAACCTGCCGCCCGCGCGCCGCAATTGCAAAGGGGACGCCATCCGCGATCCAGGTAAAAGGTGGTACCCCGTTTCTGACCTTTAGTACCAAGGGCTGGCTGTCAGCGCGAGCAAGGCCCAGATCAATCCGCGCGCCATCGGGAGGAAACGCTATTTCGGGGGCGTTTTGACTGGCGCTAAACACGATATTCGCCCCCAAAAACCGCTTTAGCGGCTGGGGAAGATCGGCGTTTGAAACGATCAAGGTCGAAGGGGGCGGAGGCGGCAGCGGTGTCATCTCTGGTTTCAGACGAGAAAAAGCTTCAAACAAAATCGGGGCAGCGGTTTTTGCGCCCAAAATTCCGGGCGCCGACGCGCCATCTGGTCGACCGACCCACACGCCAATCACATGTTGGCCGTCAAATCCGATCGCCCAAGCGTCGCGGTAGCCGTAAGAGGTGCCGGTTTTATAGGCAAGATTGCCTCGGCGCGCCAAATTCGGCCCAGCAACCCCGGTCAGAATATCGCTCACCTGCCACGCGGCCTCGGGAGACATGAGCGGTTTAAGCGGTGCCGCCCGCTTTTGGGTCATCAACGTTTTAGGCGATAACGGCGTGCCTCCATGCGCGATCCCGGCATAGAGAACCACCAGATCACGCAGGCTCAACCCCACACCGCCGAGCGCAATCGCCAAGCCCGGCGGCGCGTTCGATGGCAGCCTTGCTGTGACTCCGGCCCGGCGCATTCGGCTTAACAGCTTGGCCGGACCAACGGCCGCCAGCACCGAAACAGCCGGGATATTCAGCGAAAACCGCAACGCGTCGCGTATGCTGATCGTGCCATAATATTGCTTGTCGAAATTCTGCGGCGCGTAGGAACCAAACGCGGTTGGGCGGTCCTCGATCAACGTTTCGGGGTTCGCAATACCGGCTTCAAATGCCAAACCATAAATCAGCGGTTTCAAGGTCGAACCGGGTGAGCGGACCGCTTTTGTCATGTCGATAAAACCGAGCCGCCCTTGATTAAGAAATCCGGCGGACCCGACGGAGGCAAGAATTTCGCCGGTTTGATAATTCATCACTAAAATAGCCGCCGATACGCCCTCCTGTTGTTTTGACACGGCGTCGGCGGCCAGACGCTCCAACCCGATTTGCAGGTCGCGATCCAGCGTTAGGCGAAGCGTTCCGTTAAGAGGGTTTTGGGCGACCATCTGATCGGCGAGATGAGGGGCAAGTGATGCAAAACGCTTACGTATGTGGGGAATTTTTTCGCGTTGAGCGGCAATCGCCTCGTCCAATGGCAGGGTATTCGCGCCAGCCAGTCGCATAAGAATGCGGTTTCGTGCGGCCAGCGCGTTTGCCGCCGCGCGATCCGGTCGACGGGTTTCCGGCGATTGCGGCAGAGCTACCAGAAGCGCGGATTGCGCAGGCGTCAGGCGGCGCGGTTCTTTGCCGAAATAGGACAATGACGCGGCACGCACGCCTTCGAGGTTGCCACCAAATGGGGCTAAGTCCAGATAAAGATTGAGAATTTCCTCCTTTTTGAGCTTTTTCTCCAACGCCAGCGCGACCCTGATTTGTCGGAGCTTTGGCCCCCAACGCCCTGTGCCGCCGCGCTCCAACAGACGGGCGACCTGCATGGTCAGGGTCGAGCCGCCGGAAATTATGCGCCCGTTGCGGATCGCTTGTAGGGTCGCGCGAAATGCTGCGCGAATGTCCACGCCGCGGTGGCTGTAAAATCGCTTATCCTCGTAAGCGATCAGGTAGCGCAGGTAATTAGGGTCGACATCGCGCACCGTCGCGGGCAATCGCCAACGCCCGTTGGCCACCGTGTAGGCGCGCAGCAAATTGCCGTTACGATCCTCAACAGTGACGGATGTCGCCAGCGCCAGTGGCGCACGGTTCGCGCGACCCAGCGATCCAGCGTCACAAGCACCCCAAATGCAAGCACGACCACAACAAAAATAGCGGAGATCACGCGGCGGGCTATCATCGTTTTCGGTGTTCCTTTGCTGGCAATACGCGCCTAGTTAACCGAGATCTTGACCTGTCCGGCGCCTGTACGGGCGCGAAACTGCGGGCGATACATATCCTCGACACTGGCCGCTGGTTGATAAAACGTTCCCGGCGAGATCGCTCGAACAATATAGGCCAGTTGAAAAGGTTCTTTGCCCGACCAGTCGATCGCAGCAAGGAAACGATCGGTCCGAAATTCTGTGTGTTGCGGGTTTGCGTTCAGCTTCAGCCAGTCCAGCTCCGTTATGTCGCCGGATTTCAGCAGGTTCGGATTGTCGATCTCAAAGCCCGCCGGAAGTGGGTCGTTCACCATCAAACGCGCCTCGGAATAGTGCTGCGGCGTGATCTTCAGCACCACCACCAAACGGGGGTTATCAAGCGTCAGTTGCTCAAGAGTTGCGGGTTTGCCGTCTATCGTGAAATAGGAACGCTCAATGAAATAACCGTTGCCGCCTGCGGGTTCTGGCTCTGACGGAACGCCATACGTCGTCAGCACGGTGGTCGCCGATTTGCCAGAATTATTCAGGATTGCAACCTCGCGATCATTGCCGGTCTGGGCGTCCATGATCTGAACCAGAGGGCCACCAGCCGGTTTGCCGTTTACCAGGAACGCATCGGCGGGTGTGTCCTCGATCAAAGCGTTCGCCGCCATCAGGGACCACATGTTTTCCTGGGTTGATCGCGCGCGGCCCACAGTTTGCAACGGCGATATTCGCCGGGCAAGGTCGGCTGCATCCAAAACCTCGGACCCGGCCTCGACCGCGAGGGCTAAAACCGCCGCAGTGTCACGCAGGTCGGTGCCGTAATCAGTGCGCAACACTTGCGGCTCAACACGCCCTCTCAGTTGCTCCAACCGCTTGCCTGCCTTGCGGAACATCGCATCCGCGCGCCGTTGATCGCCATAATACGCAAGCGCCGACCCTAGTTGCGCCAATGCCAGCGGAGTGGCGAAATTGTCAGCCTTGGTGTCGGCATAATAGCGCATGTCACCGATATTGGCGATCCCTTCGCGGGCCATAACCATCAACGCATAGGCGATATCCTGACCGGCATTCTCAAAATTCCCCGCATAGTTAACGCGGTTTCGCAGGTTGCTCATGGCCAGACGAAACGCCTGATTTGGTACGGCATATCCTTTGGCACGCGCGCGGCTTAGAAAATCGCTGACATAGGCATCAAGCCACAGATCGCCGGAGCCGGGACGCCACAAACCGAACGCGCCGTTGCTCGACTGGTTTGACAGCACCTCGGTAATTGCCTGATTAATCCGCTCTGAAATATTGCGACTTTGCGCAAGACCCATCGCTCTGGCGACTTGTCCGAAATACAAAAACGGCATGGCTTTGGAGGTGATTTGCTCGGTGCAGCCATAAGGATACCGGTCAAGTGCAGCCAACAGACCGGGCGCATCAAAGCGCGCGATCGGGCCAACCGCGAGGGTCGCGCGACCCGTGCCCGGCATGTAGCCTGTGAAAATATCGCGGTTAAGGGTAAACGTGTCGCCATTGCCAAGCTCGACTTGAGAGGTACGCGAGATTTCGGGGTCGTTAACCCGCACCGGCAGCAGCAGCGTTTTGGTTAAGGTTTTGCCGCCGGGCGTGGTTAGCACCACGGTAATCTCGGGTGTGCCAAACGCCGGAGCCTCAATCGGAACCGAGAAAGAGACCTTTTGCAGCGCGCTCAAATTCACCTTATCCGGCAGGTTCGATGTATCAACAAAAAGCCCGTCGCTGGCGCTAATTTTGATCGCAACATCGCCGGTTGGGCCTGAGGTATGCGCCAGCTCCAACAATACCCGACTTTTGTCGTAGGGCGCCAGAAACCGCGGTAGGCTGGCGGTCAAAACCACGGGATCACGAACCAAAATGTCCTTGCTGGCTTGGCCAACGCTGGTTTTTGACCACACAATCGCCATCAGACGGACCGAGCCGTTAAACTCCGGCATGTCAAACTTTGCCTCGGCCCGGCCATTGGCATCAACGGTGATCGGGCCGGAGAAAAACGCAACAAGTTGTTCGGTCGGCGGCGGGCCTTGTACACCATCGGCAAGCGGCGTGTCCCCGCCCGAGCGGATTTGACCCGGTGTCCCCTGCGAGCCGTCGATTAGCCGTCCATAAACGTCGCGGATCTCCATCCCCAGCTTGCGCTGACCGAAATAATGGCCGTTCGGGTCAGGAGATTTATAGCGGGTGAGGTTCAATATGCCGACATCGACCGCAGCAATCGTGGCATAGGCCGTCTCGCCCGGTTTGACGCCATTAACCTGCAAGGCGGCGAGCATCGTGCCGCGCGGGCTAACCTCGTCGGCGGTGGTGATGGACACCGCCAGCTTGTGGTTTCCGGGGTCAACTTTCGCCCAATTCAGGCCAAGTGTGCGCGCCGGATTATGGCCGCCATCGGTGTTCATCGGGCGAATGACCGTGGCACTGACATAGGCACCCGCGCCCCAATCTTCGGTCACGTCAAGATTTATCAGGTTCTCACCCTTAACGACGTTAACCGTTTTCATGTCGATAAGACGGTTTGAAACCACGGTTATCAGCGCAGTTCCGGCATATCGCGGCACCAGTCGCAATCGGGCAGTATCGCCGATTTTGTAGAGGTCTTTATCCAGACCCACCGACAGGGTATCGGGGGTATTAGCGCTGCTGGCAGGGGCGTACCAACCCGCGAAAAACGTATAAGAAGCAGCAAGATACGGTCCCTCAAGGGTTTGGAGTACCAACTCATAACGCCCCCAATCGACGGTGGATTCTATCTGGTTGATACCCTCGCTCGTGAGGGCGATTTCTCCGCTGGCAATTCGACTGCGTGTGGTGACGGCCTCGTATTTCCAGTTTCCGTAGGTCTCGTACCACTGATAACGCCTGTTAATCTTGTTTAACACCCAACCGACGCGCGGGAGGTTTTGGCGCATCAGATCGGTTCCGACTGCAATGGCCTCAAATCCGGCGATGCCGCCTTCCGGGACCACGCTGTCAAACCGGGGTTTGATCCCCAACATAGTGCCGCTTGGGGCAAGATCGGTTTCGATCACGCGTTCAACCGGACGACCGGAGCCTTCTTTCAGGCGCACCAGTGCGCGCATTTTCAAGGGCAGCGAAGTGTCGCCAAGTTTTGGCATCACCAGCGCAAACCGGGCTTTGCCCGCGCTGTCTGTTTTGGCGTTAACTTTGGTGAACTCCATCCGGCTGCGAAACACGTCGTCTTGGCGGCCAAACTTAAATCCGCTATAGCCCAAAAGGCCGTTTGCGCGGCTGATCCGTGTTTCGGCCTCAATGGTCAGTCCCGCCCCCAGAGCGCCATATAAATATCGCGCATTTACGCTCACAACTGGCACATCGGTGACCTTGATCGGGCCTTTTTGCAGGGCGAGGTTAAAGTCGATGCGCTCTGGTATCAGGTCTTCGACCAGGAATTTTTGGCTGTTGAGAGCGGAAGAGTCCGGATCGGCGTAAACGTTGATTGTCCAAGTTCCCCGCTGGGCGGTCGAGGGCAGGTTCACAGCAAAAACCCGCCCGCCTGCGCCTTGGTCTTTGAGAAACTCTCGACTGAATTCGACCCCGTCGGGGCGGGTGACAATGGCGGTCAGGGGCATATTTGACAGAGCTTCTGCCTTGCTATTTCGTACCAACGCGGTTGCAAAAACGGTTTCACCAACGCGGTAGGCCCCACGATCGGTTGCCAGAAATACGTCAATCGGAGGGGGCGATGGCCGCCCGTCAACGCCACGGTCCGACAAATCAAATGCGCCGTCTTTCAAGCTGAGAAACGAGAAATCATTGCCTTTGGCGACGGTTACGAGAATCGGAGTGGCCCCGCCAGTACCCTTGGTCAGGCCGGGCGCAAATCGCGCGTATCCCTGCTGATCGGTTATCGCTTCGCCCAAAATATTGTTGTTTTTGGCGACAAGCTGCACCGCCACCCCTTGGGTCGGTTTGGCGCTGTTGAGAGAGCGCACGAACACATGCAGCCCGTCGCCTCCCTTCATTGTTACCAAGCCCAAATCGGTGACCACAAACCACTGGGCGGGGGCGTTTTTATCGTAAATATCGGCCCCCGGAACCCGCGCGCGCAGCACATAAACGCCCGGCTCAAAGTTGGCGATGGCATCGCCGATTGGTAATGATGTGGTCACGTCTTGATTGACGTCTCGCTTGACGATGCCGGTGCCCGACCAGACCTCCTCGCCGATGGAGTTTTTCAGGTCTTTTTCATCCCAAAACGACAGGGGTTTCGCGAAATAACCCTGTTGGATCGAGCGCGCCAGATTTCGGTCGCCGATTCGGTGGATTTTCAAATCAACTTCGCTAAGATTAACCGTTATGATCGGAATTGCGGCGGCGGCACCTTTTGGCAGCACATACCCCCGGCCCACGAACCGAACCGAGGGATCGCGGTCGCGAACATAGACTGTAATATCGACCGGCTTGATCAGCTTTTCACCGCTGGCGTCAGGCAGGCCCGCGCGAAATGTCAGGCGGTATTTTTGGCCATGACGAACGCCGGACACGCATATTTGGTTGCCGCGCGACTCGACCGACAGGCCGGATTCGGGCAGACGAACAAAGTCGCCATAATCGACCCCGGCCTTAACCAAAGGATCGGAAAAGGTGGCGCAGATACGCGGGCTGGCGGCGTTATTGTCGACGGTGTTGTCGGTGATGCGCAGGCCGAACAGCGACATCGCGCGGGTCAGAGCCACCTCAGTGTCGAGTCGGGGCGAGATTGACTGAGCGAGTCGCAAAATCGCGATCGTCGCCCGCCCGTTGCCGCGTCGCTCGACCCCGGTGGCGAGGATGCTCAACGCACTCGCCTGACCGCCGCTCGCTTGATCGCGCAGATAGCCGTTGATAGCCGCAGATGTGGCAATTTTTTGCAATTTTCGCCTATCTGAATTTCTATTTTCAGACGCCAATAGCGCGAGCGTTGCCATTTCGGTCCAGTCAAACGGCGCATCCGACAGGCTTAGTGCCGCCCCTGTAAGTTTCATGGCCCTCAGGTATTTTCCGTCGTCGCGCGCGGCGCGGGATGCCTCAATTAGTTGATCGGCGCTCCATTGGTTGCTGACATAATTTCGCGCCAGACTATCTGCCTGCGCGCGTGCCTCGGGCAGGTAATTTGCGGCGAGCATATCCAAAGTCTTGGCTTTGGCGTCTTGGGTTTCAAGAACCTTCGGATCGGTTTCGTAAACCTTTGCCGAGATCGCGCCGTCAAAGGGGCGAAGCTCGGAAATTGTGGATTTTGAAAAGCAGGCGGATGACTTGGTGTTATAGGTAAACGCTTGGCAGTCGCTGTCATTGAGGCAGATTTTCTGGCAGGATTTAAGCGTGGTTTGAAAGATCGGTAGCAGGTCTGATCCGAAAAAATCCATGTTCTTGGTGATGGCAATCCTGCGCTCGGGAACAATTTGCTGTTGCGCCACCTCCTGCGCTATTGCGGTGCCAGAAAAAATTACGGAGAAACTAAACGCTAGAAAAAAGCTCAACGCTTGTGAGTGAATTTTCGAGAATAACATCAACTGCCCCAAATTATTAAAACACATTGTGGATAATGGCATAGTTTTCGATTTTGGCAAAATTCTTTGATACGATATTGGCAGTTGGGGTTAGAACCCTAAATTGAATTGCCGCCAAAACAGGTTAAAAGCCGAGCCGCTGCTCGGGGCATCCACTTGGCGACAAAAGTGGCGGTCATGGCGAATGCGGGCCCAGAACGTCCGGGTCGGGACATTCTGGGCCGTTGGCCAGCGGCATGACCAGTTCCAGATGGTTCTCGCCCTTGATACGTCGGTATTTTAGACTTTTGGTGAGGTGCTGGATCATGATCCAGCCAAAGCCACCCTCGGGAAGCATGTTGCGCGCAACATTGGGGTCTACTGGTTTTCCAACAGGAGGCTTGGCGCCGGGCAGGGGCCTGCCTTTGTCCCGGATCAGGCAGATCAAAGTGTCTTGTTCCCGCTCCACCCGCAGAAAGATTTGCGAGTTTCGATCGGGATAAACGGCGTGTTCGACGACATTATTCAGAGCTTCGGCAAGAGTAAGCTCAGCTTTTTCAATATCTTCGATGGCCAATTCCATCTGTTGTAAGGACTGGCGCAGGATGGCCATCGCTTGACTTACATCATCATCGGTCGCTGGAAACTGAAGGTGTAGGCTGCCGATTTCAAGATCAAGCGCGCAGTAAATATTGGGCTTGGCGTCAAGAGGCTGCATCTGACACATGCTCGGCTCCTCAGGACACGAGCGCATCGTCAACGGACGCGAATATTTTGAAAATCGAGTCCATTTTGGTCAGACGAAACACCCTTTCAACTGGTGGGGTCAGGCCCGCAAGGTCGAGGACGACGCCCTCCCCAAGCGACTTATAGACTGAAACAACCGCACCCAGACCGCTACTATCCATGAATTGCACTGTCGACATTTCCAGGACGAAGCGTTTGGGGCCCGTGTCGGTACCCGTGTTGTCGGCACCGTCCGCGACCCCGCGAAACAGTCCTTTGAATTTTACCGAGCTTGCGGCATCAAGCCGATCTGCGGTGCATCTGACGACGGCGGTGTCGTCGAAGTTTTGTCGGTCCAACTGCATGGTGTTCCTCGCTTGGATTGCGGATATCATGCAGGCTCTTTGTTAACCAAACCTTTTCGCCGGACATCAATTTGTCGACAATTCTAACGACTTGGCGCTTGCAAAGCTTGCTCCATGCGTAAAAGCTTGAAATACCTGAGCGCAAGACATCACTCGCAAAGGAGCAGAACATGGATCCGGTGGTAATCACAGGGGCTGCCCGCACCCCGTTGGCGGGGTTTCAGGGCGCGTTTTCGAGCGTTAGCGCGACAGAATTGGGCGGTATCGCCATCGGTGCGGCGATGGATGGATCGCAGGTTGATCCCGAGGCCGTGGACGAGATTTTGATGGGTTGCGTTTTGCCCGCCGGTCTGGGGCAGGCTCCCGCGCGGCAGGCAGGTTTTGCCGCCGGTTTGGCTGAAGACGTGCCGGCAACCACGGTTAATAAAATGTGCGGCTCGGGCATGAAAACCGTGATGATCGCCCATGATCAACTGGCGATGGGTGGCTGTGATGTGATGATCGCGGGCGGTATGGAAAGCATGACCCGCGCGCCATATTTGTTGCCAAATATGCGAGGGGGCGCGCGCCTCGGTCACGGGCAGGCGCTGGATCATATGTTTCTCGACGGGTTGGAAGACGCCTATGACAAAGGCCGCTTGATGGGGGTTTTTGCCGAGGATTGTGCCGAAAAGTTTCAACTTAGTCGCCAAGCGCAGGACGAGTTCGCGCTGACCAGCCTCCAGAACGCGCGTGATGCCGCTAAAAGCGGGGCGTTTGCTGCCGAAATCGCTCCGGTGACGGTTAAGACTCGCAAGAGCGAAACGGTGATTGATCAGGACGAGCAGCCGCAAACGGCTCGACCCGAGAAAATCCCCACGCTCCGGCCCGCGTTTCGTGAGGGGGGAACGGTGACGGCGGCCAACAGCTCATCTATCTCCGACGGGGCGGCAGCGCTGGTTGTCAGCCGGCAAAGTGTCGCGACCGCCAAAGGCTTGGCTGTTCGCGCGCGCATCATGGGTCATGCGAGCCATGCTCAAGCGCCCGGTTGGTTCACCACCGCCCCGGTTCCTGCCGCGCAAAAGCTGCTCGCGCGGCTTGGGTGGAGCATTACCGACGTGGACCTTTGGGAGGTTAACGAGGCCTTCGCCGTGGTGCCGATGGTGTTCATGCAGGAGATGGGAATTGCCCGCGATAAAGTGAATGTAAACGGCGGGGCCTGCGCCATTGGACACCCGATTGGCGCGTCTGGCACGCGGATCATCGTGACCTTACTTAATGCGCTTGAGGCACGGGGTCTCAAACGCGGGATCGCGGCGATTTGCATCGGTGGCGGCGAAGGCACGGCGATTGCGATTGAACTGCCGTGACGCAGGTTGACTATGACGCGCTTTCGCAGCGGTTGCTCGCTCTTTGTGCTGGTGAGAGCGACGAAATCGCGTTGATGGCCAGCTTCGCGTGCGAGGTATATCACGCCGATGAGCGGTTTGACTGGGCCGGGTTTTACCGCAATGTCGGGGGGGATATCCTGAAGATCGGCCCCTACCAAGGCGGTCACGGCTGTTTGGTAATCCCGTTTTCGCGTGGGGTTTGCGGTGCTGCGGCGCGAAGCGGCGAGGCGCAACTGATCGATGATGTCGCCGTGTTTGACGACCATATCGCCTGCGCCAGCACCACCAGATCAGAGCTTGTGTTACCGGTTTTTAACCAACAAAAGCGTCTGATCGGCGTGTTTGATATCGACAGCGACCAACCGCACGCTTTTGGCGCCGAGGATGCGGATCAACTGGCGGATATTTTGCGTCAGGTGTTTTATGGGGCTTGCCCTTAGTTGTTTAATCCCGGCCAAGCACACCAGCGTCCATCGTAACCCGTTAGAATCTCTTGATAAGTTGATCCATCAGGCAAGAACTCTAGTGGCTCTAACCGTTAGATTCGAACCACTAAGAGGAACCGGACAGGTGGCCCCCAAACGGCTATTTCCCCAAGCATCCACCGTGGCGACCGCCCTGACAGGCGAGGCTGTTCAGGGTCCAGAATGTCTTGATATAGGCGATCACGCTGTTGATATCCTGATCGCTGAACGTGTCCTTGAAGGCCACCATGCGCGAATTGCGCGACGAGCCGTTTTGGACGGTCATCTTGATCGCCGCGTCGCTGTGGTGCCAGGCGTGTGTGTCGTTATTCAGCGCAGGTGCTTTGAAGCCAAACTCGTCTCTCGCTGAAGGGTTGCCTGGGTCTTCGCCGATACCGTTGGTCCCGTGGCAAGCCTGACAAGTGCCCTCGAAAATCTGTTTGCCACGCGCCAGACTGGCGAGGGAGGCATTGTCGCTGCCCTCAAAGCTTGTCCAACTGTCGCCGCCATCACTGCTGATCAAGATCGCGCCGGTATCGGCGGTCGCAATCAACTGATTGGCGTCGTTTGGATTGGCGTCGATATTAAGCAGATAGCGGCTCTCGAAATTGGCCGAAAGGGTTTGCCATTTCAGATCGCTCTCGTTGGCCGCAACCAGCCCGGTGCCAAAGACGAAGGCCAGAACGCGGCCATTACCAAGCACCGAGACAACGGTTGTCGGCTCGGTGCTCGGGTAGGCGTCAGACCATGTCGCGCCCAAATCGGTGGTTTTTTTCAACCCGGTCATGGTGGCCGCGAAAATGGTGTTCGTGTCCAGCGATGAAGGGGCGATCTTGAAGGTTTTTTCCGGCAGCTTGCCGCTGGCCTGCCACGTTTTACCGCCGTCGCGGCTAAGTTCAAGGCCGTCCATTATTCCCACCACAAAGTTGGGATCGACCGAGCTGATCGCAAGCGAGCGCAGGGCGACGGGTTCTGCACCATTTGTCGTTTGAAGTGAGAAGTCTTGCCAAGTTTTGCCGCCATCTTCGCTTTTCATCACCCCAAGCGCGGTTTTATCTTTGCTATAGCCGCTGAGCAGCAGCTTTTGCGGCTCCCCCGGCAGGCTCGCCAGTGCTGTGACCACGGCCTCGAGACCGCTGATGCGGGTCGAAACGCCACTCGGAAGTGCGCGCAGCAAGCCAAAGTTGGTTGCCAGCAAGGCCGAAGGGGCAATAGCCGCTCCATCATCCCAAGTGCTTGTTATTTCGTGTATTTTAGAGATACCTTCAGTTGGGGCGCTTTGCGACAGGGCCGGATTCGCGGCCAAAAACAAGGTTGAAAGGCCCAGAAGAATGGTGGGAATGAAACATGTGTTTTTCATGCGCATGGGGCGACCTCATGGTTTGGTTGCAAGAGTAAAACCAGCGATATTTGTAGCCGAAATACCAATCTATTGATTGCTGTTTTTGGGGTTGGAAGCAAGGGCCAGCACCGCGCACCGCCCGCTTATCGGCGGATTTGTGCGTACTATTATCGGTTCACAACCGGGTGGATATGCGGGGCCTATCCCAGTTTGGACCTGCAGCTCCCACCCAGAAGCTCGCGGAGTTTGCCTCGGTACTGATAGGTAAAAACCTGCTCTAGCGAAATGCTAATGCGACCACGACGAAGGAGAAAAACCAGTAAACGATCAGGCCTGCTTTCTTCATGTTGCGTTAACTTGTCACCCGTATGTTTCTGGTATCGACAAGTATCTTGACCGCCTCGTCCGGTCAAAAACAATCGTGTTAAACGCAAAAGGCGGACCAGTTCGGCCCGCCTCTGTTGCTTTTGAAGCGCTGGTCGTTAGCCCGCGATTGCGGCCTCGACATCAACGGTCACGCCCGGACCCATGGTCGAGCTGATCGTGATGCTCTTCACATATGCACCCTTGGCACCTGTCGGCTTGGCCTTTTGCACAGCACTGATGAAGGTTTGCACGTTTTGGGTCAGCATCTCTTCGCTGAACGACGCCTTGCCAACACCTGCATGAACCACACCGGCTTTTTCGGCCTTGAACTGAACTTCGCCGCCTTTGGCCGCCTCCACGGCTGCTTTGATGTCCATGGTCACGGTGCCAACCCGAGGGTTTGGCATCAGGTTGCGCGGGCCGAGGATTTTGCCCAAACGGCCAACGATTGGCATCATATCGGGCGTAGCAATGCAGCGATCAAAGTCGATGGTGCCGTTTTGAATGGTCTCCATCAGCTCTTCAGCGCCGACGATGTCGGCCCCTGCTGCGGTTGCCTCGTCGGCTTTTGCATCGCGGGCAAATACGGCAACCCGCATGGTTTTGCCGGTGCCGTTTGGCAAGCTCACCACACCGCGCACCATTTGGTCCGCATGGCGAGGGTCAACCCCGAGGTTAACGGCGATTTCGACAGTTTCATCGAATTTCGCGGTCGCGTTGGCTTTCACCAGCACCACGGCCTCGGCGATTGTGACGTCTGCTTTGCCTGCAAAGGCTTCACGGGCGGAGGTTGTTCTTTTTCCAAGTTTTGCCATGATGATTACCCCTTAACCTCAATGCCCATAGAGCGGGCCGAGCCGAGGATGATCTGCATCGCGGCGTCGATATCATTTGCGGTGAGGTCTTTCATTTTGACCTCGGCGATTTCACGAACCTGCTTGGCGGTGACGGAGCCAACCACTTCACGCGCCGGTGTTGCCGCGCCCGATTTCAGCTTGGCCGCTTTTTTCAACAGATAAGAGGCCGGCGGAGTTTTGATCTCCATCGTGAACGATTTATCAACATAATAGGTGATAATGGTCGGGCAGGGTGCGCCCGGCTCCAATTCCTGCGTCTTGGCGTTGAACGCCTTGCAGAATTCCATGATGTTGATGCCGCGTTGACCGAGGGCCGGTCCAACGGGTGGGGATGGGTTGGCTTGACCTGCTTTAACTTGCAGCTTCATGGTGCCAGCTACTTTTTTGGCCATTTTGGCCTCCTTTTGCTCCTGCCATTGGGGCGCGTCCCCGTTGGCATATTTGGTGTGGTCTGGTCCGCATCACGCGTGATGCTCGCCTCCCACTTATGCAACACGTCAGGTCTGTTTGTTGACCTGCGTGTATTCCAGCTCGACCGGGGTTGCCCGCCCGAAAATTGATACCGAAACCTTGAGGCGAGACGCATCTTCGTCCACATCCTCGACCTGTCCCGAGAAGCCCTCGAACGGGCCGTCGGTGACGTTCACAGTTTCGCCAACCTCGTAAGAAATCAGGGAGCGTGGGCTCTCGGCCCCCTCTTCGACCTGATTGAGAATAACCGCGACCTCAGAATCGCGCATGGGTGTCGGGCGGCCTTGCTGGCCTAAAAATCCGGTGACGCGGTTGATCGAGGTGATGATGTGATAGCCCCGGTCCGACATCTCCATATGCACCAGCACATAGCCCGGCATAAAGCGGCGCTCGGTCTGGATTTTCTTGCCCTTGCGCACTTCGATAACTTCTTCGGTCGGGACCAGAACCTCGACAATTTCGTCCGCGAGGCCGTTTTGCTCGGCGGCTTCCCGGATCAGGTCAGCAATCTTTTTCTCGTAATTTGAGAGAACGCTTACCGAATACCAACGTAATGCCATCTTGCCCGTTACCTTTTTATGACAAGTCACCTTGCCGGAATGTTCAATTTAATCAGCCACTTATATGGTGCTGCCCAACACAGAAACTGCGCGCAATTCGAATCGACGCGCGCACCCGTTCGGGATGAGGATGCCTCTACCTTGCGTATGGTCTGGATTCAAGGGGTTCGCGGGTGATTTCGTCACTTGCGATCAGTTGAAAAGCCCCAGCACCGTGGTCAGCCCCAGCCGGATGATCTGGTCGGTCATAAAGAAAAACAGCGAGGCAACCGTGGCCATCACAAACACCATGATGGTGGTGATCGTGGTTTCGCGACGGGTCGGCCACACGACTTTAGAGACCTCACCACGCACCTGCTGGATGAATTGTAAAGGATTGGTCATGGCCATTATGCGCGCTCCTGATGCAGATCAGACCTTTGCCTGACCGAGCCTCATTTACGAAGTTCGCTGCCGGAATTCAAGAGCGCATTCACAAGCTGTCTTGCGGCTGCAAGCTCATCCGGTAATGCGCCTCTTCGCGTTTTGAAAACCATTGCAGGTTCTCGTGCAGCGTCACGACCGAGCCGATAACGATGATCGACGGGCCTTTCAGCTCGGCCTCGGCGGCTTGGCTGGCGAGGGTCGAGATGGTACCGACCACCACCCGCTGGTTCTCGCGCGTGCCATTATCAATAATTGCGGCAGGCGTTTCAGGGTCGATGCCGTGTGTGACAATCTGCTCGGCGAGATCATTGAGGTTTGAGAGGCCCATATAAACAGCGACGGTTTGGGCGGGGCGCACCAGCACCTCCCAATCCAGACCGAGCACGCCATCGCGCCCGTGGGCGGTGACGAACATGCAAGATTGCGCGTGGTCGCGATGGGTCAGCGGGATGCCTGCATAGGCGGCACAACCAGCGGCGGCCGTCACGCCCGGCACCACCTGAAACGGGATGTCGTTTTTGGCCAGCTTTTCGATCTCTTCACCACCGCGCCCAAAGATGAACGGGTCCCCCCCCTTGAGGCGCAAAACCCGTTTGCCCTCAAGCGCCAGATTGACCAGAAGCTGGCTGATATCCTCTTGTTGCATCGTGTGTTGTTGCGGCAGTTTGCCCACATAAATCCGCTCTGCGTCGCGGCGCATCAGGGCCAGAATATCGTCGCCGACCAGTCGGTCGTAAACCACCACATCGGCGCGTTGCATCAGGCGCAGGGCGCGAAACGTCAGCAAATCGGGGTCACCGGGACCGGCACCAACCAGATAAACCTCGCCAATGCGTTGACCGGGATCGGCCTTGGAGGCGGCGTCAAGCTCTGCCAGCAGGTTTTTCTCGGCGGATTTGGCCGCGCCCGAGAGGAAAAGATCGCCAACGGGGCCTTCAATTGTGCCTTCCCAAAAGCGGCGGCGGTCGAGGGTTTTCTTGATTTTGTCGCCGACCTGATCGCGAA
The DNA here is from genome assembly GCA_013151335.1 of Alphaproteobacteria bacterium. Classification (GTDB taxonomy): domain Bacteria; phylum Pseudomonadota; class Alphaproteobacteria; order Rhodobacterales; family Rhodobacteraceae; genus UBA5972. The sequence continues at coordinate 14,356 of JAADIJ010000031.1, read as the reverse complement.
ATTGTCCGACGAACTCGGCCAGACGACCATAGGCGGGGGGCAACAGGCTTTCGATCCGGGCGCGCAGAATTCGCGCGATCACCGGCGCTGCTCCGCCTGAAGAAATCGCCACCACGAGGGGTGAACGATCAACCACGGAGGGGGTGATGAAGTCGCAATATTCGCCAACATCGGCCACGTTTGCCAGCACCCCGTGGGCCTTGGCCGCCGCGTGAAGTTTGGCGTCGCGGCTTGGGTCATCGGATGCACCGTAAGCGATGATTGCGCCGATGAAATCGCTGTCGGTGAACGCTCGGGTGTGGTGGATCAGGTTCTCGTGGCCCAGCAGTTTTCGAAACTCTTCGCTTAATGTCGGGTTAAACAAATCAACCTTGGCCCCTGCCAGCAAGGCGCGATCCACTCGGCGCGCGGCCACGGTTTCGCCGCCATCAACGATGACGCGGCGGGCTTTGATATCGAGAAAGATCGGCAGATAGTCCATTTTATCAGCTTTCAGTTGTCGTCAGAATTGGCGCGCGCCCAGTCAAGAACGTCGCCCGCAAACAGCGCAGCACTGGCCGGATCAAGGTCGATCTGGGTAAAGCGCCGCCCCTCGCGCCATGTCATTCGCAACAGGTTCAGCCCGTTGTGAAAATCGACGTTTTGCAGCTTGACCCGCCGCCCGAACGGCAACTCGCGCTCGCCAAGATCGGTGATCGTCTCGCCCTGATCAGTCATATCGCAACCCCCGCGTAAACGCCGCCTCTAGCCGCCACTCCCATTTGCGCGGGGTGTCGCGGTAGTCGGGCTTGAGGTCGAACTCTAAAAACATTTGCCCTGATTCGCCGGCATGAGCCACCAGATTTTCCAGATCGTCAAAGGTCTTGACGTCGGGGTGCTGGAGGATGAGTTCGCTGAGTTTGGCCATGATTTACCCTTCTTTAACGCGATTATGAAACCGGATGCGGAACATCACCCGTTGGCTTTGGCGAGCAGAGGCCTCCTCTGAACCCATATCAAATCCGGTACGGTTATGAAGCACATTATTGCATAAAATCCCCTGACCCGGCACAAGTTTCAGCCCGAGCATCAGGGGATCTTCTTGCTCCAACATCTCCTGCAACGCCTGTGCGCCGAGCGGGGTGACCGTGTCGTCATGCCAAAAGATACTGCGGGTGCGCGCGGTGTAGCGCATGGCCAGATGGCCGTCCTGATCGATGGAAAACACCGGCCCGACACTAACCGGACGCACAGAGCCATCGGTCTTGCGGTTTTCCGGTATCGTCATGGCTTGGGACTGGCTCAGGGCGGTGGCATAGGCCGGATTTTGATCCCTCAGACGGATATAGGCGACGTTGTGATCGAGAAACTGGTTGGCGCCCCCATCCTCTGCCGCACGCGCACAATGCAGAACCATCGCGCCGATTTGCTCGCCCGGCGCATTATAATAGCCGTCCGTATGCCAGTTCATCGCGCGGCTGGAATAGGGGATATATCCGCGCTGCCGAGCGGCCTTGGTCACCGTCAGCGCAACGATGCCATCCTGACCCGCCGAGCGATGACGTTCAGCGATTCTCAGGCCGAGCGCATGTGAAAACCGCCTCAGATCGGCGCGAATCTCTGCCAGATCTTGGCTAATTGTCGCAGTTGAATAGAGCGAAAGATTCGCCGACAGGCAGTTTTTGACCAGTTTCGCCCGCTCGGATTCGCTTGGATTTCCGAGATCAGCGATGGCAACGGGCGTGGTTGTTGCTCGATCCGAATGGGCCGCGAGAACCGCTTCGCGCCACGGCTCATAGGCGTGTTGCGAGAAATCGCGAAGCTTCATAACATCTTGACTTATTGATATATTAATATTGCTAGCCATCACTTTTTCAACCCGTTCGCCGTTGGTCGGATTTGTCCCCGGCCGTTTCAACGTTCTTCCTCATAGAAGCCCTCATATTCTGAATCACTTTTTTCTGTACATTCAAATATACTAATATATAAAAGTAGATGAGGGAATACCAATTGGTTCCAAAGCATAGGGCTTTTATATTTCGCGAACCTCAGTCAACATGTTCCCGAGGGTGCGGGGAAACCTGCCCCGACGAGAGTGAACAAACAGCCCGCAAGAGGCCGCGACGAATTAATGAAAGAGGGAGACTTGTTATGAAAGATGGCGATTCCATAGACGATAAGGCCGAGGTCGGCCAGCACCCGACCCCGATGCTCGATCAACTCGAAGATGGCCCTTGGCCCAGTTTTGTCACCGGCCTCAAACGGCTGCGCGACTCCAAAGGCGAGAAATACGCGCCGATGATGAACGACCTGCTCGGCCAGCTCAACCACTCTTACGAAGAGCGGATGGGGTTTTGGAAGGGCGGCACGGTCTCTGTGTTTGGTTACGGCGGCGGTATCATCCCGCGCTTTTCCGAGGTTGCCGACAGGTTTCCCAACTCTAAAGAGTTTCACACGCTGCGGATCATGCCTCCTCCGGGCTTTCACTATACCACCGATTTGCTGCGCAAAATGTGCGATATCTGGGAGCGTCACGGCTCTGGCCTCATCGCTTTTCACGGCCAATCCGGCGATATTATGTTTCAGGGCTGCACGTCCGAGGCGACACAGCATGCCTTTGACGAGCTGAACGAGATCGGCTTTGATCTTGGCGGCGCTGGCCCGGCTTTGCGCACATCCATGAGCTGCGTCGGCCAAGCCCGTTGCGAGCAATCTTGCTATAACGAGGGCCGCGCCCACCGTCAGGTCATCAACAAGTTTCTCGACGAGATGCACCGTCCGGCGCTGCCTTACAAGTTCAAGTTCAAGTTCTCTGGCTGCGGCAATGACTGTGTGAACGCCATCCACCGCGCCGATTTCGCGGTGATTGGAACATGGCGCGACGACATCAAGATCAATCAGGAAAAGGTCAAAGAGCATGTGGCCGAGAAGGGCCGCAAATACACCATCGACACGGTGGTTTCCATGTGCCCGACCCGCGCCATCTCGCTCAATGATGATGACACGCTGGAGATCGACAACAAATCTTGCGTGCGCTGTATGCATTGCATCAACGTCATGACCAAAGCCCTCAGCCCCGGCGACGATCGCGGCGCGTCGATCATGATCGGCGGCAAACGTTCGCTTAAAGTGGGCGATATGATGGGTATCATGATCAAGCCGTTCATCAAGCTTGAAACCGACGAGGATTTCGAGGCACTCGAGGATTTCGCCGAGACCTGCATGGAGTTCTTTGCCGATAACGCGTTGGAACACGAGCGTATTGGCGAGACTATCGACCGTGTCAGCCTGCCGACATTCCTTGAAGCCGTGGGGGTCGAGGCCGATCCTAATATGGTCAACCATCCTCGCACCTCGTCCTATGTGCGAACCGATGATTTCGATGAGGAAGCCGCCAAGTGGTTTGAGCGCAAAGCGCTTGATGCGGGCATGACCGTCGCCTCGGAATAACAGCTAAAGCGCTTGGGGTCTCTCTCCGCCTGATTGCGGAGGGGGTGGCCCTGACAGGGAGAAAAAGATGACTGAAGTCAAAGCAAAGCCAAGAACCGCGATTGAAACCGGCGTGCCGGATCACATCCAGTATATGCACCCGATGATGGTGGCCAATCAGGCCAACTGGGATTATCACGACCGCCCCCGCGCTGGCGTTTTGCGTCACGTCACCAAAGACGGGGCCGAGCTGTTCACCATTCGCGCCGGAACCCAGCGGCAGATGGACGTTTATACCATCCGCAAGCTCTGTGACATTGGCGATAATTTCGCTGACGGGCATGTGCGCTTCACCACCCGCTCCAACATCGAATTCATGGTCGAGGACGAGGCCAAAGTCGAGCCTTTGGTCGCAGAGCTTACGGAAAACGGTTTTCCCGTAGGCGGCACCGGAGCATCGGTTTCCATGATCTCCCATACACAGGGCTGGTTGCACTGTGACATTCCGGGGACCGATGCTTCCGGTGTTGTAAAATCCCTGATGGACTATCTGCATGCAGAATTCGTTCAGGAGAAGATGCCCAATCGCCTGCGCATCACCACCTCGTGCTGTCAGATCAATTGCGGAGGCCAAGGCGATATTGCCATCAACGTGCAATATACCAAGCCGCCAAAGATCAACCACGATCTCGTCGCCAACGTGTGCGAGCGCCCCGCCGTGGTCGCCCGTTGCCCGGTCGCGGCTATTCGTCCGGCCATGGTTAACGGCAAGCCCAGCCTCGAGATTGACGAAAAGAAATGTATCTGCTGCGGGGCCTGCTATCCGCCTTGTCCGCCGATGCAAATCAACGGCGCCGAAAGCACCAAGATTGCGATCTGGGTCGGGGGCAAGCATTCAAACGCGCGCACCAAGCCGACATTTCACAAGCTGGCGGTTGCTAACCTGCCTAATAACCCTCCCCATTGGCCCGAAGTCGCCGCCGTCGTTCGCAAGATCGTCGAGGCCTATAAGAAAGACGCCAAGCATTGGGAGCGCATGGGCGAGTGGATCGAACGCATCGGCTGGAGTCGCTTTTTCGAGATGACCGATCTCGCTTTCACCAAGCACCATCTGGACACATGGACCGGCGCTCGCAAGACGATGAACAGCTCGGCGCATGTTCACTTTTAAGGAGCGGATGTTGTGAAATTCGGAGTAGTAGTCAACGAGGGGCCTTATACCCATCAGGCGTCGGACACGGCATATAATTTTGCCAAAGCCGCGCTTGAAAGTGGGCATGAGGTGCCGCGCGTATTCTTTTACCATGACGGCGTAAATGTCGGCACCCGTTTGGCGGTACCACCGCAAGACGAGCGCAATATCCAGAAGAACTGGACCGCACTTGCGCAAAAGCACGAGGTCGATCTGGTGATCTGCATCGCTGCCGCTCAACGGCGCGGGATGCTGGACGCGAACGAGGCCAAACGTCAAGGCAAGGACGCCGACAACATCGCCGAGGGCTTTCGCATCTCCGGCCTTGGCCAGTTGATCGAAATGGGTATCCAGACCGACCGTCTGATGGTGTTTGGGGATTGATGATGGCAGATAATATCAAAAAGTTCCTCTATGTGAACCGCCGCGCGCCTTACGGCACCATCTATGCGCTGGAGGCTCTGGAGGTCGTGCTGATCGGTGCCGCGTTTGACCAAGACGTCAGTCTGGCATTTTTCGATGACGGGGTGTTTCAGCTCACCAAAGGCCAAAATACCGAGGAAATCGGCGTCAAGAATTTCTCGCCCACGTTTCGCGCGCTGGGGGATTACGACGTCACCAAGCTTTACGTCGAGCAAGAATCACTTGACGAGCGCGGCCTGACCGCCGCCGATTTGCAAGAAATCACCTATGAGGACGAGGATGATGACTGGGCCGAAAAACCCTCGCTCAAGATCGTCAGCCGCGCCGAATTATCCGATATCATGGCCGACCAAGACGTCGTCCTGAGCTTTTGAAAGAGGGAAATATGTCAACACTTCATACAGTTAACAAATCGCCCTTTGCCACCAATGCGCTTGCAAGCTGCCTCAACCACGCCAAGGATGGCGACACGATCTTGCTGATCGAGGATGGGGTTTACGGGGCCGCAACAGGCACCACGCTGGCCGATACGGTTACTGCCAAAGTCGGCGCGCTGTCGATTTGCGTGCTCTCGGGCGACATCTCGGCGCGCGGCATAGATCAGAAACGCCTTATCAAAGGCGTAACATCTGTGGATTACACAGGTTTTGTCAAACTCGCGGCCTCACATGACCGCAGCCAAGCTTGGCTTTAGAAATTTTTCGATCCGTATGGGGGATCATCACAACCGAAAGGAACCTATAATGTCTTATGAAGTAAACGGTGCAACCATCGAGCATGACGAAGAGGGGTATATCACCACTCTGTCTGATTGGACCAAAGATCTGGCCGATGTCATCGCCAAAGCCGAAGAAGTCGACATGAATAGCGAGCATTGGGAAGTGGTTAACTTCCTGCGCGACTATTATGAAGAATACCAGATCGCGCCCGCAGTTCGGGTTCTGATCAAGGCCGTCAAAAAGTCGATGGGCCCGGAAAAAGGCAATAACAAATACATGTACGAGCTGTTTCCATACGGCCCGGCCAAACAAGCCTGTAAGATTGCCGGCCTGCCGAAACCAACTGGCTGCGTCTAATATCTGCCCTATAAGCCTCTGAAAACAAACAAAATCAGAGGAGGCTTGGGCTGAAGAACTTCTAGGGAGGAGTCCGCAAGTGTTGTCAACGCTATACGCATTGCTGTTTTATTTCGCCACAATCATGCTCGTCGTCGGGCTTGGATTGCGGATCGCGAAATATGCGCGGACTCCGGCCCCTTTGAAAATCCCGACCATGCCCGCGCCGACCACGCGCTCGGGCGTGTTCTGGCGCATGAGCCGCGAAGTTTTGGTGTTTGAGAGCCTGTTCAAATCCAACAAGTGGATCTGGGTATTTGGCTATATGTTCCACGTCGGCCTCGCGCTGGTTTTACTGCGCCATTTCCGCTATTTCATCGAGCCGATCTGGTTCTGGGTCAACTGGGTGCAACCCTTCGGCATCTACGCCTCGTTCGCGCTGCTGATCGGCCTGCTTGGCCTGCTCGTGCGCCGGATTGTGGTTGAGCGCATCCGCTATATCTCCAGCCCGTCGGACTATTTAATGTTGCTGCTGCTGATCGGCATTGCGCTTAGTGGCATGAACATGAAGTTCCTGGCCCCCACCGATATCGTGGCCGTCAAGGTGTTCTTCTTGGGCCTTTTACGGCTTCAGATCAACGAGTTACCGACCTCTGCGTCTTTGCTCGTCCATCTGGGACTGGTGGCCACATTGATGATTATATTCCCGATCTCCAAACTGCTGCACGGTCCCGGCATCTTCTTTTCGCCGACCCGTTATCAGGTCGATAACTCGCGCGAAAAGCGCCATCTCGCCCCTTGGGCGGCTGAGCTAGAGAAATAGGGGGCGCTGAAATGGCAATACTTGATATGGACGGCGAGGATGGACCAAAGTTCATCCCCGATCCGTTGAAAATCCCCAAACTGGCCTGCGATTCAATGGCCGACAGCGCGCCTTATCCCGCCTATCCCGAGCATAACATGAAGCTCGGCTTTCCGGGCGAGCTTTTGGACAATTGGCAAGAGGTAGCGATTGCCAAAATCGGCGATCTTGCCAGCAAGAACCGCGCCTTTCAGGTCTATCTCGACGCTTGCGTCAAATGCGGGGCCTGCACCGATAAATGCCACTATTTCCTCGGCTCGGGCGATCCTAAAAACATGCCGGTTGCGCGGCAAGATTTGCTGCGCAGCGTTTACCGGCGTTACTACACATTCGCGGGCAAATACTTCCCGTGGCTGGTGGGCGCACGCGATCTGACCCGCGAGGTCTTGGACGAGTGGTACTCCTATTACCACCAATGCTCCCAATGCCGCCGCTGCTCGGTTTTTTGCCCCTACGGCATTGATACCGCAGAGATTTCCATGGCCGCACGCGAGATCATGGACACGGTTGGTATCGGCCAGAAATACTGTAACGAGATCATCGGTAAGGCGCTTGAGATTGGCAATAATCTCGGCCTTCAAGAAAAAGCCCTGCGCGCAACGCTCGAGGATCTGGAAGAGGATATCGAGGACGAAACCGGCGTTTCGGTGCGTATTCCGGTCGATGAAAAAGGCGCCGATATCCTGCTGATCACGCCTTCCGCCGATTTCTTCGCCGAGCCGCATATCGACGGTTTGATCGGCTATGCCAAGGTGTTTCATCAGGCCGGCGTAAGCTGGACCGTCAGCTCTTATGCCTCCGAGGCCGCCAATTTCGGGCTGTTTATCGGCTCTTATGAAAACATGCGCGATCTGGCGCTTCGAATTCGCCGCGCCGCCGAAGATCTGGGCGTCAAACGCATCGTTTTTGGCGAGTGCGGTCATGCGTGGCGGGTGGCTTATAGTTTTCTTAACACGTTGGCCGGACCGTTTGACTTCCTTGATCAAAACTACCCCATTCCCCAGCATATTCTGGAGTTTACATGGGATCAGATCGAGCGCGGCAATCTCAAGTTCGACAAAACCAAAAACGATCATCTGCGCCTGACATATCACGACAGTTGCAACGTGGCACGCGGCTCGCGCATGGGCGACAAGCCCGGTGGGCAGTTTGAAATTCCGCGCAATGTGATCAAGGCCGTGTGCAATAATTACTTCGAAATGGACCGCGACACCACCAAGGAAAGCACGCTGTGCTGTGGCGGTGGCGGGGGTCTTTTGACCGACGATCTGATGGATATTCGCGTCAAAGGGGCCAGTCCGCGCATGACCGCGCTGCAACAGGTGACCCAGGACCACGGCGTCACCCACATGGCCGCGATCTGCGCTATTTGCAAAACCCAGTTTGCCAAAGTCATGCCAAAATTCGGCTATGAGCGGGACTCGATCCTGTCGGTTCACCAACTGGTTTCAAATGCCATTCTGCTGGATGGTCAAATTACCGATGACGCGCCTGTTCCTGAATTGGAAATGGCCAATGAAGAGGGTACATCATGAGCGATCAACAAGCGACTTTCCGCAGGTTTGAAGACGGGGCCAACCCGAATGACTGGGATCTGGAAGACAAAATCTTTCAACAGGACAAATCGCACAAGTGCCCGACATACGTACATAAAACGCCCCCCTGCCAAGGCTCTTGCCCCTCGGGTCACGAAATTCGCGGCTGGCTGGCAATTGCACGCGGCATGGACAAACCGCCGGTTGAGGGCATGGCGTGGCAAGAATATGCCTTTGAACGCATGCTTGAGGCCAACCCGTTTCCCGCGACCATGGGCCGCGTCTGCCCCGCCCCGTGCGAGGCCGGTTGCAACCGCAACGAAGTTGACGACACTGTCGGTATCAACGCGGTCGAGCAATATGTCGGCGACTGGGCCAACGAGCATGACATAAAAGCGCCCGCAGTCGGCACAGACACAGGTCGCAAAGTCGCGGTCGTAGGCGGCGGACCGGCAGGCCTCGCAGCGGCATTTTTCCTGCGCCGTCAGGGCCACGGCGTGACCTTGTTTGAGGCCAATGACGAGCTTGGCGGCATGATGCGTTTCGGCATCCCCGGCTATCGTACCCCGCGCGAGATGCTCGACACCGAGATTGGGCGTATCACCAGCATGGGGGTCGATGTTCATACTAATACCCGCGTTGGCAAAGACATCTCGATTGAAAAACTCGAGCAATCCTTTGACGCGATTTTCTGGGCGCTTGGCGCACAAAACGGGCGGCCCTTGCCGGTCGAGGGCTGGGAAGGCACCGAAAACTGCATCAACGGGATCGAGTTTCTCGATGCGTTCAACAAGGGCTATGTTCTTGGCACGGCCAACCGCGTCGTGGTTGTTGGCGGCGGTGATACCTCGATTGACGTGGCCTCGGTCGCCCGTCGTCTTGGCCATATCACCCATGTTGCCAGCACCGACCATCCCGATGGCACGTTGATCGATTTCACAGCGCAGGATGTTGCCGGCAGCTTGGTGCGCGAAGGCATGCAAGCCACCCTGACCTCGCTGTTCCCGATTGAGCAAATGACCGCCGCAGAGCATGAGCGCGAGGATGCCAAGCGCGAAGGTGTCGACATTAAAGGCGGCGTGATGCCGCTTGAGGTGATCAAAGACGCCAACGGTCGCGCGATTGCGCTGAAGATGTGCGAATGCGACATGAAGGGCAACGCGCCGGTTGCGCGCGAGGGCACCGAGTTCACGATTGAATGCGACATCATCATTTCCGCCATCGGCCAATCCGGCGACATGACCGGCGTTGAAGAGATGGATAACGGGCGCGGTTTCATCGACACCGAGGCCGGTTATAAGGTCAAGGGTCGCGACAAGCATTTCGCCGGTGGCGACATCCTCAAGCCACATCTTTTGACCACCGCCATCGGTCAGGGCCGCATCGCCGCCGAAACCATCACCGATTATCTCGATGACGGCGATATCGACAAGCGTCCGCGCGTTGACGTGCATCACTTCAACCTGATGGCCGAGTTGCACCAGCGCGGCAAAGACCCCGAAGCTTACGATCACATGCAAACCCGTGGCACCAACGACGCCGCCTTCGCTGTGCATAATTACGAGGACCGCTCCGCGACCCAGATCATCCGGCATACCGAGCTGTTCAAAGGCCATTTCGACCTCATTCCGCGCGGTCGCCGCGACGAGGTTCACATCGAAGGCGACGCGGTTCTGGGCAACTTTGAAGAGCGCATCATCGCCTATTCAGAGGAGCAGGCCCAGAAAGAGGGCGAGCGCTGTCTCTCTTGCGGCATGTGCTTTGAGTGCGACAATTGCGTGATTTACTGCCCGCAGGACGCGGTGTTCAGGGTCAAGAAATCGGATCGCACAGTCGGGCGCTATGTGGACACGGACTATACCAAATGTATCGGTTGCCACATCTGCGCCGATGTCTGCCCGACCGGCTATATCAAGATGGGCCTTGGGGAGTAGCGATGAAAGCGTTTCTGACTGTTCTGATCTTGTTAATGGGGCTGGGGTTTCCTCCGGCTCTGTCGCAAACCCTTGGCCCCGTGGTGCCCAAAGCGACCGGAAATCCTCATCCCGAGGGCAATTTGTTTATGCGGATCAACCACTCCAAATTGTTGCTGCAAGACCGTAACCTGACCGTCCGTCTGGGGGATCGCAACATCGGGGCCAGCCTCAAAGCTTGCGTGGCCTGCCATACAAGCACCGACAAGAACGGCCAGCCGATCCCCATCAATGCCGACAAACAATTTTGCAGCGTCTGCCATGAATATGTCTCGGCGAAAATTGATTGTTTCCAATGCCATGCAACCGTTCCCGAGAAAAAGACCGAGGCATTTCTGATACCTAAAACCTCTGATTCAAACGCACTTGCGGCCTATCTGAAGGAGACCTCTGAATGAGTTGCTCTTTGAAAAATGGCTCGGAACTTCCGGCCCTCAAATTCAACAAAAAACCGACCGAGATGGGTCGGCGCGAATTCATGCGCAGCGGCGCGGCTCTGGCCACAATCACGCTCGCGCCGGGGGTTACCTTGATGGCGTTTGGTGGCAAGGCCGAGGCCAATGCCAACCCGGCGACGCGCTGGGGCTTGCTGGTTGATACCAACAAATGCACACCCGATTGCGACGCCTGCGTGACCGCCTGCTCGACCGAGAACGGCTGGAAAGACACCGGCCACCCCGAGACCGACGCCCAGTGGATTCGCAAGGTCGATCTGGTCGATCTGGCCACCGGACGCGAGACCTCGCTGCCGGTGATGTGCCAACATTGCGAGAATCCGCCCTGCGTCGATGTTTGCCCCACCGGGGCCTCGTTCAAGCGCGCCGACGGGATCGTTCTGGTCGACAAACACATCTGCATCGGCTGTCGCTACTGCATGATGGCCTGCCCCTATAAGGCGCGCTCATTCGTTCACGAGCCGCTGACGGGCCAAAAATCCTACGCCCCGCGCGGCATAGGAACCGTGGAGAGTTGCACCCTTTGCGTCCACCGCGTTGATAGCGGTCGCATCCCCGCTTGCGTGGAGGCCTGCGACGCGATCGGGCATCGGGCGCTGATTTTTGGCGACATGAACGATCCCGAAAGTGATATCGCCAAGAGGCTGCTTGCCTATCCATCCCTCGCATTGCGCGACGATCTGGGGCTGAACCCCGGCGTGCGCTATACCTCACTCTAACAAAGGCCGGATCATGCAACGCACGATTTACCGAGAGATCAAGCTCACCCCGCAAATCATCCAGCTTGCGGTTTTGCTTGTCGTCTTTATTTTGGCGGCGGGCGGGGCCGAGCTTTATATCGAGGAATATGGCCACATCGTCACCGGCATGACCAACCAGATCGTCTGGGGCCTGCCGCATGTGTTCGCGATTTTCCTGATTGTTGCCGCCTCGGGCGCGCTCAATGTGGCCTCGATTGCCTCGGTTTTCGGCAAGTCACCTTACAAGCCGCTGGCGCGTCTGTCGGGCCTGTTGGCACTGGCGCTTTTGGCCGGAGGGCTTGCCGTTCTGGTGCTTGATCTTGGCCGCCCGGATCGGCTGATCGTCGCCATGACCAAGTATAATTTCGTCTCGATTTTCGCGTGGAATATCTATCTTTACACCGGTTTTTTCGCAGTAGTCGGCATTTATCTTTATGTGCAGATGGAGCGGGGAATATCCCCCTCGGTCGTGAAGGTGGTGGGCACGGCAGCGTTTTTATGGCGACTGGCGCTGACCACCGGCACCGGTTCCATTTTCGGCTGGCTGGTGGCGCGCGACGCTTACAACTCGGCAATCATGGCCCCTTTATTTATCGTGATGTCGTTCGCCTTCGGCTTGGCCGTGTTCATTCTGGTGGTCAAATCGATTTGCGGCTTGACCGGACGCGCCTTCGGAGCGCGGCTTTTGCACCGTCTCGGACGCCTGCTCGGCATCTTCGTCGCCGGAGTGTTGTTCTTCGTCGCCGTCCAACACCTGACCAACCTCTATTCCGCACAGCGCATCGGCGTTGAACGCTTCATCCTGCTCTCCGGCGGGATCTACACCCAACTCTTCTGGTTCGGGCAAGTGCTTATCGGCGGAATTATCCCGCTGGTGCTGGTCTATCACCCCACCGGCGGCGCAAAACCCGCCTCGATCCTCACCGCCTCGGCGCTGGTGATTATCGGCGGTTTCGCCCAGCTTTACGTCCTGATCGTTGGCGGGCAGGCCTATCCCTTGGATATTTTCCCCGGATTTGCAGCTTCCAGCAGCTTTTTTGACGGCCAGATCAACACCTATACCCCCAGCTTGCCGGAGATTTTACTCGGTCTCGGCGGCGTCGCATTGGCGCTGGCGCTTACCGGATTTGGCATGAAAATCCTGCGCATCCTCCCGACCACGCTGTCGGATGTTAACGTTGACCCGCTTAACAATTCGGGCAAGGGTGCCTGAACTAAGCGACCTATTTGGTGACCCATGCAAGAAAATCATCCCTTCGCCCGCTTTGTGGCCATCCTTGGCCGCGGTAAAACCAAACAGCGCCACCTGACGCTGGAGGAATCGCGCGACGCCATGTCGATGATCCTTCGCGGCGAGGCCTTGCCTGAGCAGATCGGTGCCTTCCTGATGCTGTTGCGCCTGAAAGAAGAGGCCCCCGAGGAGATCGCCGGTTTCACCCTCGGCACCCGCGCCTTGTTTGATCTGCCCGACACGATGCCAAGCGTCGATCTCGACTGGTCGTCCTACGCCGGAAAACGCATCCAACTGCCGTGGTTTTTGCTGTCGGCGCTGGCGCTTGCCGGCACCGGCGTTAAGGTTTTCATGCACGGAACCGACGGTCACACGCCGGGTCGCGTCTATACCCAAGGCTCGCTGGAGGCCCTTGGCTTTCCCATCGCCCGCGATTTGACCGAGGCTGCAGCCCAGATCAACACCCACAATTTCGCCTTTGCCCCGCTCGAGGTGCTCAGCCCGAAATTGCGCGACCTGATCAATCTGCGCCCGATTTTTGGCCTGCGTTCGCCGGTACATTCCTTCTCGCGCATGCTCAATCCGTTCGGCGCACCGGTGATGATGCAAGGCATTTTTCACCGCGGGTTCATGGACATCCACGCCGGTGCCGCACGCCTGCTCAACCAACCCCACATGGCGGTTTTTCGCGGCGAAGGTGGCGAGATCGAGCGGCGTCCAAACAAACCAACGCTGGTTTGGACCACACAAAACGACGCCGAACCGACGGCTGAAACCTGGCCCGTGATCCTGCCTGATCCTCATCAAGCACCGGATACGGAAATGGATATTTCCAACCTCGCAGCGGTTTGGCGCGGCGAAATACAGGACGAATATGCCACCGCCTCAATCATCGGAACGCTGGCAATTGCCCTTAAAACTATGGGTAAAGCCAACTCTGTTGACGAGGCAGAGGCGCTCGCACGCAAGGTTTGGGAGGCCCGAGACAAGGCCGCCTTGCCCTTGAAAACCTGATCCGATGCCGCGTTTCTTAATCGCAGCGGCGCATAAATCTTCCGGCAAAACCGTGATCGCCACCGGCCTCGCCGCTGCGTTTGCCGCGCGTGGGGTGGCAATTCAAACCTTCAAAAAAGGCCCGGATTATATCGACCCCATGTGGCTGTCGGCAGCCAGCGGGCGGCCCTGCTACAACCTCGATTTCAACACCATGACCGCGCAAGAAATCGGCCATCTGTTTGCCCAACACAGCCGATCTGGTGATTTGTCAATGGTCGAGGCCAACAAGGGCCTTTACGACGGGGTCGATCTTCTTGGGTCCGACAGCAACGCCGAATTGGCCAAAATCCTGCAAACGCCAGTGGTGCTGGTGGTCGACACATCCGGCATGACGCGGGGGATCGCACCCCTGCTGCTCGGCTACCGCGCGTTTGATCGCGCGGTGAATATCGTCGGGGTAATCCTTAACAAAACCGGCGGCACCCG
>JAADIJ010000149.1 GCA_013151335.1 Alphaproteobacteria bacterium | reverse complement strand
CCAGGCCATGGTGATCTCCTTTGAATCTAATCAATCCAATCGAATCACAACCTGCTGAAATTACTCATATAGTTTCGGTTTAGACACTCAATAAAGGGTGCGCCATAAACCCGCTTTTCCAGCCAAAGATTGTGAGCCATTCCAGATCACCGGACTGGTGGTGCTTGCACCAGTTGCGGATGGTGTCGTCGTCCAGATATAAAATTCTGCAATCAATGCACAGTTTTTGCCGTCATCCAGCAGCAAAATAGTAGTGGTACGCCACGCCGTGGTCCTCATCAGGGTGGCGCATAATTTGTTCAAGTTCGGTGCGTTGACAAGTGGTGAGGGATTTTGCCCGGATCATGCCGCCAACGGAACTCGGCCACGAAATCAGTCAATACTTTCTTTTGGGATTGTGGCGACAGCATTATGGCCCGCGCCCCACTTATGGCACGCGCCCCAATATAGTGGTAGTGCTCCGTGTTCGCATCCGTTCATCCGCCGCGCCCCAAAACCCGCCTTAGCCATGCCTTCGGGCTGATCTTGCGAAATGCGCGGTCGCCGAGCCAGCCGACCAGTGCGCCGAGCAGGACTTGCCAGATGTCGTGGGCCTTGGCCTCTATGCGCGAGCCGCCGACGAAGATGGCCGTCAGGTAAGTTGTGCTTTTCATCCAGATATTGCCGCCCGTGCAAGAGGTCGCGATATAGCTCGCACCGAAAAACGCCGTCGCTGTGTGGCCCGAGGGCATACCGCGACCGCGCCCATTGGGGCGCTGGTTGATCGTCGCCGCGCCGAGCAGAGATTTGGAACTTTGAACCACGCTCCATTGACTGGCGAAACGGATCGAAAAATCCACCAGTTGCCCGTTGGCCAGCGCACAGCCAAGCCCGATCATCGGCAGGGCGATCTGATAGCTGTCGCCAAGCTTTTCGATCTGTTTTGGCGAGATCATAAACGTGCCAAACAGCGCGACAAGCATCAGGGCGAACCTGAGGTTGACTACCGTCTTCACCCGCGCGCCTCGGCAATCTGCCGGCTGGCCTCAAACAGCGCGATGCCCGCCGAAACCGCGACATTGAGGCTGCGCCCGCCACCCGGCATCGGGATTTTGACACGCGCATCGCAAGCGGCCTCGACATCGTCGGGCACACCGGCGGTTTCGCGGCCCATCATCAGGGTATCTGAGGGCTGAAACCTGAACCCGGAAATCGCAGTTTTGGCACCGGTGGAAAGCAGGATCAAGCGCCCCTCTTGACGGTCCGTTTGAAAGCATTGCCACGAATTATGACGCGTCAAATCCGCGATGTTCGCATAATCCATCGCCGCACGGCGCAACGTCTTGATCGACAACGGAAAGCCGCACGGCTCGATAATGTCCATCGCCACGTCAAAACAGGCGCAAATACGGATCATTGAGCCCAGATTAGGGGCGATGTCGGGTTGATATACCGCCAATCTCAAAATTTTTCCGTCCTTCTTTTGATGCGCCGGTTTGTCCGCTGGACCTCGCTCATATCACTGTGTACTAACCCCGAAGGGGCTTTTTACGCGAGTTGGGCCTTAAATATAAGTATTGACCTACGCCAAAGGTCGAACAAAGGGGAAATAATCGTGTCTCATGCTGAAAACAAGTCAGGCACTCGTCGGGACTTCCTTTATGTGGCAACCGCTGCCACAGGAGCAGTCGCGGCCGGCGCTGCGATCTGGCCACTGGTCAACCAAATGAATCCAAGCGCGGACGTGTTGGCCGTCGCTTCTGTTGAGGTCGATGTGACCGACCTCGAAATCGGCACACAACTTACAGTGAAATGGCGCGGCAAGCCGGTGTTTATCCGCCGCCGCACCGCCCGCGAAATTGCGGCTGGCCGTGCAGTCAAGCTCGCGGATCTGGTCGACCCTATCGATTATGTTTGGGAGGACCCGAACCATACGCAACCCAAGCCCGCGCTCGACGAAAACCGAACGATGGACAAGGAAGGCGAGTGGCTGGTGATGATCGGGGTTTGTACCCATCTCGGCTGTGTGCCCATCGGCAACGAGTCCGGTGATTTTGGCGGTTGGTTCTGCCCGTGTCACGGCTCGCATTACGATACTGCTGGCCGTATCCGCAAAGGCCCCGCGCCCCGGAATTTGGATATTCCGATGGCCGTTTGGCTGAACAAAACAACAATCAAACTCGGATAAGGGAGGCACAAATGTCTGGAATTCCACACGATCATTACGAGCCTAAAACCGGGTTCGAGAAATGGCTTCACGAGCGTTTGCCTATTGTCAGCCTACTTTATACCACCATGACAATCCCCACGCCAAAGAACCTTAACTGGATGTGGATTTGGGGCGTTGTGCTGGCCTTCACGCTGGTTTTACAAATCATTACCGGCGTCGTGCTGGCAATGCATTACACGCCCAATGCTCAGATGGCATTTGACTCCGTTGAGTTCATCATGCGCGATGTGAATGCGGGCTGGGCGCTCAGATATTTGCACGCCAACGGGGCGTCGCTATTCTTCCTTGCGGTCTATATGCATATTTTCCGGGGGCTTTATTATGGGTCATACAAATCCCCGCGCGAGGTGACTTGGATCGTCGGCATGCTGATTTACTTTGTGATGATGGCGACCGGCTTTATGGGGTATGTGCTACCTTGGGGCAACATGTCCTTCTGGGGAGCGACGGTCATCACCGGCCTGTTTGGAGCTATCCCCGGCATTGGCGACACGCTGCAAACCTTCCTGCTTGGCGGGCCTGCGGTTGATAATGCCACACTCAATCGGTTCTTCTCGCTGCATTATTTGCTGCCATTCATTCTGGCCGCTCTGGTTGTGGTTCACATCTGGGCATTTCACACCACGGGCAACAACAACCCCACGGGTGTCGAGGTCCGTCGTGGCTCTAAAGCCGAGGTCAAGAAGGACACGTTGCCGTTCTGGCCTTACTTCGTGGTCAAAGACCTGTTCGCGCTCAGCGCTATTCTGACGGTGTTCTTTGTAATCGTCTATTTCATGCCCAACTATCTGGGCGAGCCGGTCAACTATACCCGCGCCAACGCGCTGTCGACGCCGTCCGAGATCATACCCGAGTGGTACTTCCTACCATTTTACGCCATTCTTCGGGCGTTCACGTCCGATGTATGGGTGGTGCAGATCTCCAGTTTCCTGACGGGCGGCATTGTCGACGCAAAGTTCTTTGGCGTGATTGCCATGTTCGGCTCTCTGGTCGTGGTGGTCCTGGTTCCTTGGCTTGACACATCAAGCGTTCGCTCCGGCAGATATCGCCCGAGCTTTAGGTGGTGGTTCGCGCTGTTGGTGCTGGATTTCATCGTCTTGATGTGGGCCGGTTCGCAACCGCCTGCGGGGATGGTTCCGGCCATCTCGCTGATCGGGGCGACCTATTGGTTCGGCTATTTCCTCGTCATCCTGCCGCTGTTGGGTGTGATGGAGAAACCCGATCCACGACCCGCAACGATCGAGGAAGATTTCGATGCCCATTATCCCCCCAAAGACGCCACCGCGTCTGCGGCTGAATGATTGAAAGAGGACAGACGAGATGATCAAGCATACCATACTCGCAGCACTCGTTGCATTTAGCTTTAGCACCAGTGTAGTTGTCGCGGAGGAACACGCCAGGGTTGAGGATTTTCAGTTCTCGTTCGAGGGCCCTTTTGGCAAGTTCGACCCCAACCAGTTGCAGCGTGGCTTGCAAGTTTATGCCGAGGTCTGCTCCGCATGCCACGGCCTCAATCTGGTAGCGTTCCGCAACTTGGGCGATCCGGGTAGCCCGCAAATGGCACCGGATCAGATCAAGGCTTTTGCCAAGATGTTCGACGTTGCCGATACCAGCGATGGGGCCGAACCCGGGGATATACGCTCTGCGATCCCCGCGGATAACTTCCCCTCGGTGACCAGTGCCGGTGCGCCTGATCTGAGCCTGATGGCCAAGGCGCGTGCGGGTTTCCACGGCCCTATGGGCTCGGGGTTGAACCAGCTTTTCAAAGGCATGGGTGGACCGGAATATATCGCCTCGCTCCTAACCGGCTTTACCGGCGAGGAGAAAGAGCAAGCGGGCACGACCCTTTACGGAAACACCGCGTTTCCCGGTGGCTGGCTGTCGATGCCTCCTCCGCTTGAGGATGGTGCCGTCGATTTCCGCAATGGCAACAAGAACGACGTTCGCGCCATGTCTCAGGATGTCGCCGCCTTCCTGATGTGGACGGCAGAGCCAAAGATGATGATCCGCAAAAAGACCGGCTTTCTGGTCGTTGCCTTCATGATCTTGCTGACCACGTTGCTTTATCTGTCCAACAAGAAACTTTGGGCCAGTGTAAAGCGCAAGGATTGACGCGTCAGACGTAAGAATTCCAAAAAGGGCGCGATTGATTTCGCGCCCTTTTTACGTTCCGAGATAGCGCGACAGCGCGGCAGGAGGATTAGCAAACAGCGCGTCGGTCGCAACCGGCCTCTGCGCCACGCCGCCGTCAACCAACACCGTCAGATCGGTGATCCGTTTGGCATCCGCAGGATCATGGGTGACCATCAGCAAGGTCGAGCCGGTGCGTGCCACGATCTTGTCCACCAGATCGAGCATCTCCACCTTAAGTGCGGGGCCAAGTGCTGCAAACGGCTCGTCCAGCAGCAAGAGCGGCTTTTTGCGCAACAACACCCGCGCCAGTGCGGCGCGTTGTGCTTGTCCGCCCGACAGGTTGGCGGGTTTTTGCGCGGCTTTTTCCTTGAGACCGACCTCGGCCAAGGCGACGTGGACCGCGTCTTGTTGCGGGGGCGAAAGCTTGAGGTCGGCGCGCAGCCCCAGCCCGACATTTTGAAACACGCTGAGATGAGGGAAAAGGTTATGGCTTTGAAACAGCAGGCTGACGGGGCGTTTGCCCGGCGCAAGTTTGCTCATCGAGACCCCGTCGAGCAGGATGTCACCACAGGCAGGGGCAACGAAACCGGCGATTGCCGACAAAAGCGTGGTTTTCCCGCCACCTGAAGGGCCGATAATAGCGATTTTCTGGCCCTTGGCCACGCTCCAGTCAGCGGTCAGCGAAAAGCCTTCTTGTGTGATTTCAAGACGATCCAGCTCAAACATATGCGCGCCCTCCACGATCAAAAATCCAGAAAAGCCCGAGGCTGAGGGCGACCAGCATCACTCCAGCGCCGCTCGCCGCCTCCATCTTATAGGCGGCCATCAGGCGGTACATCATCAACGGCAAGGTCGCCGCATCGGGATCGGCAAAGAGGGCAACCACGCCGAGATCGCCCATCGAAAGCGCCGCCGCCAGACCCGCTGCATAACCGGCCGAGCGGCGGATGCGAGGCCACAGAACCCTGCGAAAATGCGCGGCTCCGGTCAGATCGAGGCTGGCGGCGAGCGCGCCATAATCAGCCTCGGTATCGCGGATGGGCGGGATGATAATTCGCAAAACGAACGGCAGGCTCATCAGCGCGTTAACCAATGCTGTCAGCGGCAATGCCACGCGTGCGGGATCAAATAACGGAAAAATTACGATAAACAATCCGGTGCCGATCACCATCGGCGAGGTGGCCAGCGACAAATAACCCGCAGCTTCCAGCAAACCGGCGCGGCGCGTGTGCGTACCTTCCAGTCGCACCACTAAAATTGCCAGCGGCAGCGCCAGCAACATCGCCAGAAAGGCCGAGCCAACCGCCACGAAAAGTGAGCGGATGGCCGCAAAATAGACCGTAGGCGGCAGTTCAAAAACCGCCGCAGCACCGCGCAAAAAGATCATTGCCATCGGCAGCACCAGAAAAACCGTCACCGCCAACAGCACCAGACTGTCGGTGGAGCGCTGCAACCGGCTCTGACAATCCCAGCGGCGAACAGGGCGATCAAGCCCCGCGCCAAAGCCTGCGGGGCTGGCAAAACGCCATGCGAAATAGGCGGCTATGAGGCCAAGCGTTAACTGCATCAACGCCAGCAGCGCCGCTTTGGAGAGGTCAAAATCAAACCGGAACGCCTGATAGATCGCCAACTCCAACGTGGTCGCGCGTGGACCACCGCCAAGGGCGAGGACCACGGCGAAACTGGCGACACTCAGCAAGAAGACCGTGGCGAATATACCGGGTAGAACCGCGCGCAACATCGGGCGCTCTAGCTGGCGGGCCACATCAGGGGCGCGCATATTCAGGCTGGCGGCAAGGGCGAAATGCTCGGCAGGGATCGCGCCCCAGCCTTGCAAAATCAGTCGAGTTGCCAGTGGCAGGTTGAAAAACACATGTGCCAAAACCACGCCTTGAAAGCCATAAATATTAATCGGCCCGAGGCCCAAGGGTGCGATCAGCGTACTGATTAGCCCCGCGCGACCAAACACCGCCAGCAAGCCGAGAACGGCGACGATCACCGGCAGGATAAACGGTGCACCCAACAACAGGATCAGCGCGCGCCGACACCAAAACTGGCGCCGCGCCAAAGCGCGCGCGACGGGGATTGCCAGCAGTGAACTTAGCGCCGCCGACACCAGTGCCTGCAAGATGGTGAAGCGCAGGGCGGCGAAATCGGACGCGCTTAACCCCGCACCACCGCGCGCATTGGCGGCAACGACCAGCAACGCGCCTGCGCTCACCGCCACCAGCAGGGCCGCAACCGCGATCCCTGCCAGCGTGAGCGGCCTTATTTGCTGAGCGCGGTCAGCCATTCGTCCAGCGCGTCCTTGCGCAAAGCTTCGGCCTGATCAGGCGTGAACAGCAACGCATTCTCGGGCTTGATCGGCGTTTCAAACCCGCTCGGCAGGCCCGCCTTGGGCATAAATGCCGGATACATCCAGTTGCTGGTGGGGATGATCGCCTGAAACACAGGCCCCATCATGAAGGCGAGAAACTTGTCGGCCAGCGCTGGCTCAGTGGCTGCCTTAAGCTTGCCTGCGACCTCGATCTGCATGTAATGCCCCTCGGTGAATATGGCGGCAGCTTTGCTGTCGTCGCCCTCGGCAATCAGGTGATAGGTGGGGGACGTGGTGTAGGAGAGAACCATATCGGCCTCGCCTGCCAGAAACATGCCGTAGGCCTCGGACCAGCCCTTGGTGACGGTCAGAATATGCGGCGCGAGGGATTGCCACATCTTGCCCGCCTGGTCACCGTAAGCCGCTTTGACCCACATGAGCAAGCCAAGACCGGGGGTCGAGCTGCGCGGGTCCTCGATCACGATTTTCAGGCTGGCAGGGGCGGCGGCGAGTTCGGCA
>JAADIJ010000056.1 GCA_013151335.1 Alphaproteobacteria bacterium | reverse complement strand
TATTATTCTATAGATACCCTGTGCCCCCTCCCTTATGCCTCTCCCCCACTCCCCCCAGACATACCCCTGTAGAAAGATTGAAGAATTGAAAGATTCGATTTTCTTGTTACATTTCATAAGGTTGCTCCATTTTGATGTTTTGATTTATTGAAATATTACAAGTTTTGGGGCTTCATCGCGTCAATTCCAGACTGCGATAGATCATTGCTGGCTTGGTGTTCGTGGGACGCTGGGCTGTTTTGATCTGTTTTGCTTCGATAAGCGCCACCAGAATTTCATCGCGTTTGCGCTTTTCAAGGTATTGCGTCTTGCGACCGACTTCGGTCAGCGTCAGCCCGGCTTTCCCGGCTTTGCGTAGAATCTCGCGGATGCGCTTGTGATTGCGATCGGTTTCATTGTCAGCAACGTTGCGCTCCACATCAAGCATAGTGCGTTCGGCAAAATGGCGCACGAAACTTATGGACCAAGTTGCATCCGCCGCGCTGATCCGAGGAACCTCAGGGTTTCGGCCCACAGCCAAGACCAGGGCGATTTTCTGGGCATTTTCCGCAATTCGCGCAAGAATTGGCGTGAACATCGTTCCCTTTGCTTTGCGCAAATCGGCGGTGATCGATTGGCTGATCCCATGGAAAATATCGCGGGCCTCGGGCTCCATTGGCACGATCATGGGATCGACCACCGCATCCAATCCAGAGGTCTTGCCTACGAGATTGCCGCGCCCTTGGTGCGCACCACCTTTGGCAATCAGCGAAAGGCCTTTGATAAGAGAACGGGGCGCGTGACGCTGGCCCGTCCTGGTGTTTTCTTCGGGATAATCATCCTCTGTTGGCAGCACGATGAACCGCGCCAGCGAGCCGTCAACCACGTTGGCCCCTTGTAATGCGCCCCAAAAATGCAGCGGCGTCGTGGTGCCGTAGACGCAAACGCAGGGTTGGTTAATATCCTTGCGGTCGTTCTGTCCATCCCGGTTGGCGTATTCCGCCCCGAGAAAAATACCGCCAGCCGCCGTGTAAAGCTCGGTCAAATTATCAAGGATGTCAGTGATATGGCGCGGGCTTTTGCGCCGATCGGCAGCAGCCGCCAAAAACATTCCGAATTCATCGATCTGAAACAGGATTGCAGGCTGACGATGCACAGCCGTCAACAGACCCGACCCCGAGGCGATCTTGTTGCCCCCGAGATGGAGGCTGAGCCCGGCCGTTACGAACAGTTCGTTCACGATCTCCCGGCTGTGGTTCTTACCGGAGCCTGAATCGGCAATGCCAACGATATAGAGGTTTGAGCGCAGATTGCTTGTCGTTCGATAATTGCGCCCCATCAGCGCTCCGACAGCGCAGAGGCTGGCACCGAGCGACAGCAGGGGTTGCGGCCGTCGCGCCGTTTTCAGCATATAATCCGTCAACGCCCCAATAAGACCGGGCGGAAGTGTCAGATCAAAGGGCGATAAGTTGGGGCGCCATTCAGAAGAAGTTTCCGCCTCACTGTTTTCATCCCCGCCTGCCATTACCGCCAGCAACCCTGCCGCCGGATGCACAGGATCGGCCTTCACGGATCCATCGAGCACAAGCGCCGCATCGGGTTTCCAGCCGCGCTCCATGGCCATGTGATAGATAGTGCCAGCCCCAATGTTGGTGGGGTTGAATGAGGCCCAGCTTTTATCGGTGACCGCGGGATCATTCTTGCCCGCTTGCCCCGACCATGTGGCAAAGAGATCAGCGCCACAATCGCCAAGCGCACCTTTCAGCGCCATGCCGACGCGCATCCAGCTGTCATAATCAAGATCGGCATTGGGCAACCAGGCAAGGGCGGATTTGATCGCCGGAAGGGTGCCCTCCTGGGCCAGGCCTGTGGCAGGTTTTTCGCTGGTGCCGGTTTCAAGCCGGACCGGACGCAGCCGTTCCGGGATCAAGGCCATGGCTGCGTCAAGAAAGGCCAGCGCCTGGGCCTCGGTGATTTCCGGCAGGCTGTCGATATCAAGATCGGCCAAGCCCTCCTCGGGCCAGACGTATGGCGCACCAGTATCCGGATGAACCGCGTAGGCCACGAACTGCTGGCCTGCACACAGCACCTCGAGCGGATGGCGTTTGATGCCTTTGAATGGTGTCGCGGTGCGATAAACCAGCAAGCGTTTGGGCGCGCGGCCAATTCTTAACGCCGGGCTGTCGCCGAGATGTTCACGACAGAGTTTTTCAACCGCAAGCGCCAGATCGGGATCATCAAGAATATCGATATCAATCGCCGCCACCGCACCCCCAACCACGCCGATCCCCGCCCCCGGCCATTTTGACCATGTCGCGACCTCAAGCTCGGTCGGGCATCTTTCACCGTATTGCGGCCAGCCCGGAAACTCGCCCCAGGCCCCGGAGCGATACCGCCCGGGTTTTTTTGTGCCGGGTGCGATCGGCAGGATCGAATAACCGTTGGCAATGAGCCTCGTGCCGAATTCGGCCATGTAGTTTATCTCGCCCATCAGAACGGCACTCCTTCGCGCATCGAGGTGATATGATCCTGGTCACGCCCCGCCAGATCACGCAGATGATCGCAATAAGCAGTGACGATGATTTCAATGAAGGCCTGCCAGTCCGTCAGGCTTAGCTCGGCCAGATCGCTCGCGCCGAGACTGTCGAGATAGGCGCCACCCGATTGTGCGCCCGCATTCAGGGCGTCCTGTTCATCGGGGGTTGGATCAATCATGCCTTTTCTCCTCTGGCAAATGTTCTGGCAGGCGCGGCTGCAAAGATGGGTTCGGGTTTTATCGCGGCGCGGGTCATCACGGCGCGGGTCATAGACACGGAAGTCGGGGTTGAACCAGCCAAAACCCCGGGCCTCGCGGTGGCAGACGGGACAGAGCCCGTTTGAATGTCGGGACATGGCGCAAACCTCGCGTTGATGATTTCACTGAAACGGCCGTTGGGCCGGACATGGATTTCCACAGGGATGGCGAGGTATTTGATCCAGGTCAGCGCCCCATCGATGCTTTTGGGGATCACGCCGTCATTGCGCTTGCGCCACCATATCTCGGCCTTTTTGCGCGCATATCCCTTATGCTGAAGGCAGATCCATTCGCTGTAGGTGCGCAGCCCGCATTGATACTCGACGCGCAAGGATGGCGGTTTGCCCGGCTTGCGATGCTTGGCGTACGACACGTGATCCACCTTCACCCATTGGGGGTCGCGGTTTGAGAGGATCGCCTCGGTTGAGGCCCTGGGTTTCAGCTTTTCTGCCGGTGGTGGAAACGCGTAGCCGCAATCAGGACATTCGGATGCGCTGATCGGCAACAGGCTCTGGCATTCCGGGCAGGTTTTGAGCGGCACATCGCCCTCACCCTTGCCGGGGGTTTTGGGGCGCACCAGATCAATCGGGCCGTGGCGCGTGACATTGCCGGCAAAATCCAGCACCAGACAGTTTTTCTTGCCCAAGGGTCGATCGGACGCCAGCCTTGTGCCGCGCCCGGCCATTTGCACGTAAAGCCCCGGGGATTTTGTCGGGCGCAGCATGGCGATGAGATCAACACCGGGCGCATTGAACCCGGTCGTCAGCACCCCCATTGACGCGAGGGCTCGCAACTCGCCGCGCTTAAAAGCGGTGATGATCCGGTCGCGCTCATCTTTTGGTGTGTCGCCGAAGATCGTCGCGCAACTGAAGCCTTTGTCCCGTATGGCCTCGGCCACATGACGCGCGTGATCGACACCCGAGCAAAACACCAGCCAGGCTTTGCGATCGCGACCGAGTTTGACGATCTCGTCAACCGCCGCCGCCGTGATCGCCTCCTTGTCGACCGCCTCCTGCAGGGCGCGGGCGATAAATTCACCACCACGCGTACCAACGCCTTTCAAATCGAGCGCCGTGCCGGTGGCCTTGCTGATCAGCGGACATAAATACCCCTGATCGATCAGGTCGCGCACCGGAACCTCGTAAGCAATGTCGGTAAAGAGCGCGTTTTTGCCCTGATGCAGCATACCGCTATCAAGGCGAAACGGGGTTGCGGTAAAGCCAATCACCTTGAGCTTCGGGTTGATGTCGCGCAATTTCTCCAAGAACCGGCGATACATGGTATTGCCCGAGCCCGGTATCAGATGGGCCTCATCGACCAGCACCAGATCGGCGTGGCCGATTTCGCCCGCACGCTTGTGCACCGACTGAATGCCGGCGAACAAAATACGCGCACTCGCCTCGCGCCGCCCCAGCCCGGCCGAATAAATCCCCGCCGGAGCCTCGGACCACAAGCCCATCATTTCGGCGTGGTTCTGGGCGATCAACTCGCGCACATGGGTCAAAATGAGAATGCGCTGATCAGGCCAGGCCGTCAGAACACCTTTGATAAAGCTGGCGATCACCAGGGATTTGCCACCCGCCGTCGGGATCACAATCAAGGGATTTCCCTTTTTGGTTTCAAAATAATCATAGATCGCAGCGACGGATGCTTTTTGGTATGGGCGCAGGGTCAGCATGACGGCACCTCGTCCGTTACCAGATCGGAAATGAACAAATGATCCGGGCACGCGGCGCGTTGATCGGCAACCGACAGCCCGCAATCATGGCGCGCGCAATGCCAACCGCCCTCAACCGGGGCTGCGTGCAGGCAGGAACGACAATTGCGGGCGGCAAGCGCATCGCCATGGCAGAGATCGTGGTGATCGCAAAACCGGCATTCAAACCACGCCGGGTCTTCCGAGATCCGGCTGAGAGGTTTAGGCGCGTAAATCACCCGTCTGGCTTTGGTCAGCAAGCGCTGGCCAGCATCAGCGTCGGCGTAGATCCTCTCCACATAAAGCGCATCGGTATCCTTGCAGACCGCGATATAAATTGCCCGGGTAATATCCGTCAGATGCATATAAACCTGCATCTGCGCCGTGTGTTGAGGTTTGGACGCTTCCACCCCCTTGGCGCAAAGATCGCGAAAGCTCTTCACCCCGTGGGTTTTGAACTCGACCACATGCCAGGTTTTTGGCGCTTCCAGAATGCCGATCGCCACAGCGTCGAGTGATCCGCCAAAATGGCCACCATACGCCTCGACAGAAAACTGCCGCCCGGTTTCAGGATCAACCTCAAGCACCGTCGCCCCGGTGTCGCGCAGGTTGCGCACCAGGCGCTCTTCTTCGCGCTGGCCGGTTTCAAACAGGCGCAGGATCCGGCCCGCATATTGCGCTGGCGTGGTCCAGTGAAAATCATACCAAAGCGCGCGCATGCAGGCTTTGCCAATAATGGACGCGCCGAGATGGGCGCGAAACCCGTCACCACGCTGGGCCTCGTAAGCGGCGTAAATGGCATCTCGCGTCGGGGAGTTTTTCTCGGGGATCGCAACCATCACACATCCCTCCCGGCAAGCTTGGCGTGCGCTGCGTCAACCAGCACCTGCCAGACCTCGGGCGACAATTGCGCGCGGGCGACGGCAATGAGGCAGTCCTTAAGGCGTTCCTTGGGGTGCGGCAGGCCAGCAAGGCGCACCAGCACCTCGCGGCGTTCTGTTCTGAAATGGCGCAAGGCGGTGTTGGCCTTGTGAAACCAGCGCGCATCAATCGGCGTTTTGCTGGTCTGGCGTTCCAGATCGGCCGCAGCCAACTGGGTGCGAATGGCAGCGATATCATCGTCAATCTCGGCCAGTTTGGCGATCAGTTTGGTGCGGTTGGCGGGCAAATGTCTCCCGGTCGCACGCGCGCGGCATGCGTTATTTGGGCTCGTCATGGGAAGTCTCCGGTTTCTTTAAGGGGGAAAGTCCCACCACCAAACTTGGGGTGATTTGGTGGTGGGGTTCAGATCATGGGGCGCGTCAGCCCTGACGTTTCCACGGGGCCGCACCCAGACGCGGGGTTGGCGCAGGGGTTGGTGCCGGGGTTGGCGTCGGGGTTGGCGTCGGGGTGGCAGTCTGGGCAGGCGGTGCCGTACGCTGGGCCCGATTTGGCGCAGCTGTCGTTTTGCCAGCTGATTTTGCCGCCGCCTCCGGGGTCAGATAGCGGATCCGATTGCGCTCGCCATACCCCTTGCTCGGCGGATCGATGGTGACAACAATCGTCATCGGGATCAGGTGCAGAGCCTCGGAATCACTGACCTGCATCTGCCCGGTCGCGTGGCAAATAGCCGAAAGTGTGCGCTGCGCAATCTCAACCGTCTGGGTGCTCCGGTTGATCAGATTGAGCTGATCAAACACCTTGCGCCCCTGATATTTGCCATCGAGAATATCCAGCATCAGCCACAGGTACTGGCCCGTACCGTCCTTGGTTACGCGCAGATCGCTCTCAACAATCTGGGCCTTGTAACGCCCTGCCGGCAGCACCTCATAGGCGGTTGCAGGATCAACGGTGCTGGCGTCAAACGCGGTGTCAAACTGGGCCATGTTCAGGCCTCCTTTTCTTCGGTTGCGGATTTGTTTGTTGTCGGGAAATGCGGCATGGCGTCGGCGAACACCGACCAGTCAAGATCCATGCTGTCGGGCAAATTAAAGCGGTTCTTGGCCAGAAACGCCGGGCGCTCTTTGGTATAGAGAACCCGCGCGCCACTGCCCAAGGCGCGGGTGACCTTTTTGTTGAAACCAACGTCCGATTTGACCGTGCTGATGCGGTAATTGGCAAACAGCACCACATCGGCGTGTTCCTGCAACAAGGCCGAGGCGCGCGCGTGCAACTTGATCAGATAACGATCGTAAGGGTCACGTTCCGGGTCATCAAACCGGCGAATGTCGGTATGCGCAATCTGGATAACCGTCATGCCGCGATCATTGCGCAAGGCATCGAGCCAG
>JAADIJ010000020.1 GCA_013151335.1 Alphaproteobacteria bacterium | reverse complement strand
GCTGGCGACTATGGGTCTCGTGGCTGAAGGCTTGCACGGTTTGCGCAGCCTGCAAGGTCTCCGACGCGTTGCCCGAGCTTTCGGCGATCTTGTCCTGATTTTCGCGCGACAAACCCCGCAGCCGCCGCCCGAGCACGAGAATTGGTACGACCACCACCGGCACGATCACCAGCACCAAGAGGGCCAGTTTGAGGCTGGTGGCCAGCATGAAGCCGAGGCCGCCAACAAAGATCAACAGGTTGCGCAGTGCCACGGAAACCGACGAGCCGATCACCGACAAAATCAGCGTGGTGTCGGTGGTGATGCGCGATAAAACCTCGCCGGTCATGATGCGCTCGAAAAACGCCGGGCTCATGCCTATCATCCGGTCATAAACCGCCTTGCGAATGTCGGCGACAACCCGCTCGCCAAGGCGCGTCACCAGATAATAGCGCAGGCCAGTGCCAAGCGCCAACAACGCGGCCACCCCGACCGCTGCTGCGAAATAAATATCCAGCAACTCGGTCGAACCGTTGGAAAAACTGTCAATCACCCGACGCACGGCCAGCGGTAACGCCAGCGACAGACCTGCGGTCAGAACCAGCGCAAAACCGGCCATAATAACCAAGGCTCGGTAGGGGCGCAGGAACGGAAACAGGCCGCGAATAGGCCCGACGGTTTTGGATTTTTCGCGATCTTGTGTATTTTCTTCGATTTGATTTGCCATGCGCTCGCTGCCCTGTTCATCACATGTCAGCGTTTAGCCAAACCACGCGCCAACCTCAAGCGGGGAGGGTGTCGCAGCCTGAACTTTGTCCAAGGGTCGCTTTATCTCATTGACTTGACTAGAGGAAAGAGCCCCAATCGGGGTAAGTAATCAAGAAAATCAGGGGGCTGTTTCATGTTCAAATCTGCTATTCGCAAATCAATGCTGTGGGCGTTTGTGGGGCTGTTGGCGCTATATGCGGTCAAACAATTTCCCGGTCGCGATCAGGTCGCCACCAGCGCTTATAAGAATGGTGAATACGCCAAGGCTATGAAATTGTGGGAAAAAATGGCGAAAAACGGGGACAGTGTCGCGCAATATAACATGGGAGCGTTGCTGAAATCGGGTATCGGCAAGGCGGCTTCGGTGGATGAGGCTGCGAAATGGTTTTTGAAATCCGCCGAAAATGGCAACGCGGCGGCGCAGTTTGAAATTGGCAAGATTTACGAGGCCGAAGCGGCAGCGGGCGGGGCCTCTGGATTGCCAGCGGCGCGCGCGTTAATCTGGATTAAGAAATCGGCGGAACAGGGGTATGAACCCGCAGAAACCGATCTCGGCCTCAAGTATCTCAGCGGCACCGGTGTTGACCAAAATGCCGAGCGCGCGACCTATTGGCTGTCGCAAGTTATTGGTGCCAGCCGGGAGCCAAAGGTGATGCTTGGCGGTGCCGATGGGGTGCTGGCGGCGTTGCCGTGCGAGAACGGAAAACCTCTGTAAGCGGCGTCGATGCTGAAGCCGGAATATGTCCAAATCTTGACATTGTTGCATTTGCAACGATATGATGCGCGGGGTAAAATTGCCGATGTCACACAGCGGAGGACCAGGGGTCATGGCCGGAGTTACTTCAACGATAACAAATAGTTCAGAGGGAGTACCCGCCCTGCGCTACATGCCGGGTTTTGGCAATGATTTCGAAACAGAGGCCCTGCCTGATGCCCTGCCGCAAGGGCAAAACAGCCCGCAGAAATGCAATTACGGCCTTTATGCCGAACAACTTTCCGGCACCGCATTTACTGCCCCACGCGGCGAGAACGAGCGTAGTTGGTGTTATCGCATCCGCCCCTCGGTCAAGCATGTGGGGGCGTTCAAACCGATCTCGGTTCCCTATTGGAAATCGGCCCCGGCAATTGACCCGTCGATCCAGTCTCTGGTTCAAAATCGCTGGGACCCTTTGCCCATAACCGAGGACGCGTTAACTTGGGTTAACGGCATGCGCACCATGACCACGGCGGGGGATGTGAATACCCAGACCGGCATGGCCTGTCACACGTTTTTGGTGACTGCCGACATGAAGGACGAGTATTTCTTTTCCGCCGATAGCGAGCTTTTGGTGATCCCGCAGCAGGGGCGTTTGCGTTTTGCAACCGAGCTTGGGATCATCGAAATTGGTCCGCTGGAGGTGGCGATTTTGCCGCGCGGTCTGGTCTATCGCGTGACCTTGCCAAACGGGCCTGCGCGAGGGTTTGTGTGTGAGAATTACGGGGCCAAGTTCGATCTGCCGGGGCGAGGGCCGATCGGGGCCAATTGCCTGGCCAATCCGCGCGACTTCAAAACTCCGGTCGCGGCATTTGAGGATCGCGATGCGCCGAGCCGCGTGGTGGTGAAATGGTGCGGACAGTTTCACGAAACCTTCATTGATCATTCGCCACTCGACGTGGTGGCGTGGCATGGAAATTATGCGCCGTGCAAATATGATCTGCGCACGTTTTCGCCGGTCGGAGCGATCTTGTTTGACCATCCCGACCCCTCGATCTTTACGGTTTTGACCGCCCCTTCGGGCCATCCCGGCACCGCAAATATTGATTTTGTCATCTTTCGCGACCGCTGGTTGCCTGCCGAAAACACCTTTCGCCCGCCGTGGTATCACAAGAATATCATGTCGGAATTCATGGGTAATATTTACGGCGAGTATGACGCAAAACCACAAGGTTTTGTGGCGGGAGGCATGTCTCTCCACAATATGATGTTGCCGCACGGGCCGGACCATATGGCGTTTGAGAAGGCCGCGAACGAGCCGATGGTGCCGGTCAAGTTGACCGATACCATGGCGTTTATGATCGAAACCCGCTTTCCCCAGCACCTGACACAATTTGCGGCGGTTGAGGCCCCGCTTCAGGCGGACTATACCTCGTGTTGGGACGGGCTGGAAAAGAAATTCGACGGCACACCGGGAACCAAATAGAGTAAAAGAGCCAACATGAAACGACTGACTTCCTGGGTTGAAAGTGCCAATAACCCTGACACTGACTTCCCGCTCAACAACCTGCCTTACGGGGTATTTTCGACCGATGAGGGGCCGCGTTGCGGGGTGGCAATTGGCGATCTGATCGTTGATTTATGTCTGCTGGAGGAGGAGGGGGTGGTCCTGATTTCTGGCGAACCGGTGCTGGACGCGCCGTTTTTCAACGAGATGATGGAGCTTGGCCCCAAGGTTTGGGCCGAGCTGCGTGCGCGCCTGACCGACCTGCTGATCCTTGACGGCGATGACGCGCTTTCGGGCGATCCTGACCTTTTGGCGCGCGCCCTGATCTCGCAAGAAGACGCCACAATGCATCTGCCGATCGTGGTGACCGAGTTCACCGATTTTTACTCAAACCGCCATCACGCGACCAATGTGGGCACCATGTTTCGCGGGGCTGAAAACGCGCTGCCGCCCAATTGGTTGCACATGCCAATCGGCTATAACGGGCGCGCGTCGACCGTGGTGATCAGCGAGACAGAGATCAGGCGGCCTTGGGGTCAGCTCAAGCCGCCAGGTCAAGATATGCCCTATTTCGGCCCCAGCAAGCGGCTGGATATGGAGCTGGAACTGGGCACAATTCTCGGCACTGGCGTCAAGATGGGCCAGCCGGTTTCGGTGGCCGAGGCGGACCAGATGATCTTTGGCTATGTGCTTTTGAACGACTGGTCCGCGCGCGATATTCAGGCGTGGGAATACCAACCGCTCGGACCGTTTCAGTCCAAGGCTTTTGCCACGTCGATCAGCGCTTGGATCGTTACCGCCGCCGCTTTGGAACCGTTTCGCACGGAGGCTGAGGCGCGTGAAAAACCGCTCTTGCCTTATCTTTGTGAAACAAAACCAATGCTTTACGATATTTCACTGGAGATGGACCTGACGCCGGATGGCGACGAGCAGCCGACCACGATTGCGCGCACCAACTATAAGGAAATGTATTATTCCGCCGCCCAGCAGCTTTGTCATCACACTATCGGCGGCTGTCAGATGAACACGGGCGACTTGCTTGGCTCGGGCACGATCTCCGGCCCTGAACCACAAAGTCAGGGCAGTATGTTGGAGCTTTCCTTGGGTGGAAAACAGCCCCTGACCCTGACCAATGGGCAGCAGCGCGCGTTTTTGGAGGATGGCGATACGGTCACCATGTCTGGTCACGCGCAAGGGCCGAATTATCGGGTCGGTTTTGGGCATTGCAGCGGCAAAATCGCGGCGGCAATCGCACAGCCCGACTGGAGCAAATGAGAGTATTCACACAGAAATCAGAGGGCACCAACAGATGAGCAAAGCGTTCGCATCGCAAGGCGACATGGCCGAAAAGACCATCAGCTTCACCGAAATCGGCGATGGTCTTTACGCCTTTACCGCCGAGGGAGACCCCAATTCCGGCGTGATCATCGGCGATGACAGCGTGATGATTATCGAGGCGCAGGCCACCCCGCGTCTGGCGCGAAAAGTGATCGAAAAGGTCCGCGAGGTCACCGACAAGCCGATCAGCCATCTGGTTTTGACCCATTATCATGCGGTGCGGGTGCTCGGAGCCTCGGAATTTGCCGCCGACCAGATTATCATGGGGGACACGGCGCGCGCCATGGTGGTTGAGCGCGGTCAAGAGGATTGGGACAGCGAATTTGGCCGCTTTCCCCGCCTGTTTGAGGGCCACGAAAGCATCCCCGGCCTGACCTATCCCACCACCACGTTCAGCGATGAGTTGACGGTTTATCTTGGCAACCGGCGCATTGATCTGATGCATTTGGGCCGCGCCCACACGGCTGGCGATATCGTGGTGCATGTGCCCGATCAAAACGTGATGTTCACTGGCGATATCGTCGAATACCGCTCGGCCTGTTATTGCGGAGACGGACATTTCGCCGATTGGGGCCACACGCTTGACAACATCGCCGCCTTCGATCTGGAGGCGATTGCGCCGGGGCGCGGAGACGCTCTGCTCGGCCGCGATATGGTTAACGCAGCCCTTGACAGCACGCGAGATTTCATCGCTTGCACCTATGAACCAGCGGCGAAAATCGCGGCGCGGGGCGGCTCGTTGAAACAGGCATGGGAGGCCGTGCGCGCCGAATGCGACCAAAAATTTGGCGATTATGCAATCTATGAACATTGCCTGCCGTTCAACGTTGCCCGCGCATTTGACGAGGCGCGTGGCATTGATACGCCGCGCATCTGGACTGCCGCTCGGGATCAGGAAATGTGGCACGACCTTCAAGGCTGACGGTGCGTCAGAGGGCGGAGTTGTGCGCGCGCCCCGACCTTTATAAGCTGTCACAGCAGCTCGCGGCAGCGCCGTTATTTCAAAGGACACAGCATGAGCAAGATTTTCGAGACCCCGCTTTATGCTTACCAGCACCACCCCGATCAGGACGCGCCAAGTCCGGTGCGCCACAAGGTCGTGGTGATCGGCGCTGGTCCGGTGGGGCTGGCGCTGGCGATTGATCTGGCGCTTAAAAACGTGCCGGTGGTGGTGCTGGACGACAACGATCGCGTCAGTACCGGCTCGCGCGCGATCTGCTTTGCCAAGCGTTCGCTTGAAATTCTCGACCGGCTCGGGTGTGGCGATCAGGTGGTTAATAAAGGCGTGGTTTGGGACACGGGAAAGGTGTTTTTCGCCGAGCGTGAAATCTATGATTTTGCCCTGTTGGCTGAGGAGGGTCACAAGCGTCCGGCGTTTGTGAATTTGCAGCAATATCATCTGGAGGCGATCTTGGTGGAGCGTTTGCGCACCCTTCAGGCCGAGGGTCGCNNNGATCTGCGCGGTGGCAACACGCTGGCGGCGATTGGCACACACCCCGATTTTGTCAAGCTCGAGATCGACACAGAGGACGGGCCTTACAACCTTGAATGCGACTGGCTGGTGGCCTGTGACGGGGTGAATTCCGCCACGCGAAAAATGATGGGCATTGATTTCATCGGTCGCGAGTTTGAGGATAATTTCTTGATTGCCGACACCATTATGGAGGCCGATTTTCCGTCTGAACGCTGGTTCTGGTTTGACCCGCCGTTCAACAAGGGGCAGTCGGCGCTGTTGCACAAACAACCCGATAATGTCTGGCGGATCGACTTTCAAATCGGTTGGGATATCGACCGCGAGGAAGAGTTGAAAGAGGAAAATATCCGCGCTCGCCTGCACGCCATGCTGGGGTCTGACGCCAAATTTTCGCTGGAATGGTCGTCGATCTACGCTTTTCAATGCCGCCAAATGGAGCAGTTTCGCCATGGTCGGGTGATCTTTGCGGGCGATTCTGCGCATCAAGTGTCGCCGTTCGGGGCGATGGGGGCCAATAGCGGTTTGCAGGATGCGGATAATCTGGCGTGGAAATTGCAGCTCGTTTTGGCGGGCGAGGCCGGGGAGGCGCTACTGGACAGCTATAGTGACGAGCGGGTGGCAGCGGCGCGCCAAAACCTGCTCAAATCCTCGCGTTCGACCGATTTTATCACCCCGAAATCGGCGATTAGCCGCGTGTTTCGTGACGCGGTGCTTGAGTTGGCCGAGCAGTTCGAATTCGCCCGCCCGATGGTTAATTCAGGCCGTCTTTCGGTACCATTTGACTATGCCACCTCGCGGCTGAACGGGCCGGATTGCGCTGGCCTTCCCAACGATCTCGCCCCTGGCAAGGTTGCGGTTGACGCCGATCTGGGCGATGGTTGGCTGCTGGATAAAATCGGAGGTGGGTTCGGGTTCCTGACCATTGGGCTTGATGCTGTTGGTCGCACGGGGATTGATAAAATCGCGTTGTCCGCGTTGCATTTTTCCGCCGATGATAGTGCTGTCCTGTCGGTAAAATATCTTGGAAACGCTGCGTCTGCGATCTATTTGATCCGTCCCGATCAGCATATCGCCGCTCGCTGGTCTGCACTTGATGTGCTGGCCATTCTTGCCGCCGTCAAAACCGCCAAAGCTCAGGAGACCACGTTATGAGCCAGCTAAATACGCGCGCGAATATCGTCGATGCAGACGCCTTTTATGACTCCCTGTTGGCCGTCCACGAGGGCCACACCAAAGAGGAAAGTGATGCGCTAAACGCCCGCCTGATCCTGCTCTTGGCCAACCACATCGGCGACGCTGCCGTGTTGCAAGAGGCGATGGATAAGGCCGCTAAATCCTAGACCGCGCAGGGCACCGCTTGCCGCCCGTTAGGCGTCAAAACCCAAACATCGCGCCCCTCGATCACCACCGCAGAGAGGGCATTTCCACGCCCCGCTCCGGTGTCGATATCGACCCGATTGCCGTAATGCGTCACCTTGTCGACCATGGTGTGACCGTGGATTATGAGCCAGCCAAAATCGCCTGAAAATGCGTGAAAGGGTCGTCTGATCCAGACCAGATCATCCTCTGTCTGCGCGTCCAGCGCGACGCCCGGTCTGATTCCTGCATGAACAAACAAGAGGTTATCCCATTGTTTATAAAGCGGCATTTTAGCCAAGAATGCGCGGTGAGCCTCTGGTACCAGCCGCATAGCTTGTCGTTGGAGCGCTAAGGCAGAGGGATCCCCCTCGGTCTTGACCCCGTAGGATGCCAGCGTTTCCAGACCGCCCATTCTGGGGTGGAGCCATGTTAGATCCGGGTGCAAAACCGGGTCGCGCCAATCGGCATCGTCCAAAAACCGCATCAGCAGCCGGTCGTGATTGCCGCGCAAACAAATCCACGGCGCGCCCTGCGCCAAACCGTCGATCAAATACGCGATCACACCCTTGCTGTCGGGGCCACGATCCACCAAATCGCCCACATGTATGACCGGCGCAGCGTCGTCCCCGGTGAGCGCCCGATCCGCACGGATGAGCGCATGCGCCGCGCGCAATTTGTCAAGATGGCCGTGAACATCGCCAATCGCGTAAATGCGCTCGCTCATCGCGGTCCTCTCCTATCCTGCCAACCAGATCAGGCCCAGTATCAGCACCAATCCGGCCCATGCCCGCCAGATTACCTGCACCGATTTTGTCACGTCATCTGCGGTCACATCGCGGCGTCCGCTGGCGTTGACATAGGGTTGCTCTGTCGGCTGGCCATTGTAAATCCGAGGCCCAGAAATGGCGATGCCAATCACCGCCGCCATCGCCGCCTCGGGCCAGCCTGCATTGGGCGAGCGGTGCTTTGGCGCGTCGTTAAACATAACCAAAAACGCGCGCGTACTGGCATACGTCGCCGCGATCAGCACTCCTGACAGGCGCGCTGGTATCCAGTTCATCACATCATCAAGACGCGCCGCCGCCCAGCCAAATTCCTCATATCTTTCAGTGCGATAGCCGATCATGCTGTCGGCGGTATTGACTATTTTATAGGCCATGATCCCCGGCAATCCGAGCAGCAAAAACCAAAATGCGGGAGCTAGCACCCCGTCCGAGAAATTCTCGGCAGCGCTCTCGATTGCCGCGCGCGCGACCCCGGTTTTATCAAGCACATCGGCGTCGCGTCCAACGATCATTCCAACCGCCAAACGCCCGGCAGGCAGGCCCGCGCGCAGCCCCGTGGCCACAGCCATCACATGCTGCGCGAGGCTGTTTTGTGCCAGCAGGATCGCCACCAACAACAGCTGCAGCATTTTGCTGCCGTCAACGCTCGCAACTAACGCCCCGATCAGCGCGGCAATACCGATCAGAACCGCCAAAGCGACAACCCCTTTGGCACGTCGATAGGGCCCTTTGTTGAGCCGCTTTTCCAATGCAGAGATAGCGGCCCCCATCAAGGCCGCGGGATGGGGCGCACGTCGCCAAAGCCGGTCAGGGTCACCAATTACGGCGTCAATAAGTAACGCCACAATCAGGATCAAAACAAGGCTCATGATAGGTTTTCCAAGTTTTTTTCAAGATGTTGCCAATCTTCTTTGCAAGTTGGAAGCCCGAAACGAACCCAAGTTTTGGAGTAGGGAAATATCCGGCACAATATCCGGTTTTGGGTGAGGTGGCGGTGAAACTGCTGCGCATTCGCTACCGAAAACAGTCGAAACAGCGACGTTCCCCCGACCAGATTAGCGCTGTATTTTGCCATCAACACATCAAGCTGCGCCGCCTCGGTAGAGAGGCGTTTTCGCATGGCTTCGGCCCAGCGAAAATCCGCTAACGCTTGGGCGCCAAGCCGCAAAACCGGCCCAGAAACCGGCCACGGGCCCAAGAGATCAGACAGTCTCGAAAGCGTTTCAGGAGCTCCGACGGCAAAGCCAAGCCGCGCCCCGGCCAGCCCCCAGAATTTACCGAAACTTTTCAGCAGAACAACGCCCGGCTCCGAGGTCATGCGGATCAGTGTTTGCTCCGGGCAGGTGTCGCAAAAGCTCTCGTCGATGACCAGTAGATTGCCGGTTTTTGGAGCGGCTGGATCGCGCCAAATCCGCCCGTCGGGGTTGTTTGGATGGACGACTACCCGGCTTTGCGCGGGCGTCTGAACCACGTGCCAAGCAGCGCTTTCAAAGGCGGCGCGATGCTCGTTATAGGTCGCGCGGGCGATTTGGATGTCCGTCGGTTGGCGCAAATATGGCAGGCGCGAAATCAGGGATGAAGCACCGGGGGCGGCGATGATTTCCGCTGTTTCGGGCACTCGCCAAAACGCTCGTGCCGCGTCTAGAAGCGCGTCCATTGCGCCGTGATCCGGCAGGTCGGACCAGTCTGACGGGGTAAAATCCGGTAACGGATAGCGGTGCGGATTGATGCCGGTTGACAGATCAACCCACTCCGAACGCGCTCCGCCAAATTGGGCGATTGCCGCGTCAAGTGCGCCACCATGATCGGGGGCATGATCGGGGGCATGATCGCACGCGTGCGTCATTTCTGATCGGTCGCGGGCAACACGGGCAGGCGGCTGACAAAATGCCCTTTAATGGCTTGAGGCCACGCCCGAATTTCCGCTTTGCCGGTTTCGCTTTGGCTGTGGAGGCGTACATATTCGACAATTGCGCTGGCTTGTTCTGGCAGCGCTTCAAAATCTCCGAGCACATAGGTCAGCTTGTTAACACTTTGAATGGCCAGACTGCAGCCCATGAGGCAAGAATGTCGACGGGTTGTCACCCCTGAGATACCTACAACCGCGTCTTGGATAAGCGCCGCAAGACGCTCGCCATCGGCTTGCTCGAGACCGCATTCGGCCCAATCACCGCGTTTGCAGGTGTCGCAGATCGTAATCATTGTGGTCATGCATACTCTCCAGCTGACGGTGCGCCCATCAAGCGGATTTCGACTGACCGTGCAACGCAAATATCGGCGCGAGCGGCAACATTTGCGCGAACCCTAATCATTTGGTCACAAGTGTTAACCAAAGGTGAGTGAGAAACCAGCCCGGAAAGGCCGAGCCGAGGCCTAAATTGCCTCGCGCTCATGGGGCTCATCATAGTCTATTTCTGGATTGATAGGTAGGATGCCGTAAGGGTTTATGGTTTTATGGCTCTTGTGATAGTGGCGCACGAAATGGTCGATCTTGACGGTCTTGGCCACATCTGGCCGCTGATAAAGCTCACGGGTATAGGCCCAGAGATTGGGGTATTCGCGCAGCCATTTTCGGTTGCATTTGAAATGGGTGTGATAGACTGGATCAAAGCGGATCAAGGTCGTAAATAGCCGCCAGTCGGCCTCCGTTATCTGATTTTCTATTAAGTAACGATTCGATTTCAGGTGGTTTTCCAGCCATTCCAACGTCTCAAATACATTGGCGACGGCCTCGTCATAGGCTGGTTGTGATGTCGCGAACCCGGCTTTGTAAACGCCGTTATTAAGGCCAGAATAGATACGGGAATTTAGGGCCTCAATCTCGGCGTGTAGATTTTCGGGCCAGTAATCATTGGTATTGCCGGTGAGTTGGTCAAAGGCGGAATTGAACATGCGAATGATTTCGGATGACTCGTTTGACACGATGGTATCGCTGGCTTTGTCCCATAAAACCGGCACGGTCACTCGGCCCGAAACCAAGGGTTCGGCGCGGGTGTAAATATCGCGAAGGAAAGGTTTTTGAAACAGGTGGTCACCGGTTGAGCCGGGATAGTTGGAGGCGAAACTCCAGCCGTCTTCCAACATTTCCGGGTGAACCACATCGACGGAGATATGGTCGCACAAACCTTTGATCTCGCGGAAAATCAACGTGCGATGCGCCCATGGGCAGGCGTAGGAAACATAGAGGTGATAGCGCCCGCTTTCAGGGAGAAACCCTCCCGTCCCGCTTGGTCCCGGTGCGCCGTCCCGGGTGATCCAGTTGCGAAATCCGGCGGTGGTGCGCAGGAATTTACCGTCTGATGACTTGGTGTCGTACCACTCGGTACTCCATTTTCCGTTGATGAGTTGTCCCATTGGGCGCACCTTTCCGTTAATGATATTTTAACGGAAGTTAAGGCAATAGTAATCTGCATCAATAGCTAAAATATAACAAGATTGTTTCGAATTACGAAACAGTATGCGATGGAGATCGCGTGACTACTGCTCGCAACCGGCCTCTGGCGCGGCGATTCCAGCGTTGCATTGCCACGCCCGCGCATATTATAGAAATCATGACGACGCCCCGACATCGGCGCCTGAGAGGTGCGCTGCGACGGGATCGGTCCAGCTTGGGGATCTCAGGCCGTATTGTTAACGGCTCTATCAGGGCCTTTACTTCTTGTTAGGATATCGAGACGAGGGGTTAGAACATGACTAAAATCGGTGCGATGATATGTGGCCACGGCTCGCGCAGTCAGGCAGCGGCGGATGAATTCGCGGTTTTGGCCGAGAAATTGCCCACTTTGCTATCCTCTTACTGGCCGATCGAATACGGCTATCTGGATTTTGCCAAATCGGTTATCCGTGACGGGCTGGACCGTCTGCGCGCCAAAGGTTGCACAAAAATTCTTGCCGTTCCGGGCATATTTTCGCGGCCATGCATTCCAAAAACGACATCCCCACGGTTGGGTTTTGTCGGGGCGGCCGAGAGCAAGGCCGAGCTGGCGAACGATGCGCGCGGGGCGGAATTCGTGGCGCTGCGCGGGCGTAAAGGCGGCTCGGCTATGGCCTCGGCTGGCGTAAACGCATTGGCAAAAGGTTTGCCAAAGGGGGAAATATGACACCGTGGTTACATATTGTCGGTATTGGCGAGGACGGTCTGGACGGGCTGACGCCTGCTACCCGCGCCGTGGTCGAGGCCGCCGAAATCATCATTGGCGGGGACCGGCATCACACGTTGTCAGATAATCCAGAGGCCGAGAGGGTCTCTTGGCCATCGCCGTTTGATGCGCTGATTGACACGCTCAAAACCTATCAAGGCAGGCGCGTGGTGGTTTTGGCTACGGGCGATCCGCTTTGGTACTCGGTTGGCGCGCGGATCGGGCGCGCGATTGATCCCGCCGCCATCACCTATCATCCACAAGTAGGCGCGTTTCAATTGGCCGCCGCGCGCATGGGCTGGTCGATGGCCGATCTGGAGACGCTGACCGTGCATGGTCGTCCGGTCGAGCAGATGATTGCGTTCATTCAGCCGATGCAACGCTTGCTGATTCTGACCACGGGCGAGGACACGCCCGCACAGATCGCCGGTTTTCTGGCCTCGCGCGGTTTTGGCAAAAGCCGCATGACGGTGTTTGCGGCCATGGGCGGGGCTGACGAGGTGCGGTTTGACGGGCTGGCCGAAAGCTGGTCGTATGAGGTTCCCGCCTTTAACACGCTGGCGGTGGAGTGTGTTGCCGCGAGCGATGCCGCCCTGATGCCTCGGGTGCCGGGGCTGAGTGATGATTTGTTTCAATCCGACGGCACCATGACCAAGCAAGAGGTGCGCGCGGCCACTCTGGCCAAGCTTATGCCCATGCGCGGAGCACTGTTATGGGACGTGGGTTGCGGCTGTGGCTGGTCGCTGTGGAGTGGATGCGTGCCGCGCGTTATGCCACCGCTATCGGCATCGAGCCGCGCGCCGAAAGGCGGGTTTTTGCCGCCGCCAATGCGCTGGCACTTGGTACCCCCAAGCTTGAGATTATCGCCGGCTCCGCTCCCGAGGCACTGGCCGGGCTGCGAGCTCCAGACGCGATCTTTATCGGTGGTGGTTTGTCGCGCGAGGTGTTCGCCGCAAGCTGGGCGGCGCTGCGTCCGCTCGGGCGTCTGGTCGCCAATGCGGTAACGCTGGAGAGCGAGGCGGTTCTGATGGGTTTGTTCGCCGAATTTGGCGGCGATATGGTCAAGATCGACGTGAAACGCGCCCAGCCGATTGGCGGGTTGACTGGCTGGCGGCCGATGATGCCGGTCACCCAGTGGAGCTTGGTCAAGCGATGAGCGGCACTTGATACGGCATCGGTCTTGGCCGCGGCGATCCCGAACTGATGACGCTGAAGGCCCATCGCCTGATCGCAAATGCCCAGATTATCGCCTATCGCGCCCTGCTTAATGGCCTAAGTTTCGCACGCTCCATCGCTGCAAATGCGATCCGCTCCGGTACGCGCGAATTGGTGTTGGAGCTGCCGATGCGCGCGGCCAAAATCACCCGCACGGCGCTGATTCTTGTCGGGCCTGCTATGGCCGAGACGCAGGAGTTTGTGGACTCCGCCCTTTATGACGCGCAAAAGCCCCATGTTTTGCGCCCCGTGGTCGGGGTTGATCTGGTGGAAGAACACAACAGTTGAAAAAT
The DNA here is from genome assembly GCA_013151335.1 of Alphaproteobacteria bacterium. Taxonomy (GTDB): domain Bacteria; phylum Pseudomonadota; class Alphaproteobacteria; order Rhodobacterales; family Rhodobacteraceae; genus UBA5972. The sequence goes on along the minus strand of JAADIJ010000020.1, from coordinate 12,636 downwards.
TTTCAACCTTAGGGGGCTTGAAAATTCCGGCGAATCGTCTTTGATTCAATATGCCTTTGGGGGGTATTGACCGATGTTTTACGATCTGCCGGATTATGTGAAAGAAGGGCTGCGCCTTGCGCGTAAGCGCGATTTAGGGCGTAAAAACCGCCTGCGTTTGCATGTGGATGGCGAGGTTTATCCCATTTTGCGCCTGTGGGATAACGGCTTTTCGCTGGAGGCAGAGAACGCGCCGCATCTGCGCGGATTCGTTGATATTTATGACGGAGCGCGCCCGCTTTATCAGTGTCTGGTGATTTGTTCCTCAGCGGAAGATGGCGAGATGATCTTTGAGTTCAAACGTCAGACCGCCGTGCGCTCGGAGGCTCCGCTTGACTATTATAAGGACGAAAACACGCCTGTGGGTTTCTTGCATTGATCAGCGCTGGTGGCGAATAATCTTCGCTAACTCTGGCTATTTCGCGAAGAAAATTGCGATATTTCACTTGCCGAGGGCGTTAATTCACAGAAGCTTCGCGTGGAAATCTTCTAGACCCGAAGCTGGAATTCTTCATATCTAACTTCCTTCATATCTAAGGGGTAGGGCCATGATCCAGACACCATATCTTTTGTTCCTCGGGGATGCGCCGGACGCGCTTGCCGCCAAGGTCGCGCAAGGCATCAAGGACTGGCGGCCTGATGTGTCGGTTGGGCAGTTTCGCATGCCCGGCTGTAACGCCGATATGGGGCTTGCCGACATGACATTGGCCGAGGCCAAGGCTGCTGGTGCCAAGACCCTTGTGATCGGGGTTGCCAATCGCGGCGGAGTGATTTCGCAGGCGTGGAGGGCGGTTTTGGTCGAGGCGCTCAAGATGGGGTTCGATATTGCCAGCGGCCTTCACAATCTGCTGCGATCAGAGCCTGCACTGGTTGCCGCCGCGCAAACTCATGGCTGCACGCTGCATGATGTGCGCGTGCCAAATGCCTCTTATCCGATTGCAAACGGGGTGCGGCGCACCGGCAAACGCTGTCTGGCTGTTGGCACCGATTGCTCGGTTGGCAAGATGTATACCGGCATCGCGATTGAGCGTGAAATGCGCGCGCGTGGGCTGGACGCGGATTTTCGCGCGACCGGGCAAACCGGCATCCTGATCACCGGCTCCGGCGTGCCGCTTGACGCGGTGATTGCCGATTTCATGGCCGGAGCGGTCGAGTATTTGACCCCGGATGCGGCCCCTGACCATTGGGACATCATTGAGGGGCAGGGCAGTCTGTTTCACGTCTCTTACTCCGGCGTGACCATGGCCTTGGTGCATGGGGGACAGCCTGATGCACTGATCTTGTGTCACGAGCCGACCCGCACCCATATGCGAGGCCTTCCCGACCATGTTCAACCCTCGCTGGAGGAGTTGCGCGATGTCGCGTTGCAGATGGCGCGGGTCTCTAATCCCGGTTGCAAAGTGGTGGCTATTTCGGTCAATACCCAGCATCTTGGCAAGCAAGAGGCGCTTGATTATTTGGCTCAGACCGAGGCACGGGTGGGCTTGCCGACGGTTGATCCTTATGTTCAGGGAGCCTCGCGATTGGTCGATGCGATGGAGGCAATCTAGGTATGAAACTGACGCTCACAGCCGATATTTTTCAACTGGCGCAAGTGTTTACCATCGCTCGAGGCTCACGCACAGAGGCGCAGGTTTTGACCGTTACCATCAGTGAAAACGGGGTGAGTGGCATGGGCGAATGTGTGCCTTACGCGCGCTACGGCGAGAGCCTTGCCTCGGTGAGCGCCCAGATTAACGGGCTGAAAATGCCGATCAGTCGCGCGGCATTGCAAGAGGCGTTGCCCGCAGGGGCCGCGCGCAATGCGGTTGATTGTGCGCTGTGGGATTTGGCGGCCAAACAAGCCGGTATGCCGGTGTGGCAACTGGCCGGTCTGGACGCGCCAAGGGCGGAAATCACCGCGTTTACGCTGTCGCTGGAAGCGCCTGACAAGATGGAGGCGCAGGCCCGGATTAATCGTGCGCGACCGCTGTTGAAAACCAAGCTCGGCGGTGGAAGCGAGGATATTTCGCGCATTCAGGCGGTGCGCAAAGGCGCGCCTGACGCTCGGATCATCGTTGACGCCAACGAGGGCTGGACGCCGGAGCTTTACGCGCGGCTTGCACCGGTTCTGCTCGATCTCGGGGTCGAGATGGTGGAGCAACCCTTGCCAGCAGGACAAGACGACGCCCTTTTAGAGATGGACCGGATATTGCCGGTTTGTGCTGATGAAAGCTGCCATGATCGCACCTCGTTGGCCGCGTTGGCGGGCAAATATGATTTGGTTAATATCAAACTCGATAAAACCGGCGGTTTGACCGAGGCTCTGGCCTTGCGCGATGCCGCGATTGCCGCCGATTTCGGGGTGATGGTCGGCTGCATGGTCGGCTCGTCGCTGGCGATGGCTCCGGCGATCCTTGTGGCGCAGGGGGCGGCGTTCACCGACCTTGACGGGCCGCTGTTGTTGGCCCAAGACCGCGAGGTCGCGCTGTGGTTTGATGATCAGGGCATCCATCCGGCCCCGCCAGCGCTTTGGGGATAGAAGAAAGAGGAAAATATGGGACGTATCGTTTATTTGAACGGGGAATACTTGCCGGAAGATCAGGCCAAGGTCTCGATCTTTGATCGCGGGTTTCTGATGGCCGACGCGGTTTATGAGGTGACCTCGGTGCTGGGCGGCAAGCTGATTGATTTTGATGGTCATGTGGTGCGGCTGGCGCGCTCGTTAAACGAGTTGGGGATGAAAAACCCGTTGTCACGCGCCGATCTTTTGGAGATCCACCGCGAGCTTTTGCGCGTCAATGAGGTGGTTGATGGCGGGGTCTATTTGCAGATCAGCCGTGGAGCGCCCGCTGATCGTGATTTCGTGTTTCCCGACCCTGTTGAGACCCCGCAAACGGTGGTTTTGTTCACGCAGTCAAAGCCGGGTATCACCGACAGCCCCTCGGCGCGCGACGGCATCAAAGTGATCTCGATCCCCGACGAGCGCTGGGCGCGGCGTGACATCAAAACCGTGCAGTTGCTTTACCCGAGCATGGGCAAAATGATGGCCAAAAAGGCTGGTTGCGACGATGCGTGGCTGGTGGAAAACGGGCTGGTAACTGAGGGCACCAGCAACAACGCCTATATCATCAAGGGCAACAGGATCATCACGCGCAACCTCTCAAACGATATCCTGCACGGCATCACTCGCGCCGCCGTTTTGCGGTTCGCGCGCGAGGCCCAGATGGAGGTCGAGGAGCGCCCCTTTACCATTGAGGAGGCCCAATCTGCTGACGAGGCCTTTATCTCGTCGGCGACCATGTTTGTGACCCCCGTGGTGGAGATCGACGGCGTGGCCATAGGTAGCGGCAAGCCAGGTCGGAATGCGTCGAGATTGCGTGATATTTATCTTGAGGAAAGCCGCAAAAACGCAATTTGATGCGCGCGGCTGTTAAGATGCGCGCGGATGAAATTTGCCTCCGGCGGGGATATTTGCGCCAATTGGAAGCGGGTTATTTCGGAGCTTCACCGACGTTTTCTGCGAATGCGGTTTTGAAGTCGGCCTGTTGTTGCGGGCTGGCTTCGGTCTGGTATTTCTCGCGCCACTCAACATAATCCATGCCATAAAATGCCGCGCGCGCCTGAGCCTTGTCCATGTCGATGCCGCGCGCGTTGGCGGCCTCTTGATACCAGCGCGACAGGCAGTTGCGGCAAAATCCGGCTAGGTTCATCAGGTCGATGTTTTGCACGTCAACGCGCTTGGTCATCAAGTGATCGCGCAGGGTGCGAAAGGCGGCGGCCTCGATTTCGAGTTGGGTTTGTTGGTCCATGTGATGGCTCCGTTCAGGTCAGGTTGGCGGCGGCGATTGCGCCCGTGATCAGGGGGGCGAGGCGTTCGGCCCAATGGCGCTGTTGCGCGTCATCGCGGATCAGATCGTTGCGCAGCTCAATCAGGATGTTGGGGCGGTTTTGCAAAAGGGCGTGGCGCTCGACACTGTCGCCGGGCAGATGGCCGTCATAAGGCTCGTTTGCGCCGACGCAAATATCGTCCTCGGCGCGCAACAGTTCAATGAGCGGGGTGCTGAGGCGCTGGTCCTGTTTGACAAACAGCACGCCCACCTGCCACGGGCGCTTGGGGCGGCCTTCAAGTTGGGGGGTGAAGCTGTGAATTACGATCAGGATCGGGTTTTTGCGCGCCGCCATCAGCTTGGCGAAGGCCGCGTGATAGGGGCGGTAAAGCGTGCGGGTGCGCGCAGCGAGATCGGCCTCGCTCAGCGCGCGATTGGCCGGTATAATCGTCCCGTCATAAAGCTGCATCACCAGCGTCGGGTCGTCCTCGCCCCGGTTGGGATCAATCACCAGCCGCGAAAACCGCGACAGGATCACGGGCGCGTCAAGTAGGCACGCCAGATGCCGCGAGACCCCGGCAGCCCCCACATCATAGGCGATATGGCGCGCCATATCGTTGTCGTTCAGCCCGAGGCTGCCGTTATTGACCGCGTCAGGCACCCGGTTGCTGGCGTGATCACAACTGATAACCAGCGCCGCGCCGCGCGCCTCACCGATGATTTCGGTGGCATTGGTGATAATTGACATGAAATATTTACCCTTTGGGTTATAGATAGCGAAAACTTTTGCAGCGACAAGACGCCAGTTGTAGAGATTTGACATTTGCACCAGATATGCGCGAAAGATGCGCGTGATCGGCAGGGCCAGCCGAAAAGAGCGCCAAAAATCGGGAAATGGGATAGGTAATGAGAAGAAATCGCAGTGTGAAAATCGTGGCAACTCTGGGGCCGGCATCTGACACCAAACAGATGATCCGCGCGCTGTTTGAGGCCGGGGCCGATGTTTTCCGTCTCAATATGAGCCACGGAACCCATGAAGAGTTGCGCGCCCGTCACGCCATGATCCGCGAAGTCGAGCAGGAGTTGGATCGACCGATTGCCATTCTCGCCGATCTGCAAGGCCCGAAACTGCGCTGTGGGGCGTTCGCCAATGGCTCCGAGATGCTGGAAGTCGGGGCCAAGTTTCGCCTTGATCTTGATCCCGCCGAGGGCACGCTTAACAGGGTTTGCCTGCCCCATTCCGAGATATTTGCCGCGCTGAGCGTGGGGGAGACCCTGTTGATCAATGATGGCAAAATCCGATTGCAAGTCACAAGCTGTGGCGATGATTTCGCCGATTGTGTGGTCGAGGTCGGGGGCGAGATTTCCAACCGTAAGGGCGTCAACGTGCCCGACGTGATCCTGCCGCTGGCGGCGCTTTCGCCCAAGGACCATAAGGATTTGGAATTTGCCTGCGCTCTGGGTGTCGACTGGATGGCGCTTTCATTCGTGCAGCGGCCCGAGGATGTGACCGAGGCGCGCGTGCTGATCAAGGATCGTGCTGCCATCATTTCAAAAATCGAAAAACCGGCGGCGGTCAAGGCTTTTGCCGAGATTTTGGCCGTGTCCGACGGCATCATGGTGGCGCGCGGCGATCTTGGCGTCGAGTTGCCGGTGCAAAACGTGCCGCCGATCCAAAAGCGTCTGGTTCGGGCCTGTCGCGATGTGGGCAAGCCGGTGATTGTGGCCACCCAGATGATGGAGAGCATGATCACCTCACCCGTGCCGACCCGCGCCGAAGTGTCCGATGTGGCCACCGCGATTTACGAGGGGGCCGATGCGGTCATGCTGTCGGCGGAGTCCGCTGCGGGCGAGTTTCCAATCGAGGCGGTTTCCACCATGAGCGATGTGGCGGTCGAGGTCGAAAGTGATCCGACCTACCGCGAAGTGATCGAGGCCTCGCGCACCGCTGCCTCTAAAAGTGTCGCCGACGCTATCACCGTGGCGGCGCGCGAAATTGCCGAAACCACTGATGTTAAAGCGATTTGTTGCTTTACCCATTCAGGAACCACCGCACAAAAAGTCTCGCGCGAGCGGCCTCGCGTGCCGATCATCGCCCTTACACCGCTTGAGGATACCGCCCGGCGGCTCTGTTTGTTTTGGGGTATGCATTGTGTTAAAACCACCGCCGTTGCCCGGTTCAAAAACGCCGTGGTCAACGCGGCGCGCGCAGCCAAGAAGTACGAATTTGGCGAGGATAGCGACTCTATCGTTGTCACTGCGGGCATCCCTTTTAACCAGCCGGGCACGACCAACATCCTGCGAGTCTCGCCGATTGAAATGCGCTTGATTGACGATTTTGAGGCCGACTGAGTAGCCAAGGGAACAGCATGACGTTTGAGATCGCACTGGTATCGGGCTCCGTTTTGGCGGTTTTGTCAGGGGTCTCGATCATGAATGCGTGGATTGAGGGCCGCCGCTCGAGAAACGCCGCCGTGGTACTGGCTATCGCCGCTGGTTTGCTGGTCTGGGCGGCATTTTTGGCACCTGACGGCCTGCAATTCAGCGATATTCCACGGGCGTTTGTTACGGTTATTGGCTTGATCGTGAATTAGGCAAATGGTCGGGCGTTTCCGCTTGCCAAGCACCCGCACCCCTCTTATAGAACGACCTTCGACTGCGTGTCCGGCCAAAGGGCTGCCGTGGCGCGCTTCATGACCATTCCTGCAAAAGGAGACGGAAATGCCCAAGATGAAGACCAAATCAGGCGCCAAAAAACGCTTTAAAGTGACAGCCTCGGGCCGGGTTAAAGCCGGCCAAGCTGGTAAACGCCACGGTATGATCAAACGATCCAACAAGTTTCTGCGCAATGCGCGCGGGCGGACAGTTCTCTGTGCTGCCGACGAGTCGATTATTAAAAAATACATGCCCTACGCGCGTTAAGGAGTCTGAGATATGTCCAGAGTAAAAGGGGGCGTCTCCTCGCACGCCCGTCATCGTAAAGTTGTCAAAGCCGCCGCCGGGTATTACGGCGCGCGTTCGCGCAACTTCCGCACCGCAACCCAAGCCGTCGACAAGGCCAACCAATACGCGACCCGCGACCGCAAGGTACGCAAGCGCAATTTCCGCGCTTTGTGGATTCAACGCATCAATGCCGCCGTGCGCAGCCATGACGAAGCGCTGACATATTCGCGCTTTATCAATGGGTTGAGCCTTGCCGGTATCGAAGTAGACCGCAAGGTTCTGGCCGATCTGGCCGTGCATGAACCCGACGCGTTCGGTGCGATTGTTGCCTCTGCCAAGGCCGCGCTGGCGTAAAACTCGCCAAGATGAAATCGGAAAAGCCCCGCGCGATTGCTCGCGGGGTTTTTTGTGTTTTGAGACCGGCGCACCGCTTGTCGTTTGCAGTGCAGCCCCTTGCAATTTGCGCCCCTTGTGGATAGCAAAAAGCGCAACGAAACTTGCTGGACTGGAATGATTATGGACGGCCTTGATGCGCTAAAGAAGAAATATCTCGACGGGATCATGGCCGCCTCTGAAGAGGGCGCGCTGGAGACACTCCGCCTTGCCGCCATTGGCAAAAAGGGCGAGGTTGCCATGAAAATGCGCGAGCTTGGCAAGATGACGCCCAAGGAGCGCAAGTCCGCAGGCCCGGCGCTGAATGCGCTGAAGGGCGAGATCATTTCGGCCTTGGCCGCGCGAAAAGCCTCGCTTGGCGACGCCGCACTTGAGGCGCGTCTGTGGCTCGACGTGACCATGGCTGGTCGCCCGTCGCGCCAAGGCTCGATCCATCCGGTCAGTCAGGTCACCGAGGAGGTCGCCGCGATCTTCGCTGACCTTGGTTTTTCGGTCGCCGAAGGGCCGCAAATCGAGAGCGACTGGTTCAATTTCGACGCGCTGAATATTCCGCCAGAGCATCCGACCCGCACCGAGATGGACACGTTTTACATGCACCGCGACGCCGATGATACCCGCGTCCCCAACGTCTTGCGCACCCATACCAGCCCGGTTCAGATCCGCTATATGCAAGAGCATGGCGCGCCCTGTCGCATCATCGCACCGGGTCGGGTTTACCGCGCCGATTACGACCAGACCCACACCCCGATGTTTCATCAAATCGAGGGGTTGGCGCTTGGCCGTGACATCTCGATGGCCAATCTCAAATGGGTACTGGAGGAGTTTTTCAGCGCGTTTTTTGAAATCGACGGCATCAAAACCCGCTTTCGCGCCAGCCATTTCCCGTTCACGGAACCCTCGGCTGAGGTCGATATTCAGTGTTCATGGTCAGACGGCCAGCTTAAAATCGGTGAGGGTGACGACTGGATGGAGGTGCTGGGTTCGGGCATGGTTCATCCCAAGGTTCTGGCCGCTGGCGGGATTGACGCCGATAAATATCAAGGCTTCGCCTTTGGCATGGGCATCGACCGGATCGCCATGCTGAAATACGGCATCCCCGATCTGCGCGCGTTTTTCGACAGCGATCTGCGCTGGCTGAGGCATTACGGTTTCCGCGCACTCGATATGCCAAGCCTGCATGCGGGGTTGAGCGGGTGAGGCGGCTCTCAAGCCTTCCCTTTTTTGCGCCCTTGCTAACGACCCATTCTGACGAAAGCCCAACCCGATGAAATTCACCCTGAACTGGCTCAAAACCCATCTCGAAACAACGGCAAGCCTCGACGAAATCCTCTATGCCCTCACCGATTTGGGGCTGGAGGTTGAGGGGGTCGAAAATCCCGCCGATAGCCTTGGCGATTTTCGCATCTGCCGCGTGATCGAGGCGGTCAAACACCCCAATGCGGATCGTTTACGCCTGTGCCGGGTCGAGACGTGGCCCGAGGGACCGGATGGCCCGACCGAGGAGGTTCAGGTGGTGTGCGGAGCGCCCAATGCGCGCACGGGTCTGGTCGGAGTTTTCGCGCCGGTGGGCTCTTATGTGCCGGGGATTGATATGGTGCTGAAACCCGGTGTGATCCGCGATGTGGCCTCCAACGGGATGCTGTGTTCAGAGCGTGAATTGATGGTTTCAGACGAGCATGACGGCATCATTGAGCTGTCTGAGGATGCGCCGATGGGGGCGCTTTTCATTGACTATACCAATCGCAATGATCCGGTGATCGACATCGCCATCACGCCGAACCGACCGGATGCGTTGGGGGTTGAGGGCGTGGCTCGAGATTTGGCCGCGCGTGGGCTTGGCACGTTGAAAACCCCTAAGACTCAAGCGGTTACCGGCAGTTTCAAATCTAAAATTAACGTCACGATTGATGCCGAGGTCCAAGCCAAGGCCTGTCCCGTCTTCATGGGGCGCTTGATAAAAGATGTCAAAAATGGGCCTTCGCCGCAATGGTTGCAGGACCGTCTGCGCGCCATCGGCTTGCGGCCAATTTCGGCGCTGGTGGATGTGACCAACTTTTTCACCTATGACCGCAATCGCCCGCTGCACGTGTTTGACGCCGACAAGGTTCAAGGCGATTTGCGGGTGCATTTTGCCTCCGGAGGCGAGGGTCTTACGGCGCTTGACGACAAGGATTATCGCCTTGACGCGGGCATGATGGCGATCAGTGACGGCCAAGGCGTGCAAAGCATCGCCGGCATTATGGGCGGGGTCCAAACCGGCTGCACCGAGACCACGCAAAACGTGTTTGTCGAGAGCGCTTATTGGGACCCGATCACCATCGCCGCCACCGGGCGCAAGCTCAAGATAAACTCCGATGCGCGCTATCGGTTTGAGCGCGGGATTGACCCGGCTTTTACCGGCGAAGGGCTGGAGTTGGCCACGCGTCTGATCTTGGAGATTTGTGGTGGCCAAGCCTCAGAGATTGTGGTCGCAGGTAACGTGCCAGACGTTGCGCGCAGCTATCGGCTCGACACTGATCGGGTCAGCTCGCTTGTGGGGATGGAGATCGCGGCTGAAACCCAGACCGCCACCCTTAAGGCATTGGGATTTAAGCTAAAAGGTAGCGAAGTTACCCCGCCCACATGGCGACCTGACGTGCAGGGCGAGGCTGATCTGGTCGAGGAAATCGCCCGCATCGCCTCGTTAACCAAGCTTGAAGGCAGGTCGCTGGCGCGCGAAACCAGCGGCGTTACCCGCCCGATCCTGACGCCAATTCAGCGCCGGGAATCGGTCGTGCGGCGGCAAATCGCGGCCCTTGGATATAGTGAATGTGTGACCTATTCCTTCATCGACCAAACGGCTGCCGAGATGTTTGGCGGCGGGCAGGATGCCACCCGTTTGGCCAATCCTATCTCCAGCGAAATGAGCCATATGCGGCCCAATCTTTTGCCCGGTCTGTTGCAGGCAGCGGCGCGAAATCAGGCACGGGGATTTGCCGATCTGGCGCTGTTTGAGGTCGGTCCGGCCTTTGACGGAGGCGAGCCTGAGGATCAGCATATGGAGGCAAGTGGCTTGTCGATCGGCATGAACGGTCCGCGTGACGCGCATGATACGCGGCGCGCGGTCGATCTTTATGATGCCAAGGCCGACGCCGAGGCGGTTCTGGCGGCGATTGGTGCGCCTGTCAAATTGATGGTGCGGCGCGATGTGCCAAACTGGTGGCATCCGGGGCGCGCCGGGCATCTGTCGCTTGGGCCAAAGAATATTCTCGCCAGCTTTGGCGAGGTCCACCCCAAGGTTTTAAGCGCCATGGGCATTAAGGGTCCGGCGGTTGCGTTTACAATATTCGTCGTTAATGCGCCATTCCCGAAATCCAGATCTGCAACACGACCTGCCCTGAAAATCAGTGACTTACAGTCGGTTGAACGTGATTTCTCCTTTGTTGTCGACCAAAAGGTCGAAGCGTTAACCTTGCTTAACGCCGCCAAAGGGGCCGACAAGGCTCTGATTACCGCCGCCTCGGTTTTTGACGTTTTCGCGGGCGAAAAGGCTGCCTCGCAGATGGGGGAGGGCAATAAATCCATCGCGATCTCGGTGCGCTTGCAACCCAAGAACGCGACCTTGACTGACGCAGAGATTGAGGCGGTTTCCGCCAAGATCATCGACAAGGTGGCCAAGGCAACCGGCGGCACATTGCGAACGTAAACGAGCGGATTATTCGGGAGAGATTTGATGGTTTTGAAGGTCTATTTGTCGGGCGAGATCCACACCGATTGGCGCCATGATGTGATCAAGGGCGCCAAGGGTTTGGCGGTGGAGTTCTCATTCCCCGTGACCGATCACGCCACCTCGGACGATTGCGGTGTTGCCATCATGGGGGCCGAAACCGACAAGTTCTGGCACGACAATAAAAGTGCGCGTCTGAACGCCATTCGCACGCGCAAAGGCCTGAGCGATGCCGATATCGTGGTGGTGCGGTTTGGCGAAAAATACCGCCAATGGAACGCGGCGTTTGACGCGGGAATGGCGGCAGCTCTGGGCAAATCGCTGATCGTGATGCATGGGGACGAGCATCAGCATGCCTTGAAAGAGGTGGATGCAGCGGCGCTGGCGGTGTGCGAAAACCCCGGCCAAGTGGTGCGGATGCTGCGCTATGTTCTGGAGGGGCGGCTTTAGGGTCGGGCCACACGGAAGTCGCCTTTATGGCTACCTAACTCTCCAACATCCAAAACTTCGCCCGCGGAGGCTGACGCGTATGCACGCACAAAAAATCGCCCGCCTTCGTTATTGGAGCAACACTCGCAAGATCGACAATTGTCGGCACCGTCGCCGTAATTAGAGGTTTCTATGGGGAAATTTGGAGCGGGCGAAGAGATTCATAAACTGATAATAAACAAATGGTTATTCCTTAATTTTGATGTTGTCCAACATTTGTCCAACAAATGAATCGTGAATAAATGTTCTTATATACTCAGATAAGTTTCAGCATTCCAAGAAATTCTCGTCAATCTAACTGCAAACTGATAACCTGATTTGGCCTGGGTATTGTTGTAACCTGGGGCATCGCGATGCTCTTCAAACATGGAGAGATCGAGATGCGGATACTTTCAAAACGCCAGCTCAAGGAGTTGGTTCTGTACTCGCCACAACACGTGGCCAGACTGGAAAAGGCCGGGACGTTTCCCAAACGGATACAACTCGGCCCGAACAGGGTGGGATGGGTTGAGGGTGAAGTGTTGGACTGGCTGCAAGAACGACTGGACCGTCGCGAAGACCTGACCGACACTCCTGCATAAGGAGCAGGGTGGCTGGGTGTGCATAATCTGGTCACCCGACCTATTTCCTGGCAGGCCTTTTGTTTTCAATGATTTTATGTGCTTCTTTTATGCTTAAGAACAGGCTGGGGTCATAGATACGAGACAGTTACAGAGAGCGCTTCCTGTATCCCCCTTTTTTGGAAAGGGCCTACCCCATCCATAGGATCATATTTCGTCAAATAGATTCTCATTTTCTGTCAGTTTTTCCCATGACTTCATTCCCTTTTCGGCGAAAGGGAATAAACGGGTATTAGTCGCGCGGCACTTGACTCTATAGGGTTGAATGCCGTCACATCTTCATATTGTTAAAATTGAATGGAGGGTGTTGTGGATTTGCTATTCAAACGGAAGCAATCGCCAGGCAGATTTATTCGTGTACGCTTTGAGCATTGGGGCAGAATTGTATTAGATGCAGAGGAAGAGGCGATCATGAAGCGGTACCGTTTTCATGACGCAATCCTGATTGCCGCGATCCAGCTCAACCTGATAAAGAAAACTGCTTCCATAGGGCTGGCTGTATTTGTCATCGTCTTTGTGGTTATTTCATCGGGCTTCGGAACAAGCATGTCTTTACTGCTCAGTGTGGTCGCAGGAGGCGGTGCCGGATACTGGTATTTCAACGAAAAGCGCGAAACGATCATGGTGAAAGACCTTC